>CAIPPO010000155.1 GCA_903866915.1 uncultured Mucilaginibacter sp. | reverse complement strand
TAGGTCATTGGTTTTTCGTCAAACTGCAAAGCCTTTTGGTACGCCGTAAGTGCTTTATTGTTTTTGTTGAGCTTAGTATAGCTATTCGCTATTTCGCTATAATAGACATCAATATTTGGCGATAGTCCTGCATCGATCGCTTTTTGAAAATATTCGATTGCTTTCGATTGATTTTTTAAGCCCTTATAACAGCCGGCAATAAAATAGTACGAAACTTCGGATTGCATCCCCGGCTGAATAGCCATTAAAGTTTCGAGACCACAATCGTATTTGCCGTTCAGGTAATAAGCCTCGCCAACTTTGTTTCTTACATAGGTTGAATTATCCCCTAATTGGAAGAGTTTTTCGCCATAGCTGATCACTTCTTCCAGTTTGTTTTCAGTATATTTTAATTTAAGAAAACTCTGTAACAGCGAAATATTTTCCTGGTCAGCATCGATAGCGATATTCAAAACTGTTTCGGCATCAGCAGGTCTATTGGCGGAAATATAGTAGCCACTAAGTTCTGAAGCAACGTCTGCATTTAATGGTTGAAGTTTGTTGGCCTTTTCAAGGTAATTGATCGTCACCTTCGGGTTGCCTTCGCCTATGCTGATTTCGGCCAGGTCCTGGTAGACAAAGAAGTTCGTACTGTCTTTTGTTAAATATTGAACCAGATAAGTTTTAGCTTTTGCATCGTTCCCCTTACGGATATTCAGTTTACCTAAATTAAAAAGCACATGGTAATTACTGCTATCGAGGTTATAAATACGTTGGTAATATTTCTCTGCATCCGGCAGGTTACCTGCCATTTGCGATGCATAAGCCATACTTGAAAGTATTTTTGTGTCGGTAACGGGCTCCGGGTAACTGTTTTTCAAAAGACTAAGCGCATCTGCATAGCGCTGATTTTGATAATCTTCGATCAACTGCTCGTTGAAGGCTTTCTGCTGAGGTAATTGCAGGTTGCTGAATAATGGGATAACGCCCAATAAAAGCAATAAGGTTAAAGTAGATTTCATACACTAAACTATTAGTTATTGTTGAAAAAATCAAATCCAAAACAATAAATCTTGCTTGTGTGTTAGCATAGATACATTTAAACACAATAAAACTATACAATGGATAAGATCAGGAAATTTGAGTTGATGGAAAAAATAGTCCATGAGTTTGAGGATTTGAAAAACAGCCAGCAGGCAATACTTGAAAAATTAAGTAAAATTGAGGTCGACAATATCAATCTTGGCGATAAAAGGCTGGAAAAGGATTTGCCCGATATGCATCAGCGCATCGCAGATAACCTGGAGTCGATTGCCGCTATTCAGGAATATTTTGATGACCAGGCCAACAGATACAGTGAAAAGAATAATATTTCAGCACTTAAGGAGCAGGAGTCTTTGGGGCGTTAATTAGTTTATCGTTAATGGTTCATAACATGTTTTGCAAATTACCTATGAACCACGAACTATCAGCTTACTGATACTGTATATAAACCGGAGCTGGCTGCAATTTCAGTAGTTCCTGTTTGCTGAGCATGCGTTTGGGAGGGTTTTTGATATCGTTTTTGTAGAATAACTTAAACCCGGTAAATTGAACAGGTTCGTGAGAGATGAAGTATTTGTACGAATCTTTCTTCAGATCGGGGCCACCCCAGCCATCCATATCCATTACCAATTGCACTTCGGGGTGGAGTTTAATGTCCTGATAATTGGTTACCATGCGTTTGGTAAAACGGTGTACAACCAGGATCTTTGGCGGCAGGTTAATCTTTCGCACAATGCCAGCAAGATAGTTTGAAACGAAATTGATATCGGCAGCATCATAGGTGCCGATACGTTTACCGGGTATGCTTCCTTCCTTCATCGAGAACTCAGGGTCGATACCGACATGCACATTTGGCATCAGCAGGTATTTTTCAATTCGGGGAATTTCCTGCTGCACGGTGCTAAAGCCCACCTGGAAATCGAGGAAGACCAATGCATTGATCTTTTGCGCCATATGCAAAACACTATCGATCTGTTTGAACGGCATCCGCAGATTATGCAGGCCATTTTTACCGGCATAGGCTTGTGCTGTTACACAGATATAATGTAAAGCCGGTTTCACTGATGTAGATGGATCGGCTGCCTGCCAGCTTTTTACTTCGCCCTCCAATTTTTCAAGCATGATCTTAGGCGGATACTGACCCAGTACACCCATATTTTTGGAATACATATTGCCATAATAAGCCACAACACGATAATAAGGGAATATAGCACCCGGCAATGACCGCGGCGCTTTCCTCACCGGCCAGCGTCCACTTTGATCGCCATTGGCCAGTTTCAGCATTAGCGAGTCGTACTGAGCTGCATCATGCGGACGCAGTACTCCATTGGATGAATCGGCTGCGCTAATATGATTTAGGGTATCAGTTGCAATTTTGCGTTTCGCGGTATCATTTACCTGTCCGAAACTATACCCAATAGTAAGGTACAAAAAAACGAATGTAATGAAGATCTTTCTGGTATTTAGCATGCACGAAGATATTGAATATCTCGTTATTCGATGCTTTTACCTTTCATCGCTGTACTGATCGCTACATCCATCAATCGCTCTGCAAATGGGCGGGTATACTCGTTCAGGTCATCGATGGTTTTGTGGATCAGGTCTTTATCTCCGCTGGTAAGCACCTCTTTGAGCTTTTCTACTTTCTTTTGGGTTGAAGAAATCTCATCGATATCAAGGTAAGCAGCATTCTTTTGCAGGAAGCGTTCTACTGTGTAAGTCATTTGTTCGCCCTCAGTCCGGGCCTCTATCAGCATACGTTGACTTACATCATCCTGCGCATGGGTGATGCTGTCCATCAGCATTTGCTCCACCTGATCGTCAGTTATACCGTAGGTTGGGGTAACTTCAACCTCCTGTTTAACGCCGGATCTCAGTTCTAATGCCTGTATCTTTAAGATACCGTCGGCATTGAGTAAAAAATTGATGTCTACTTTTGGAAAACCCGCAGGCATACCCGGGATCCCTTTCAGATCAAACTCGGCCAGTTTACGGTTTTCTTTCACGAGGTCTCGCTCGCCCTGGTAAACGGCAATTTTCATATTCGCCTGTCCATCTATCGAGGTGGTATATTGCCTGCCCGCTTTAGTTGGTACTTTCGAGTTCCGCGGAATGATCACATCCATTAAACCGCCCATGGTCTCAATTCCCAATGAGAGCGGAGTAACATCAAGCAACAAGATATCGCGGCGATTGCCTGCCAATATATCAGCTTGTATGGCAGCACCCAAGGCTACAACTTCGTCGGGATTCAGGTCGTCATGTACGGGGCGCTCAAAGAAATCAGCTACCATTTTTTTTACTAATGTGGTGCGTGTCGAGCCGCCAACCATAACTACTTCATCGATATCAGCAATGCTTAGCCCTGCGTCTTTTAGTGCATTTCTGCAACAATCGATTGTTTGCTGCACTTTTGGCAATATCAATTCGTTAAAAGTATTACGATCAAGTGTGCACCAAATATCACCGATCTTTTCATTGACCAGGCTCTGATGGGCGAATGCTTTTTTCGTTGCCTCAGCTTTCAGGCGTAATTGCTGTGCCAACTCGCGGTTTTTGAAGAGTTCGTTCTTGTCGAGATTGTTTTTATCGATCCAATAATCAACAATAGCCCGATCGAAATCGTCTCCACCTAAAAAAGTGTCGCCATTGGTTGACAATACCTCAAAAATGCCGTTCTGTATTTGCAGGATCGAAACATCAAATGTCCCGCCACCGAGGTCGTAAACGGCAATGGTTTTGGTCTCATCCGGGTTAAGTCCGATACCATAGGCCAGGCTTGCGGCTGTAGGCTCGTTCACAATTCGCAATACGTCCAAACCTGCCAGCTTGCCAGCATCGCGTGTTGCCTGCCTCTGCGAATCATTAAAATAAGCAGGAACAGTAATTACTGCGCGGTTTACCGGTGTTTTCAATGCATGTTCGGCGCGTTCCTTCAATTCTTTCAGGATCAATGCTGATAATTCAATCGGCGTATAAAATTTATCGCCAACCTTTATCTTAACCAGGCTTTCGGTATTATCGTCAATGACTTTATAGGAGAAGAAATCTTTATAGTTTTCAATATCATTATAAGAACGACCCAGCAATCGCTTTACCGAAAAAACGGTGTTTTGAGGATCAGTGATCAAATATTCCTTTGCCTCATTACCTACGGTTATATCGCCAGCCTGTCCAAAATGCACAACCGAAGGCACCAAAACACCCTTTCCGGCATCATTGATGACTTTAGGGTCTTTATCCGGATCGATAAAGGCCACCAATGAATTGGTGGTACCCAAATCTATTCCCACGATGAGTTCTTCTTTTTGTAGTGAACCCGTTGCCAGGTTGATTGAAACTTTAGCCATGTTATTCTAATAACAAACGGCAAATGTACTCAGTTTTGCAAGACTGAGTGTCATCAAATTGTTTCGAATTCTAAAGTCTGTTTTAATTGATCTTAGGCAATACAACAATTGCGTTTGCTGTAGATTGTTTAGAAAAGATGTTTACGGCTTTGCCATTTTTCCAATAAGTAGCCAGGTTATTTGCTGCTCCTGCAACGTAAACGTCTGTGCCGCTAACAGCAATGGAGCTTTCATGTGCATTTATATTGATACTATTAGCCGTTACCCTGGTTACAGTGCCATTTTTCCAATAACTTAAATTCGTGTCGCTATTATCCAGAATATAAACATCGCTACCGCTGTTGGTCAATGAAAAAGCAAAAGCATTTCCTTCAATATGGTTGACCTCGCCATTTTTCCAATAAACAGCTGTCGAATTTCCGTCCGTATCGTACTCGTTGCCTGCTATGTAAACATCTGAACCAACAACAGTAACTCCAAATGCGACGGTCGTTTGTGTACCATCGCCGCTCAAAAGCGTTGGCATACCGTTTTTCCAATAGGTTGCCTGCGTTTTATTATTTGTAGTGGAGTAACCGGCAACATAGGCGTCGCTACCTTGTACAAAAATGGCATTTGCGCCTGTAGCCGTGGTTCCAGCGATAGTTAGCATCATTAGCGTGCCGTTTTTCCAATAAGCTGCCTGCGACGATCCACCCAACAGATTCCCTGCTACATAAACATCGTTACCCGACACGGTGATCGCTTTTCCCATGGAAGGTAATGCGTTGGGATTTTGAAGACTTACAGTACTGCCGTTTTTCCAATAAACAGCTACCTGGGCATCTGTTGTAACAGAGCCAGTAACGTAAATAGTTGAGCCTGAAACCGCAATTCCGTTGGCTTCTGAATTGGTAAGCGTATCGATCAATATTACCCTTGAACCATTATTCCAATAGACCGCATAAGTTGAATTCGAGCCGTTATTTATAGAACCGGCAACGTAAACATTATTTGTATCAGCAATGGTAGTTACTGCCGGTTTAGTAGCACTTTTCTTGCAGGAAAATATGACAAGGGAAACTGATACCAATAAAATGGCGTAATTCAAACTGGATTTTTTCATTTCGTACAGGTATAGGAGGGTATCAGGTTTATATAATAGGCTAATGTACTCCAATTTAAATTAACATATGATGAGTAACCCCAGCAATTGCATTACCGTATATTTGTCACTACTTTCGCCCCGATGAGAACAAAGCTACCCGGAAAGAAATTTTTCTTTGCTTTTTGGATCTTGTTTTTGGTTACTGAATTATCGAGCCATGCCCAGGAATTCGGTGGCAATCCACCATCTATTAAATGGCAACAGGTTAATATCCCGGCAGCAAAAGTGATCTTCCCTGAAGGCCTTGATTCTGCAGCATTTGAAGTGGTTGGAATCATCGCCCGGATGAATAGCAGCATTCAGCCGACTATCGGTAACAAGCAAAAACAGGTAAGCATTGTTTTGCAAAATCAAACCACTATCGCTAATGCTTATGTCGGCCTTGCACCGTTCAGAAGTGAATTTTATCTGACGCCCGAGCAGAATAGTTTTGATATAGGCAGCTTGCCCTGGACAGCGCAGCTTTCGATCCACGAGTTCAGGCATGTACAACAATACAATAATTTCAATGTCGGATTTTCTCATTTCCTGCGCACATTTTTTGGCGAAGGCGGGCAGGCACTGGGTAACGACCTTGCTGTGCCAAACTGGTTTTTTGAAGGGGACGCTGTTTTTAATGAAACACTGGTAAGCGATCAGGGCCGTGGCAGGCTACCCTGGTTTTTCAATAGCTACCGGGCTTTGTGGGCTGCAGGAAAGCAGTATAGCTGGATGAAGTTGCGCAATGGCTCGTACCGCGATTTTACGCCAGACTGGTACCCGACAGGTTACATGCTGGTAGCTTATGGTCGCGAAAAATACGGCGACCAGTTCTGGAAAAAAGTGACGCATGATGCAGCCTCGTATAAAGGTGGTCCTTTTCCTTTACAGCGGGCTATCAAAAAATATTCCGGTATCGGTTTTGAACAATTCAGGAACGATGCAATGGCTTATTTTAAAAAACAGTTTAGTGATACGGAAATACCCTTCAGTGTAAACTCATCGATACTCAAAGGTCATTTTGTAGCGAACGAAGAGTATCCGGTTTATTCAAATGACAGTACGCTCATTTACCTAAAGAGTACCTACGATCATTTGCCGGTTTTTGTTGAAAGTAAGGGGGCAAAGGAAAAAATAATTGGCATACGGGATGTTTCGCTCGATAGCTATTTCGCTTACCACGATGGTAAGATCGTATACGCGGCTTACCGACCGGATCTCCGTTGGACCTACCGCGACTATAGCGAACTTGAGCTACTGGATGTTGCCAGTGGCGAGGAACACCGTCTGACCAAAAACTCCAAGTATTTTTCACCCGATTTTAGTGGCGATGGTAAAAGGATCGTTGCTGTACAGGAGGCTGCGTCGGGCAAATGTGATCTGCATTTATTGAGTGCCGATAGCGGAAAACTGATCAAAGCAGTACCAAACCCGGATAAACTGTTTTTTACCTATCCCAAATTCTACAGTAATCATCAATTGGTATCAGCTGTAAGGAATAGCAGAGGGCAAATGTCATTGGCACTTATCGATATTGATTCAGGAAAACCAAATTATTTGCTGCCCTTTACTTATCAGCCTATAGGCTTTTTATCAGTTTATGGCGATACTGTTTTGTTTAGTGCAACTTCCTTTCATAATGATGCATTGTTTGCCTATGTGGTAAGAGAAGGGAAGCTTTATCAATTTAAAAATGGTACAAGGTTAGGATATATTGGATCGTACCAGGCTGCATTATCTATAAAAAAGCTCGCAATAGTCGGATTGACAGCAGTCGGCTACCAAATAAATGAAGTAAATAGTAATGCAGTAGAATGGCAATTGCTTCCCTCAACGGCCATACCCGGGCCGCTGGACAATTTAGGACTGACAGCCCTGCAAAGCAATACAAGTGCCCATTTACTGGATTCAATTAACTTCAAGCCTCTGCCCGAGCAGAAATACAGCAAATCCTATCACCTGTTCAATTTTCACAGCATTATCCCTTCGATCAATGACCCTGACTATTCGGTCGCTTTGATCGGCGAAAATGTGCTCAATACCTTTCAGTCGCAATTATCATTCGGATACAATAGGGTAGAGGGGTATAAAGAGGTAGGTTTTGATGCACTATATGGAGCCCTGTTTCCTTTTTTACATGCAGGTATTGATTACAGTTTCGACAGGCGGGGATATTACAAGGGTGGTAATGTGTACTGGAACGAGACCGACCCATATGCCGGAATCGAGTTCCCATTAAATTTGAGCCAGGGGCAACAGATCACCGGGCTTGATTTTGGCAGCAATGTTTATTTTAGTCAGACTAACTTTCAGGCACCTTATAACCGTCAGTTTAAATCGAGCAACTATACCTACCTCGACAACTATGTTAGCTTTGGCACCCGTATCCAGCAGGCCAGACAAAATATTTACCCACACTTCGCGCAAAATTTAAGTATCGATTATAAAGTCGCTGTTGAAGGATTAACTGCTAATCAACTCCTGGTTTCGGGTAACCTGTTTTTTCCGGGACTGGCGACAAACCATAGCCTGGTTTTTAACCTGGCCTACCAGCAAAAAGGAAGCAATAATGTGATCGGTTTTACCAATAACTTCCCCTTTGCAAGAGGTTATTTTGCCGAGAACCTGCACCAGATGGATAAATTCGGCGCCGATTATCATTTCCCTATACTTTATCCCGATGCGGGTGTTGCCAATACCATCTATTTTCTCCGTATCCGCGGCAATGCTTTTTTTGATTACACACGCACCTACGACAATTTTAGCGATGGAAGCAATTACAAAAACTTCCGGTCTACTGGTCTGGCAGTATTCTTTGATACACAATGGTTCAACCAGGTGCCAATATCCTTCGGTTTCAGATACGCTCGTTTATTGGATCCCGACCTGTTTGGCTTTAGTGGTCGTAACCGGTTTGAGGTGGTATTGCCGGTGGCAGTGTTTTAGTTGGTGAATGAGTGAGCGAGTGAATGAGTGAGTGAGTGTGTCAGTGTGTGAATGGGGTATTTCATAAAAATTTAGCTGGCAAGTTGCATTTTCCTTTTATTGGCCAACAAAAGTTTTGTCGCCAGCATCTTGATTCAGTTATATGCTTTTGCAATGACTGGATAGATATCCGCTGCGCATGTAACTAAATCAGAATTTCTTTTCTTAATGTATTCGGTTATTTTATTAATATAATCTGGAATGTTTAATCCCTTTTTTCGAAGTTCATTTACACCATATACTCCATACTGTTGAGTTTCACAATTGATGCTGCTTAGCATATTTGTCAATACATGAATATCTTGTCTTTGAACGAGTGAGTCAAGAAGTACTGCATCACTTTGTTTTGACGTTAGTCCATCACCGCAGTAGAACGCATAATTTCTATGCATATCTAATTCACTTGATAAATCATTTAATGATTTCTTCGAATGGTAAAAACCGTTTCTCATAGATAAAAATCGAAGTGCCCTAAGGGTATCAATTTTTGGTTTGCGCTGCTTTTTGTTGAAATAATCGCGATAGCTATTCCCCTCTTGCTCACTAAATAGTAGCGTCGAACTGTAGCAAATAGTATCTTGTTTTACTAATAAATTGATCTCATAATGTGTGCTGTTCAGCGTAATTATAATCCTGCGATGGGTAAAGCCAAAATCAACATCGCGATCAAAGAAAATCTTAACAAAGGAATCATTTGGTCTGCGTGTTTTTTTTAGGCTATCAAGTTTAATTAACAAGTTAGTGCAAAGATGTTCGCTATTAGCAATTTCCTGAATTTTATAAAAATAGGTTTCCTGTTGCCCAAAGGCGGTTAAAAGACATCGAAAAAT
>CAIPPO010000154.1 GCA_903866915.1 uncultured Mucilaginibacter sp. | reverse complement strand
TCGTAAAAGGGCTCAAATATAAAAAAATGCGTCAAGCAAAAGCATAAAAACAGGCGTTCATTTTGCAAAAAGCAACAAATAATAAGTTTGCTTTTGTATTGATATATTGAAGAATGAACTTATTTTTATAGAATTGACGTATAAACACTTTTTACGACCGGGCTTTAATGGTTACCGAACACCTACTATGACAAAACGCACACTACGCATTTCGCTTTTTACGATACTTGCAACTTTTACGGCATTGGTATCAAAAGCACAAATTGGATACGATTACTCGCAATATGATGTGGGCGCTTCGCTTGGCTTCAATTCGTTTTATGGTGATACACAAACACCTCAGAGTACAAAATCGGTCAATTTAAGTTTCATTTATAACCAAACTGCCTTTGTTAACTATATTTTTGATTTTCAGGTTGGTAAACTTGCTGGAGGTAATGCCGCCACAGACCTGCTCGGCAGGCAGTTTTCGGCCGATTATACCTACTATGCTTTGCGCTTGCAACTGCAAGCAGGCGAAATAATTGATTACTCCCGAAGTCAGCTTCTTAATGCCGCAAAGAATTTTTATGTGGGCGGGGGAATTGGGATGATCTATAGCAACATTAACAGCATAAACCGGTATTCGACACAATTGGCCGGTTACTATACGCCAGGTTTAAACAAGGCTAACGAACTTTTTATTCCAGCGCGGGTCGGTTACGAATTTAAAATATTCAACAGTAATCAACGGCCCGACGTAAAAATCGATCTCGGTTACCAGTACAATTTTGTTTTCGGCGACGAACTCGATGGGTTTAAAGCCGGCACGCGCAACGACGCCTATGCCCAATTTACAATAGGAGTTAAATTTTCGGTGGGCGGCGTAACATCTTATGGCAAGAAAATCAGCTATTAAATTTACCCGAAGGCCAGATTTTACCCCTAATTATTATTAACGAACAAATACTTGCAATATCAATTATTGCCGCTCTTTATTTACTTTATCATAACCATTCATCTCTCATGAAATTAAAATTCCAATCAATGCTGGCGCTTTGCTTTGCGGTAGTTTCGGTCAATGCGCAGTCGCCGGCATCTTCTTCTCAGCCAAAAAATACGCAAAAAATAGCTCCTGGTCGGGTAATCCATACCGATACGGCCGTTGTAACGCATCATTCGGTTACAATTAAAGGTCAGCCGATAGCCTATACCGCAACGGCAGGTTTGATGCCGGTTTGGGACGAGGAAGGCCGACCAACTGCCGGTGTTTTTTATACTTATTACGAACGCGACAACATTGCCGACAGGGCAAACCGCCCACTGGTAATTTCATTTAATGGCGGTCCGGGAACTCCTTCTGTTTGGATGGAACTGGGTTATACCGGCCCACGAATGCTTAACGCTGATGATGAAGGATATCCGCTACAGCCTTTTGGTTTTAAGGAAAATCAAAATTCAATCCTCGATGTTGCTGATATAGTTTATGTGGACCCAGTTAATACCGGTTATTCAAGGCCGGTATCTCCTGATATTCCTAAATCGAATTTCTTTGGTGTTAATGAAGACATTAAATACCTGGCCGAATGGATCAATACCTTTGTTTCCCGCCAGGGTCGCTGGGCATCGCCTAAATTTCTGATCGGTGAAAGTTATGGTACTACACGTGTTTCGGGCCTGGCGCTTGAATTGCAAGACGCTCAATGGATGTATTTGAACGGCGTTATACTGGTTTCGCCAACCGGTCTCGGTATTGAACGAGAGGGACCTGTAGGTGAGGCTTTAAGTCTTCCCTATTTTGCAGCAACAGCCTGGTATCATAAAAAATTACCCGCCGATCTGCAACAAAAAGAACTTACAACAGTACTTCCCGAAGTTGAAGATTTCACCGTCAACCAACTGATACCTGCGCTTACCAAAGCCGGTTCCCTAAATGATGAACAAAAACGGGCAATTGCCGATAAAATAGCCCGCTATAGCGGCCTGCCGGCAAAAGTGGTACTGGATAATAACCTGGTAATCGCCTATAATTTGTTCTGGAAAGAATTATTGCGCGATCAGGGATTTACAGTTGGCCGCCTGGATTCGCGGTATCGTGGTATCGATCGCCAGACTGCCGGCGATGGTCCCGATTATAATGCCGAGCTAACCGCCTGGCTTCAGGAATTTACACCTGCTATTAATATTTACCTGCGCAGCGATCTGAATTACAAAACCGATCTTAAATACAATATGTTCGGCAACGTTTGGCCATGGGACGAAAAAAACGATCATACCGGCGAAAACCTTCGCGCGGCCATAGCACAAAACCCCAATTTGCATTTGCTGGTACAGTCGGGATATTTTGATGGGGCCTGCGATTATTTTAACGCCAAATACAACCTGTGGCAACTGGACCCAAGCGGTCGCCTGAAGGACCGCATCAATTGGGAAGGTTATAAAAGCGGGCATATGCTTTACCTGCGCAAGGAAGATCTGGCAGTTGCCGCCGAAAATCTGCGGAAATTTATTTTAGGATCGATCCCAAAAGCCGGTCAGCCTGCTAAATATTGATCAAGGTCACAATTAATTTGATTTAGGTCATTCCTGATCAAAAACTATAGCGGTAAATTAGTGTTCTGATAATATAAACCCATATGTCATGAGCACTAAAAAACCAGATCCTGAATTCGACAACGACAATGACGACCGGGATGCCTATCTTAAAAAGAGTTTAGGGGAAGAAACCGTTGCGGAAAACCTAACTTTTAACAAAGAGGAAGATAGTTTTGAATTTGATATAGCCAGTGATGACCCGGATTATGTGCATCCCGATCCGTACAATTCGGCAGTAAAAAACGGTGGCGATATGGATTCTTCCTACGATGAGGCTAACCCCTATGCTGTGGATGAGTACATCCCGAATGAATCGCTCGAAACTGACGTCGAAAGTCTGGCCATGCACATCGACAAGGGCAATATTGTGCATATCGACCCGGTAGACGAAATTATTTCAAGAACACCCGAAGACAGCCGGACCGACCTGGACGAGGAAGGGTATCCGCTAAATGACCGGCCGAAGAAATTGCGGTGATCCCGGTGGTTAGCTGAGATCGGATAATGACTTCTTAAATCAATATCCAGTGTTCAGTGTTCATTATTGCCCCAAATACACCCGTTGTCACCCGAAAACAGCCTGTTCGACAGTGCTTTAAGCGGGTAAATGGGCTGTCTCGTTTCCGGTGCCGGCTGATATTTTTTGTAAGTCTTTTGTAATCAGTTGCTTAAGTGTTCAAAAAGACTGTGCCGACCGGAAATTGAAACCCATTGACAATAAGGGGTTTAGCGGCCCATTTTGGTAAAAATGACCGGTGGCTCTGAACATCAGTAGCTTTTCTCCTGAATTACAGCGCTTTAGGTGTTCAATTGACCGGATATTTTGTTGGTACGTTAATACGTTGATTATCAGCATGCACTTTCAGAAAGGTGGCTTTTTTGGTTACTGGATCTCCGGTGAAGTTCAGGCACCTCGCTTATTATCTGACAATAAGCACGTTGCGGATTTTTGGACCGGCGATAGTTTGAGAATTTACCTGCCGGGTGGCTATAATTTGGCTGGAAGCCAGGCTATTGTTACCATGAGTTGAAAACTCGCGCGAGCTGAGAATTCTCAATTGATGTCATTTCGAACGAGCGGAGGTGGAATGTGTGGTGGAGCGAGGAGGAAACTTATATAATATGCCGGGCAGGTATGCAAGGGAAGGCGCTTAAGGTTTCTCCTCACCCCCCGACAGCACAACCTTGGCTGGCTCGTCGAAATGACATTGTTTTTTACCCGCCCCGCCGCCGCGTCAAGCGTCCCGCTTGACGCAATAAAAAGTATAAGCGTCCCGCTTAAAGTTCGGCAGTCCTCGCAAGGACATGATTTTTATTAAATCTATTTTGACGCCGGCCCCAATCCTAATAATCCACATCCAAATTAAACCGCTTGCGCAATTCGGCCAATTGTGGGTTTTTGCTGGCCATATGCTGATATTTTTCTGATGTGGTATAGGGCCGTTTGGCAGCTTTCACTTCATCGACACGGGTTTGGACCTCGATATTGTAATTCTTCAGGTTTTGGCGAAGGAAATTGAGGATATGATGCTTATCGTCCCGGAACAGTGTTTCCTGCGATTTGTTGCCCACAACAACTTCAAAACGGTAGGGCTCCAGCATCACCGGGGCACTGGAAATAAAAATGGTAAACAGGCCCATATTTTTACTTTCTGACTTTATTTTTGCGGCATAGTCGCTCCATTGTTTCAGGAAATCGTCCATCGTAAAATCCTCCTTTTCCTCACCTTTCAGGTAAGGGTCCTCTTCTTCTACCGCAGCAACTGCCGCAGCAGTAAGGTCTTTTAAAGATGGTATCTTAATGGATGTTGATGAAGTACCTGAGTTGGGAATGAAAACTTTAGGCTTTTCAGCTGGTGCTGCAGGTGCCGGTATTTCTGGTTTGGGCAACGCTTCGGGCTTGGGCTCAGCTTTTTGATATTGAACGGGCTGTTCGGTTAATATGGGTACAACTGGTTTAACCGAACTTTCCAGTTCTTGTTTTACCGCTGAGGTATCAGGTTTTTTTTTTAATTCCCCGCCTGGAGATGCTGCATTTACCGGAGATGCGAATGAGCTAAAGGCGGCTGGCAAGTGGCACATTTTGAGTAGCGCCAGTTCCACCTGTAGTCGTTGATTCTTACTAAGCTTATAGCTCAACTCGCATTGGTTGGCAATATTCAGGGCCGAAAGCAGGAAAGATACCGAGGATGCCTGCGACTGCTGCAGATATTTGGCTTTGATGCCTTCGCTTACTTCAAGTAATTTCAGGGTAGCAACATCCTTGCTCACCAGTAAATTGCGGAAATGTTCTGAAAGTCCGGAAATAAAGTGCGAGCCGTCAAAGCCTTTAGATAATATCTCATCAAATAATAGCAAAGTCCCTGCAGTTTCTTCCTTTAACAGGCTATCGATGATGGAAAAGTAATAATCGTAATCAAGTATATTCAGGTTATCGATCACATTGCGATAGGTGACCTTACTGTCGGAAAAACTAACGATCTGGTCGAACATGGAAAGCGCATCGCGCAGACCACCATCCGCCTTTTGGGCAATAATGTGCAGGGCATCGGGCTCAAAACTGATCCCTTCTTTTTGAGCAATGCCTGCCAGGTGTGTCGCCATATCTTCCACCCGGATACGATTAAAATCAAATATCTGGCATCGCGAAAGTATGGTTGGTAATATCTTATGCTTTTCGGTGGTAGCCAGTATAAAAATAGCATAGTGCGGGGGCTCTTCGAGCGTTTTCAGGAAAGCATTGAATGCTGCCTGCGAAAGCATGTGCACTTCATCGATGATATAGATCTTGTATTTGCCGGCCTGGGGCGGAATACGGACCTGTTCGATCAAACTACGGATATCATCGACAGAATTATTGGAGGCAGCATCGAGTTCGTGGATATTAAACGAGCTGCCGTTCTGAAACGAAACGCAGGAATGGCAAACGCCGCAGGCTTCACCATTAGGCTGCAGATTTTCGCAATTGATGGTTTTAGCCAGGATACGGGCACAGGTAGTTTTACCTACACCACGCGGACCGCAGAACAAAAACGCCTGGGCCAGCTGGTTATTTCGAATAGCGTTTTTTAACGTATTAGTTATATGCTGCTGACCTACAACGGTTTCGAAAGTTGCCGGGCGGTATTTACGAGCCGAAACGATGAAATTATCCACTCCGGCTAAAGTAGCCAAAATATGGCTTATGTAAAAACAACAAAGGCAAGAATGTTAGTAATTTTAGGAGCAGATTTATTCATCCTCCTCATCATCTTCTTCTGGCAGATGATCGTCATCATCCGGATCGGGAGCATTAAATTCCTCTTCTTGCACCTGTATCTGCTTCAGGTCGTCAAGATCTTCAATCCTGTCATCAAAATCCTCATCGTCATCGTCGTCCCAATTATCGTCTTCGGGGCCCCATGAGTTGCCGGATGATAAAACGCCGTTGTTCAGGATTTCGTTTTCAAGGTCAGTGATAAGCATGTTAGTTTGGTTTTTTTATTGGTACGATTTGTATGATGTATTTGTTTAAAGTTACCAAAATTTAGATTTCAAAAAAAGGCAAAATAAAAAACAAATTTTTATTCGCTCTGGTATTTATGCAGGGCGCAAGTTCATCTCCTAAAAAATATACAGCAAACACCAAACGCCCAGCATCTTGCACACCCTGCTCCACCCTTAAAAAACTTTGTAAAAAAGAAAATTATTTCTACATTTGCAGCCCCTAATCCTGGTAGCATACAGGTTAGGTAAAACATTAAAACAAAGCAAGATAATGCAACAGTACGAAACCGTAGTAATTCTTACCCCGTTGTTATCTGAAGAAACTGCTAAAGAGGCAATCGCCAAATACAGCAAGATTTTGAAAGATAACGGAGCCGAAATTGTCCAGGAGGATAATTGGGGTTTGAAAAAATTAGCGTACCCTATCCAAAAGAAGACGACAGGGTACTATCACTTAACTGAATACAGGGCTCCGGGTGATTTAATTAATAAATTGGAGATCGAATTCCGTCGTGATGAGCGCGTTCTGCGTTTCCTTACCATTGCATTGGACAAACATGCCATTGCATACAGCGAGAAAAAACGCAGCGGTGCATTCAATCAGAAAAAAACCGTTAAAGCAGAGGAGGCAGCAAAATAATGGCAAACGATCAGATCCAATACGTTACCGCTCCAAAAGTGGAGGATAACCGCAAAAAATACTGCCGCTTCAAAAAGAACGGTATCAAGTACATCGATTACAAAGACGAAAAGTTTTTGTTGAAGTTCATTAACGACCAGGGTAAAGTATTACCACGTCGTTTAACAGGTACTTCGCTTAAATTTCAGCGCAAAGTGGCCCAGGCTGTTAAACGTGCACGTCACATCGGTTTACTACCTTATGTAACAGATTCTTTAAAATAATCAGGAGGTTTAAACAATGGAAGTTATTTTAAGACAAGACGTTAAGAACCTCGGTGAGAAAGACGATATCGTAAATGTAAAACCAGGTTATGGCCGTAATTTTCTGATCCCTAAGGGATTTGCATCACTGGCTACTGTATCTGCCCGCAAAGTTTTAGCTGAAAACCTGAAACAAGCGCAGTTCAAACAGGAAAAGATTCGTAAAGATGCTGATGCGATTGCTGCCAAACTGGAAGGTGTAAAACTGACCATCGGCGCAAAAGCCGGCGAAACCGGAAAAATATTCGGTGCGATCAATACCATTCAAATTGCTGACGCTTTGAAAAAAGAAGGCTTTGAAGTTGATCGTCGTCGCATCACTTTCGATTCTGAACCAAAATTTGTTGGTGAATACACTGCTAACCTGAACCTGCACAAAGAAGTGAAGGTTAAGGTGCCTTTCGAGGTAGTAGCAGAGTAAGGTTGAGTTCGGAAGTCGGAATGCCGATTTCGGAATGAGATTGATAGTATTTAAAGGTGCCTGGTTTTACCGGGCACCTTTTTTTGTTGGCGCAAAAATCTCAAAAACAATGTCTTTGCGAGGAATAAAATAAAAAAAAATTTTGTCATTGCGAGGAATGAAATGACGTGGCAATCGCAGGGCATGCCTTTAGGCACCTCATGCCGTTGATCTTTCCGTGCTTCACCAGCGCTTGTACCGTCCTCCTTGCGATTGCTTTGTCGCTGCCTATGCTATGCCACACACAGCTCCGCGCAATGACAATAAAAAAAAGTCATTGCGAGGAATGAAATGAAAATTTTTTTTGTGCTTGCGAGGAATGAAATGACGTGGCAATCGCAAGGTATGCCTTTAGGCCCGGATGCATTTGAATTTTGGGTCACAACCAAGGTGCGTGCCGTCCTCCTTGCGATTGCTTTGTCGCATCCCGGGGCTCATGCCCAGCCGGCTCCTCGCAATGACAGGGTTTTTAGTATTATTCAATAATTCCAAAATCGGCATTAAGAATTCCGAATTCCAATTTATTCAGATATTTTTAAGCCCATGAAACCCGGCATCTTAAAACTAATCTGGCGCTTTGTAAAATTGACGCTGCTTTTGTTTTTTGGGCTGTCATTGTTTGGCGTACTTCTCTACCGCTGGGTTAACCCACCTTTTACCTGGCTGATGATCTCGCGTGGATTCGAACGCAAATCGGATGGCAAGGATTGGAAAATCGATAAAACCTGGATCGATTTTGACGACATTGCCGACCCCATGAAACGTGCAGCAGTTGCCGCAGAGGACCAAAAATTCCTGGACCACTTTGGATTCGATTTCAAGGCCATGGAGCGGGCCATTGATAAAAATGCACACAGCCATAAGCTGATCGGCGGTAGTACCATATCTCAACAAACCGCAAAAAATATATTTCTCTGGTCGGGTCGTTCTTATATCCGTAAAGCATTTGAAGCCTATTTTACGGTATTGATCGAAGTATTCTGGAGCAAAAAACGCATCATGGAAGTATATCTGAACGAGATTGAAATGGGCGATGGTATTTACGGTGTGGAAGCAGCATCACAAGCCTACTTTCATAAATCTGCCGCTAAGCTCAACAACCAGGAAGCGGCTGCTATTGCCTCCATCTGGCCAGATCCGCTTAAGTGGTCGCCCACAAATCCAAGCGGGTATGTACAGCACCGCCAGTATTTGATCAGGAAAAATATGCGGAGGTTAGGTCCGCTGGATTTTTAAATTGAGTCCGAAAGTCGGGACGCGGACTACCTGACTACGATTGATACTTCCAGTGACGTGATTTTCCTTCAGCAATCCACTCCAGCGCCTGTTCGATGCGTTTCTGACGCGTAGCTTCCGATTTGGCATCGGCAAACCATTCCAGGTATTCGCGCTTTTTGGATGAACTGAATTTATCATAGTGAAAGTATGCGGTAGTATTGCTTTTGAGCAGGTAGTCAAAATCAGCTGGCATACTTATTTCGGCTTTGGGCGGAGCGGCCTTTTTCTCAACCTTCACCCCTTTTTCATTGATCGCAATGGCTTGGTGGATAAAATCGATCAATGCATCTTCAGGTGGCAAATCGCTGATACTACGGATATGCCCAACACTACCGGCTGAAGATTCTTCTCCGTCAACCTTTAAATAACCATTTGTATTATCGAGTAGCTTTACTTTCCAGAAGCCAAAAGCACAATGTTGCTTGAACGCCGCCATGTGGCATACCGGACCTTTGTAATCGAAAAAAGGGAAGCCCCATTTGATCATCTCATTCACTTCGGGTGCCACCCGGTGAACAAACTCCCTGATATGGATCAGAATTGGTTTAGCATAGTCGGGCGATTTGGCTATATAAGCGTCAACCCTTTCGTCTCGTTGTCCCATATTCTAAGGTAGGAATTTTTGGTATTAGGTATTGGGTTGCAGACTTACGAAGTTTTAAAAACTTCGTAAGTCTTATACTGAATTCCCCAATGCCTAATGACTCAGCACCCCAAACAACTGCGGGTGCCAGCTTTCGCTATAGGGCACCTCCCATTTAGTATCCAGCTGCTGTAAATCATGCACCAGGTTATTGAACACGATGGTTTGGGCGTTTATTTTGCCTGATCGCAGCATCTCTTCAAACTCATGCCTTGGTGCTGACAATACCTTTTCGCCATCGCGGTAGGCCATATTGAAACGATCGAACAAATTGATACCATAATGCTGTTCGATCTGTTTCATGAAATTAACAGATTTATCAATGGAGCAACCACTTGCGCCAGCCTGGCTTTCATCAACAATCAAAATTAAAAAGCGATTGTATCTCACTTCAGCTTTTGCTTTCAGCTGGTGGTTATGCGCCGTCCACGAAGTAGCAAATTTATTAAGTAAGTCGTGCAGATCGGTTGCCTGTTCGTCAGTTAATTCTTTGTCGGATTGGTATATCCAAACCCTGGAGTGTTCAGAAAATTGCATGGGTAAATTTACTCAAATTATTAATTTAGAATAAGATTATCGTGTCATGCTCAGATCAATCTTTCATCGGTTTAAATTCGCTTCATTACTACTGGCTATTTTGCCGGTTTGCGCATTTAATTATACCGGCAGGCCCAAAATGGACGAACAGCAATGGCTGCAATGGACTAATAAATGCCTGAACGAATGTTACGACCCTTCCGGTGAAGTGAAACTAAAGAACTGGGAACTCAGCGTAACGCCCGAACATTTTGTGCGCCTGCGAAAAACTTTTCAACATGGTATGCAGGAGTATTATTCCATGCACCTTCGTATGTTTAACGACCTGGATTACCTGGGTAATGTTACCCATGGGATACTATGGCTGAAAGCCGACAAGGACGATATCATCGTTCAAACCTATGAGGATCCAAGAGGGAATGTTGATTCAATGGCGAATGTTTTGGCGATACCAGTGAAAAATTTGCAGCCGGAAAGGTTGGATAGTTTGAGGACAGCCTTACTGCATTTCAAGACAGATGGGCTATAGTCCGTTCGCTCTGACTGTGATCTCTGCAATATCCAACACCGCAATCTCCTGCTCTTTATATTTTCCTTTTACCCCATCACGCAACATCGTCATACAATAGGGACATGCGGCAGCAACCACGGTTGCTTTGCTCTCTAAAACATCTTCCATGCGTTCCATATTGATGTCTTTATTGCCTTTCTCGGGCTCTTTAAACATTTGGGCACCGCCGGCACCGCAGCACAGGCCATTGCTTTTGCAGCGCTTTAGTTCAACAAGGTCGGCATCCAAAATTTCCAAAGCTTTGCGTGGAGCCTCATAAATATCGTTTCCTCGTCCCAAATAACAGGGGTCGTGGTAGGTAATGCGTTTGCCTTTAAAACTCTCGCCACCTTCCGCTTTTAGTTTGCCATCATCTATGAGTTGTTGGATGAGCTGGGTATGATGGATCACCTCATAATTACCACCCAAACCCGGGTATTCGTTTTTGATCGTGTTAAAACAATGCGGGCAACCGGTAACTATCTTTTTGATATTGTAGCCATTAAGCACTTCGATATTTACCATGGCCTGCATCTGGAATAGAAATTCGTTACCAGCACGTTTGGCGGGATCGCCGGTACAGCTTTCCTCTGTTCCTAATACTGCAAAACTGATACCTACGTGATGCAATATCTTGCATATATCACGGGTTATGCGCTGCGCCCGCTCATCAAAACTACCTGCACAGCCAACCCAAAAAAGTATCTCGGGCTCTTTGCCTTGGGCGGCCATTTCGGCCATAGTAGGGATAGTTATTAGTTCATTGTTCATAGTTCATGGTTGGGTCAATGGTCCATGGTCGATAGTCCATAGTCCATAGCCGATCTGCTATTATTTTAAATCATCCATGGACTATCGACCATGGACTATGGACTCAAGACTCCTGACTCCAGTTCATTCTATCTGCGGCGGCATACTTCCATGGCGCACCGTTGTTCTCGACGTTGCCGAACATATTATTTAAACTGGCCGGGGCCTGTGATTCTTCCATGACTATATAGCGCCGCAATTCAACAATAATTTCGAGCGGGTTGATATTTACCGGGCAGGCGTCGGTGCAGGCGTTGCAGGTGGTGCAGGCCCATATTTCTTCGCGGCTGATATAATTGTCGAGCAGGCTTTTATCGTCCTTGAAATCTTTGCCATTTTTGTCGATACCCTGCCCTATCTCTGTTATCCTGTCGCGTGTATCCATCATAATCTTCCGCGGTGAAAGCAATTTGCCGGTTTGATTGGCCGGGCACACTGAAGTGCAACGCCCGCATTCTGTACAGGTATAGGCCTCCATCAGGTTCTTCCAGGTAAGGTCGGTTACATCTTTGGCACCAAAACGGCTGGCTTCTGCAGGTGGTGGAACGAAAGCTGGGTCGAGCATGGCCTTAACCTCGTTGGTCACCGACGGCATATTGCTGATTTCACCTTTTGGATTTAGGTTAGAATAATAGGTATTCGGAAACGCCAAAAGGATATGAAAATGCTTGGAATAAGGTAAATAATTCAGAAAAGCGAGAATGCCAATGATATGGAACCACCAGCAGCCCCGCTCTATGGCTTCCAGTGAGGCTGCGTTACGGGGTAATAGCGGACCTATAAGGCTACTAACCGGGAAACTACCAGCTTTTATATAATGCCCGAATTGCAGCAATTGTAATTGATGGTCGGCGGCATTCATGGTAAGAAAGGCCGACATGAGCAATATTTCAATAAACAGTATGTAATTGGCATCCGAACGGGGCCAGGAAGTCATTTCAACACCGCTGAAACGTTTGAGGCGACCGATATTTCTGCGGATGAGGAAGGCAAAACAGGAAACGAGCACCAGCAGGGCCAAAATTTCAAAACCGCCGATGAGGAAATCATACAATTCCGCCAGTGGCTTTGAAAAAATACGATGGGTGCCGAAAACGCCGTCGATCAATATTTCCAGCACTTCGATATTGATGATCACAAAACCTACATAAATGAACAGGTGCATTAGTGCAGCAAAGGGTCGCTTACCCATTTTGCTTTGACCGAGGGCCACTTTGGCCATTGTTTTCCAGCGCAATGCCGGACTATCGGAGCGATTGGTATCTCGCCCAAGCAGGATATTCCGCCTTATTTTCCCGACGTTTTTGCTGAATAGCCAGATGGCGGCAGCCAGTATGAGGATAAAAACAATCTGCCCGATCATTATGCGTGCATAGTAATTTTTGTCAAAGTTAATTTTTTATTGACGAGTTGAAAGAAGTTCGAATTTATAAAAATTGAACTTCCATTTTCTGCCCAACAAAAAAGGCCCCATTTAATTTGGGGCCTTTCAGCAATTTACCGGCAACGGTAAGTTACCGTATTTTTGATAATTATCTGGACAATGGCGTTTCGGCATTTTTATCCATCCGGATACCTGAATAGCCATCGATGCCCATTTCAGGCAGATCCAGGCCATACATTTCAACTTCTGGTTTAACCCTGTTGCCAACCAATTTATCTAACAGTTTAAACATTAACCAGCCAGCTGCACCAATGAAAATAATATTGGTTGCGGCACCGATAGCTTCAGCAATAAACTGGCCCCATCCGCCTCCATAAAACAAGCCGGTTACAGTTCCCTTTACGCCGTTTATACCATCGCCATAGTTACCATCAGCAAATAAACCCAAAGCAAGCACACCCCACACACCATTAGCGCCGTGAACAGCCACTGCACCCACCGGATCGTCGATCCTGAATTTTTTCTCCATCAACAACGTTACTTCAACCACAATTACGCCCGATACCAGGCCGATGATCAAACCGCCAATTGGTGTTACATAGGCACATGGTGCCGTGATTGCTACCAGGCCGGCCAGCAAACCATTACACATCATACTTACATCTGGTTTACTTCCCCGCACATACCAAATCCACAGCGTAGAAGCCAGCGTACCGGCGCAGGAAGCGATCATGGTATTGAATGCAACAACGGCAAATCTATAATCTGTACCGGCAAAAGTTGACCCGGCATTGAATCCGAACCAGCCGAAGGCTAATATCAAGGTACCTAATACCGCCATCGGGATATTGTGGCCCGGGATAGCATTAGCTGTTTTGTCTTTGTTGTATTTACCTAAACGCGGACCGATCATTCTGGCGCCTACAAATGCAAGCACACCACCCGACAAGTGAACAACAGAAGATCCGGCAAAATCAAGGTGACCATGGCCCAAGCCGAAGTTAACACCAAGTTGCGATAACCAACCACCGCCCCATACCCAGTTGCCATATAATGGATAGATTAAACCACCAATCAGTGCCCCTGATATAGCAAAGGAAGCAAATTTCCACCTTTCAGCCATGGCACCTGTAGGGATCGTGGCAGTAGCATCCATAAACACAGCCTGAAACACAAAGAATCCCAAAACACCTACGTCGTATACGCCGTTCATAAAAAAGCCTTTAGTGCCCCATAATCCGAACGCATGGCCCAGGATATGGATGGTAAATTCCTGATTTAAACCATCGAATCCGCCAAGTGTTCCCAACGCGCCTACACCGCCGAACATCAGCGCAAAACCGCAAACAAAAAATCCAAGACAACCGGCAGGATAAACAAATAAGTTCATGGCCATGGTATGCGCTACGTTTTTAGCTCTTGTTAAACCAGTTTCAACCAGGGCAAAACCAGCCTGCATAAAAAACACAAGGAAGCCCGTGATGAGCAACCAAACCAGGTTAATTGCCACTTTATTTTTGCCATCAGCATTGGCTACGTTTGAAACCGCTGCTGAAAGCTTTTTCACCGAGCCATTTAATGCGGCTACAGTTGTATCTTTCTTTTTCGCCAAAGTATCTATTACTTTAAATGCCGCAGTATCCAAATCTGCGGATGAGCCCGTGTTTACGCCAGAAGGATCCGGCTTTCTTGAAGTTTGGGCATAAGTATTAGTCAATGAAATATTCAAAAATGCCATTAATAAGCATATAAGTATCTTTTTCGTCATGTCAGTTGATTGATTTGGTTAATAATTACTTTTTCTCGTCGCTTGGGCCGGCAGTAGAGGCCTTACCACGTTCGCCTGTTCTGATCCGGATAGATTCTTCAATATTATAAGTGAAGATCATGCCATCCCCTATTTCGCCTGTAAAAGCAGCTTTTTCAATACAGGCAACTGTTTTTTCTAAATTTTCATCTTTTAAGACGATAGAAATAAACAGTCGGGATAGAAAATGTGTGTCATAGACTGTACCACGGTAGCTATGATGCTCAGTGACTTGCTCGTTTCCGACACCGGAGCATTCCCAATAGGAAAAAAAGTCAATACCCACGAGTTTTAGGGCAGATTTGACCTCTTCAAATTTTGATGTGCGAATAATCGCTTCAATTTTTTTCATAAAATGAGTTCAATACAGAAAAATAAATTAATTAAACTGGGTTAAATTGGTTATTTGTACAGAAATACAAACTTCTGCGATAATATGAATTATTTGTAAAATATCAGTGCATTTTCATAAAATTTTTCAAAAAAAAATTAATAACTCTGAAAAAATTGAAAACGTTTTTTCAAAATAATATAATATCTTAAAAATAAGACCGCCGATTTTAGTAGCTCTTAAGTGCTTTGCTGAAGAAATATTGTCTTTTTTGCGAAAACGTAATTCAAAATTTGGATATACCTGCCACAAAGCGCAGCGATAAATAGCATCGTATAGAAAATTCAAAAGAAATTGACAATTTCAGACGTAAATGGCATAGTAGTGAACATTGAAGCACCTTTTTTGAAAAAAGTTTTTCATAAACAAAAAAAGGGCTTACATTTGCAGCCCCTACCACGGGAGTCCTTTTCGGACCACGAGCCGGTATCATAGCTCAGTTGGTAGAGCAAAGGACTGAAAATCCTTGTGTCGCTGGTTCGATTCCAGCTGATACCACAACATTAAAAAGGTCTTTTCTATACAGAAAAGGCCTTTTTTGTTTTTATTCAGCTTTTGTTCCGTAACTAGTACCAAAATGGGCTCCGCTGCCGCGAGAAACAGGGCACTTACATTTATTTTTAGTTAAAGCAGGGGCAAAAAGAAAAAACCACCTTAAAATCACAGGCTGTTTATTTACCAAAAAACACAACCCTTCTCTTTTGAATATTAATTCAGTAAATTTGATTAATGAAACGTTCGGCAGTTCTATTATTGATATCCATATACCTGGTTTCGTGCCTGGGTATGGGTGTAAATAGCTTTTATTGCTGCGGCAAGCTGGCTTCAGTCAGCATGGTTTTCGGCGGGTCGGATAACGCTGGCGTAAAAACTGTCAACAATAATAAATGCTGCAAACACGAAGTCAGAAGCTTTAAGCTGAAGGATAATCAAGTTTTGGCCCCGTCTTATTCCTTTAAGGCGCCTTTAACTTCATTGGTTCCGGCTTTCGCTACTATTAAAATCGAATCTGTTTATCGCGAGGTAACCGGGCAAATTGCCTGCCGGGGCAACGCTCCGCCGGGGCGAACCCACATCCCTATTTATTTGCGCAACTGCGACTACCGGATCTGATCCGCCCTTTCTCCATCAATGTACCAACGGTACGGTTGAACGATAATTTTCAATTATTATTTCTATTAATAACCCATGTATAAGGTTCGCCTTATGCTATCTATTCATCTTTTAATTTCTAAAAACACATGAAAAAATCAATACTGATGGCTATCGCCGTCCTATTTTCTGCAACAACTGTTTTCGCGGCAAACCACAACAATCCGGGTCCGGATTCAACAAAGACAAAAAAATCAACGGCAGCCAAAGTAATTTATACCTGCCCCATGCACACCGACGTAATGAGCTTAAAGCCAGGCAAATGCCCTAAACCAGGCTGCGGCATGACACTCGTTAAAAAATCAGATTTGAAAAAGAAGTCTGCTGAAAAAATGAAAATGTAGTTCAGATCAGCCCGCTGTCATCAGGCAGCGGGCTGTTTAAATTCATTACGATGATAAATCAACTCATTACCCTGTCTTTAAAAAACAGGTATATCGTTCTGCTGATTGCTATCGCCCTTTTTGGATGGGGCGCCTATGCTGTTAGGCAAAACCCGATCGACGCTATACCCGATCTGTCTGAAAACCAGGTTATCGTATTTACCGAGTGGCAGGGCCGCAGTCCGCAGATTATGGAGGACCAGGTCACTTATCCATTGGTTAGTAATTTACAGGGGATTCCAAAAGTGAAATCTATCCGGGCAACATCTATGTTCGGGATGAGCTTTGTTTATATCGTTTTCGACGAGAAAGCCGACGTTTACTGGGCCCGAAGCCGGGTATTGGAACGGCTGAATTATGCACAGCGTTTATTACCACAGGGCATCACACCCACATTGGGTCCTGATGGTACAGGAGTAGGTCATATACTTTGGTACACCCTGGATGCAAAAGGCATGGACCTGGGCGAACAACGGGCCCTGCAGGACTGGTATATAAAGCTCGGTTTGCAAACGGTGCAGGGTGTGAGCGAAGTTGCCTCATTCGGCGGATTTGAAAAACAATACCAGGTTACTATCGATCCTCAAAAATTGAATTATTACAATATCCCCCTATCACAGGTTCTTAAAGCCGTGAAAAGCAATAACAATGATGTAGGCGGTCGAAAATTTGAAATGAATGGCAGCGCCTATATTGTCAGGGGGCTGGGTTATATAAAAAGTTTACAGGATGTTGAACAAATACCGATCGGCGTAATCAATACCATACCCGTTACGATAAAAGACATAGCCACCGTGCAAATGGGCGGCGATGAGCGGCTGGGTATTTTCGATCAGAACGGCGAAGGCGAAGCAGTTGGCGGAATTGTTGTTATGCGTTATGGCGAGAATGCTGACCGCGTAATTCACGCCGTAAAGGATAAGATGGCCGATATCCAGAAAGGACTACCGGCGGGTGTAACGTTTAAATTCGCTTATGACCGGAGTGAATTAATTGAAAACGCCGTTAACTCTGTTAAACATACTTTAATCGAAGAAATGATCACGGTATCGGTTATTGTGATCCTTTTCCTTTTCAGCTGGCGGAGTGCTTTAAGCATCATTATCCAAATCCCAATAACGATAGCGGCCAGTTTTATTCTGCTCAATGCCTTTAGTATCAGCTCCAATATCATGTCGTTGACGGGTATTGTATTAGCCATCGGGGTTATCGTTGATAACGGGATCGTAATGGTAGAAAACTCGCATCGGAATTTATCCATCGCACAACAAAAAGAAAAGCCATGACCACGATAGAAAGAATTAAAATAATTGAAGCCTCGTGCAAGCAGGTTGGCCGTGGCGTTTTCTTTTCAACCCTGATCATTGTGGCTTCGTTCCTTCCGGTATTTATGCTGGAAGGTCAGGAAGGAAAATTATTCGGCCCGCTTGCCTGGACAAAATCATTTATCCTGGCTATTGATGCAGTGTTGGCGGTTACGCTTGCGCCGGTACTCATTTCGTTTTTCCTAAAGGGCAAATTGCGCACCGACGATAAAAATCCTTTGAACAAGGGTCTCCAAAAAATCTATCAGCCGGTTTTAAACTGGTGCATGACCTGGCGCAAAACAACGCTTTCTATCAATATCATCGCTTTAG
Source organism: uncultured Mucilaginibacter sp. (assembly GCA_903866915.1). GTDB lineage: Bacteria > Bacteroidota > Bacteroidia > Sphingobacteriales > Sphingobacteriaceae > Mucilaginibacter. The sequence continues at coordinate 57,411 of CAIPPO010000154.1, read as the reverse complement.
TGATCAGTATTCCCTTGCTGTTAAGCCTGGGAAGCGAGTTTATGCCGCCATTGGATGAAGGCACTATGCTGTTTATGCCGGTTACCCAGCCAGATGTTTCCAATGCCGAGGCGAAGCAGCTATTACAGGTTCAGGATAAGATCATCAAAAGTGTGCCCGAAGTAAAAAATGTACTGGGCAAGGCCGGCCGTGCCAATACAGCCACGGATAATTCCCCTATCAGCATGACTGAAACGATCATCTTATTAAAACCAAAAGATGAATGGCGCAAGGGCATCAAAAAGGAGGATATCATCAACGAGCTTAATGCCAAATTGCAGATACCCGGCGTAGTTAACGGCTGGACACAACCCATTATCAACCGTATCAATATGCTTTCGACCGGTATTCGTACCGACGTGGGCCTGAAGGTTTATGGGCAAAACCTGGACACTATCTACGCTTTATCCAACCAGATGAAACAAGCTTTACAGGGACTTAATGGAGTGAAAGACCTGTATGTGGACCCCATTACCGGCGGCAAATACCTGGATATAACCGTGAACAAGGATGCTATAGGACGATACGGTTTAAGCGTAAATGATGTAAACGAGGTAGTGGAAAGCGCACTGGGTGGCATGAACCTGACCACAACGGTGGAGGGACGCAGGCGATTTAGTGTAAATCTTCGTCTAGCGCAGGATTTCAGGAGCAACCTGGACGAATTGAAGCGAACACTGGTACAAACTGCTACTAACGGACCGATACCCTTATCGTCAGTAGCGACAATTAAAATCAGTGATGGACCGGCAATGATCCAATCAGAAAATGCTTTATTACGCGGTACAGTATTGTTTAATGTGCGCGATCGCGACCTGGGCAGTACAGTTCAGGAGGCAAAGCAAAGGTTAAACGATTTGGCAAAAACGCTTCCCAAAGGCTATTACATTGAATGGAGCGGTCAATATGAAAATTTGATCCGGGCCGAACATACCCTGACATTGATTTTACCGGCCGTATTGATCATCATTTTTGTATGTCTCTATTTTGCTTTTCATTCTATCAGAGAAGCATTTTTCAGCTTGATTTCGATACCCTTTGCCCTGATCGGCGGCGCATATATGGTCTATTTCTTTGGCGTGCATTTATCAGTTGCCGTTGCCGTTGGCTTTATAGCGCTTTTCGGCATAGCGGTGGAAACAGGTATTGTGATGGTTATTTACCTGAACGATGCCATGCAGCAACTGGTTGCGCTCAAAGGCAATTCAAAAGAAAGCATTACCAGGGAAGATTTACGGGAATATGTAATGAATGGCGCGGTAAAGCGGCTTCGTCCTAAACTGATGACCGTTTGTGTGGCTTTGTTTGGCTTAGTGCCCGTATTATGGGCAAGCGGAACAGGTAGCGATGTGATGTTGCCCATAGTATTACCAATGATAGGAGGCGTATTAACTTCTTCTACCCATATTTTACTGGTAACCCCACTTATCTTTTTGATGGTAAAAGAATATGAACTCCGAAAAAACGGCAAGCTGGAAGTTTTGGAAGTAAAGGAATAAAAACATGAAGACAAAATATCAAACATCAGGAATCTTACTTGCTTTAATTGCATACGCATCAATCACCAATGCGCAAACCCGACTCCCACTTGATAGCGTTATTGCACGTTTAAGCGGCAATCCCTCATTGCAGGTTTTCGATAGCCGGGCTAGTGCGCAGCATGCTTATGCAGCCGGGGCAAAAAGCATGGATGCACCAAAACTAAGTGCCGGGCAATACCAAACGCCTTACCAGCTTAACCCCAATACCGGTTCGTTTATGATACAGGCAGAGCAAATGTTTACCAACCCCGCCAAGCTTAAAGCAAAAGAAGCTTATATGCAAGGCTTGTCTAAAGTAACCAATGAAGACAAAAACTATCTTAAAAATCAATTGGTAGCGCAGGCAAAACAAGGGTATTATGAACGACTGGTGCTGGAAAAGAAACTGGCCCAATTACAAAATACAAAAAGCCTGCTTGATTATATGCTTAAAGACGCCAATATCAGGCTTACTTATGGGAAAGAGAACCTGAGTAACATCTACAAAGCAAAGGCCGAGCTTTTTGAACTCGAGAACAATCGCGAGCAATTAGCAAACGAGATCATCCAAAGGAATATTATGCTGAATACCCTGATGAACCGAAACAAACTGACCGCATTTGAAATAGATACTACTTATGTTATAAAAGATTATGAAGCGGCAGTAACCGATACCGGGTATTTAGCCGATAAACGCAGCGACATCAAAAGCATTTGCCGTAATATCGAACTGCAGCGATTGAGCGCGGGAATGGAATACAGTAAACGCAAGCCCGATTTTGGTATACAGGCTGGCCATATGTTCAGTTACGGCAATATGCCGAATCAATATATCCTGATGGCATCTGTAACGATACCTATTGCGCCATGGGCATCGAAAGAATATCAGGCCAACAGGAAAGGAATACAATTTGAAGTGGAAGAACTGAGGCAAAAAAAGGCCGATATAATTAACCAGGCAGAAGGACAGCTTGCGGGGCTAAAATCTAACATAGCCAGTACTAAAAAGCAGTTATTAAACTATCAGCATAACATTATCCCGGCCTTGCAAAATAGTTACAAAACAGCACTGTTGGCCTATGATCAAAATACAGGTGATCTTCTATCGGTGCTTACTAGCATCAGGGACCTCCAGGCTGCACGCATAACTTACCTGGATAGTTTGCAATTACTATTAAACTTACAAGTGGCTTATGAAAGAGAAAATGAAAGCAATTAGTACAGTCATAGGCAGCATTGCAATAGTTTTGATACTACTCCAGTCCTGTACAGATCAGAAAAAGGAGGCAGCAGCGGAACAAGTTACAAGCAGTGCCCAATATACCTGCCCTATGCATCACGAAATATTGGAAGATCATCCGGGTACCTGCCCCATTTGCGGGATGACCCTGATCAAAAAATTTGGCCAGGCAAGTGAAAAAGCCGGAATTGATTTAAATACGGTGCTCCAATCAGTTAACTCGAATGTTATAGCTAATGTTAATACGATTGTACCGTTAGCGAAAGAAATTCCAACCCATATTACAGCCAAGGGTTACCTCGATTTTGACAGCCGGACATTTAATAACATCAGTGCACGCTTTTCGGGCAGGATAGAAAAACTTTATATCAAATATGCATTCCAGGAAATTCATATCGGACAACGTATTTTTGATATTTATAGTCCGGAGATGGTTACAGCGCAGCAGGATTTTATTTTCCTGGCTAAAAACCCGGCCGCGGACCCGGAGCTACTCAACGCTGCAAAACAAAAACTTTTGCTCAATGGCATGACTGGGGAACAAGTGAAGTACCTTCAGACATCGGGAAAACCTTTTTATAGCTTACCGGTTTACAGCGACTTTGAGGGACACGTTCATGATGTGGCACACAGCCAGATTCCTGGCTCTGCAAATACCGAACCAACGGGAAATGTAACCGACAATATTCCCTTAGCTATTCAGCAAGGCATGTACGTAACAAAAGGGCAGGTTTTATTTAATGTGGTTGACCCCCATAGGCTTTGGGCCATCATCAAGATCGACCGGTCGGCTATGAAAAGTCTAAAATTAAACCAGCTTGTTAAAATCTACTTCCCGGATGCCCCGGCACAGCCCTTAAACGCTAAAGTTGATTTCATTGAACCCGTATTGCGAGATGGCGATAAGACCCTAAGCATACGGGTTTACCTGCATAATATGGATCACAGGCTGAAAGTAAACAGCCAGTTTGATGCCGAAATTGAAACCGGAAAGATAAATGGCTTCTGGATTCCCCGTTCTGCAGTAGTGGGTCTGGGAAAAACAAAAATAGTCTGGCTAAAGAATGGCGCCTCATTCAAGGCCAAACAAGTAGTCGCCGGTGCTATTAACGAACAAGAAGTGCAAATTACTGCAGGCCTTTCCCTTAGGGATAGTATAGCCGCAAATGCACAATATTTAACAGATAGTGAAAGCTTTATTAAAACAAAAAGTAATGAATAAGCTGATCATACTAACGTTGGTGTTTACACTTTGCTTTATGGCATGTAAACAAAAATCGCATCCAACTGCCAATTACACGCAAAGCAGAGCCTACTATACTTGTTCCATGCATCCGCAGGTACACCTGGATCATGATGGCAACTGCCCTATTTGCGGGATGAAACTGATCCGGGTTGAGCTGACCGGAAATAACAATAAGGAGGCGGACCATATTATTCTTACTGCAACGCAAATCCAATTGGGTGGTATCGAAACCGACACCGTGGCTGGACATAGCATCGGCAATGAAAAAATGGTGACCGGCACTGTTACAGTAGATGAAAATAAGGCTGAGGAACTAAGCGCTAAAATGCCGGGAAGAATACAACAATTATTCGTGCGGACCGTAGGTGAAAAAATTTCTATCGGCGAGCCAGTTTATGCTATTTATAGCGAAGAACTGCAGGAGGCAGAAAAAGAATATTTGCTTGCCAGGCAGCAGCAAAAGCAATTGCAAAACCCAGATGTAGACTACAGGCAACTGGTTAGCGCTGCCGAAAACAAATTGCAGCTTTGGGGCCTAACGGCTACTCAGGTTAAAGAATTGGCTGCGTCGGCAAAGGTATCGGCCACGGTAAACGTTTTAAGTAGTATCGGTGGTACAGTAAGCGAGCTATCGGTACATGAAGGAGACTACCTAACGGCAGGGATGCCCGTACTAAAGACGCAGAAACTAAATAATTTATGGGTGCAGGCACAGCTTTATGCCAATGAGGCGGTAAACTATAAAGAGAACGATGTAGTTAATGTGTCTTTCCCGGATTTGGATGGCAGGGTGATCAAAGGAAAGGTAGAATTTGTAAACCCTGAGCTATCTGGAAATTCGAAAGTTAATCTGGTTAGGGTAAGTATCCCGAATGCGTATGGCACGATAAGACCGGGAATGCTGGCTTACCTATCGAAGATACCGGGTAATCAAAAAATACCGGCTATTCCGGTTACTGCTTTAATTACAACTGCTGATGGGCAAATAGTTTGGCTTAAAAACACCAGTGGCAGCTTTTCCATGCGACGCGTAACGACCGGAGCTGGCAATCAGCTTTATTGTTCTGTTACCTCCGGATTGGTCGCCGGAGACGTCATAGTGACAAAAGGCGTTTACCTGTTGAACAGTGAAAATATCTTCAAAAATGGCAACGAAAAGAATATCGGTAAATAATGCATTAAATGTCAAGTTCAGTAACTTCACCCATAGCTTTTAAATAGCTAAAAACTTTGCTTGCTTCCTCCTCATCAACTTTACTGATAGCTACTCCTACATGTACCAGCACATAATCGCCAACCTGGGCATCGGGCACCATGCAGAGGTTAATAGATTTTTGGATCCCACCAAAGGAAACTTTAGCTGTGCGGAACAAGACATCAAGTTCGTCGTTAATTTCTAATATTTTACCGGGTATAGCTAAACACATGATATAATTTTTAAAACACAGTTAGCAAAATCAGCCTTAAATGGCCGGTTCAGGCTGCAATACTTTTGATTTTAACCATTGATACCAAATAGGCAAGCCCTCGCCGGTTGTGCAGCTTACTTCAATAATCTCAAGCTTGTGATTCACTTTTTTTGCATTGGCCTTTACTTTTTCTATATCAAAGGGCACATACGGCAGCAAATCAATTTTATTAATAATGCACAAGGTTGAAGAATGAAACATATCGGGATACTTTAGCGGCTTATCATCGCCCTCGGTAACACTAATAATCACTACTCTTTCTTTTTCGCCAAGGTCAAACATGGCCGGACAAACCAGATTGCCAACATTTTCTATAAACAATACCGAGTTATCAGCCGGTTTTAAACCCCGGGTGGCATGTAAAATCATGTGTGCATCAAGGTGGCAACCTTTACCTGTATTGATCTGGGTAACTTTAGTGCCGGTAGCAAAAATTCGGTCAGCATCATTGTTAGTTTGCTGATCGCCTTCTATCACAGCAAAGCATAGCTCAGCTTTCAGATCGGTTAAAGTCTTTTCCAGTAAGGAAGTCTTGCCCGATCCTGGCGAACTTACCAGGTTGAGCGCCAAAATATTTTTTGCGTCAAAATAGCCCCGGTTACGCTCAGCAAGCAGGTTGTTTTGGTACAAAACGTCCATTTCCACATCAATGATCTTTTTTTCATTAGGCTGGGGATGGGTATGCCCCTGATCATGTGGATGATCATGGGAATGAGGATGGCTATGGTTGTGATCACGAATATGAGACAAATCTTTATCAACCAGGAAATAGGTTGTTTTTCCGTCAGAGCCGCAGCCGCAGGTTGCACACATTTTTTTTGGTTTTAATGGTTAAATTCAAAATTCATCTCAGGAAACCAGCAGGGATCGCACCTTCAATTCTTTGCCGCAAATAATATTAATCAAATGCTCGCCGCAAACAGGGCAGGCATCGTAATAATTTTTTATCGGAAACTCAGCATTGCAATCAAGACATTTTGCCTTCGCAGTAATGCTGTTTATTTTTTTAACACTATCATTTAACATAGTGCCTTTTTTGGCCTGCTTCCATGCAAAGTCCATGCTGTCCATATCGATGCCACTTAGGGTGCCAATATCCAGTTCAACCTCGTCAACGCTATGTGCACCGGCGGCTATCGCGTAATCTTCTGCGATCTTAATGATTCCCATTACAACAGAAAGCTCGTGCATTGCTGATGACCTAAAATTGATTTTGGAGCTGATTAAATTAAACGCTATCACAACTGAGCGAAATCTGGCGCATCCTGGCTTTTGCCGGGTTGAAATTAGAATTTAACTATCCTGAGCTTTTAGCTCAAAAATATCCGGTACCTATCATTAAGTATATGATATCAATCAGTTTAGAAAGTGATTTTAATTAGGATTTAATCTTTTTGCTCACTGTAGGTTTGATCATATTTAGCCACTCAGCCTGAATTTCAACCAACTATTTAAATCATCGTTATTATGAATAATGAATTGATACCAATGCAACCCACTTACTATGAGGAGGTGCAGCGAAAAGGGTATTCCCGCCGCGATTTTGTAAAATTTGTTAGTTTAATGACTGCCTTTATTGGCCTCGAGCAATCGGCCATAGGGCAGGTTACCAAAGCCTTAGAGACCAAACCAAGGATGCCGGTGATCTGGCTGCATTTCCAGGAGTGCACTTGCTGCAGCGAAAGCTTCATCCGTTCATCACACCCTATTGTAGCAGATATCCTGCTTGACAAAATTTCACTTGATTACAGCGAGACCCTAATGGCTGCTTCGGGAACCCAGGCTGAAGCCGCATTGAAAAATACGATGACCAAATATAAAGGACAGTATATTCTTTGTATCGAAGGCAGCGTACCTGTTGGTGCCGATGGCGTATACTGTATGATAGGTGGCAAAACATCGCTGCAAATTTTAAATGAGGTTTCAGAAGGCGCTGCAGCTATTATAGCCTGGGGCAGCTGCGCCAGCAATGGTTGTGTACAATCGGCCAAACCTAATCCAACCGGCGCCACGCCAATTCATAAATTGATTACAAACAAACCTATTATCAAAGTACCGGGTTGCCCTCCAATAGGTGAAGTGATGGCTGGAGTCATCGTTCATTATTTAACTTTTGGCAAAATACCTGAATTAGACCGTATTGGCCGTCCAAAAGCATTTTACAACAAACGGGTACACGACACCTGTTATCGCCGTCCGTTTTATGATGCGGGATTATTTGTCGAAAGCTTCGACGATGAAAATGCTAAAAAAGGCTATTGCCTTTACAAAATGGGATGTAAAGGACCAACAACATATAATGCCTGCGGTGTAACCAAATGGAACGGTGGTACCAGCTTCCCTATACAGGCGGGGCACCCTTGCATAGGCTGTAGTGAAGAGAATTATTGGGATAACGGAAGGCTGTACGACAGAGGTTCTTCATTTGCCGGTTTCGGCATTGAAGCCGATGCGGACAAACTGGGCGAAGTTGCACTGGGAGTTACCGTGGCAGCTGTTGCAGTACACGCTGTAGCAACCAATTTTGGAAAAAGCAAAACCATCCATGAGCACCAGGTTGAAGGCAATGAGAGTGAGCATGAATTAGAATCTTAATCAACGCATATCCTAATTAAAAAAAATCATGAGTAAGAGAATTGTTGTTGACCCAATAACCAGAATTGAAGGTCACTTACGTATAGAGGCAGATATTGAAAATGGTAAAATAAAAGATGCTTACAGCAGCGGCACTATGGTACGCCTGTTGGAGGAAATATTACAGGGCCGCGATCCGCGTGATGCCTGGGCCTTTGTGGGCAGGGTTTGCGGGGTATGCACCTCCATCCACTCCTTAACTTCCGTGCGGTGCGTGGAAGATGCGCTGGATATCACTATACCTCCAAATGCAGAAATGGTGCGTAATATTATGTTTTGCACCCAATATATCCACGATCACGTAGTGCATTTTTATCATTTACATGCCATGGATTGGGTTGATGTGGTAAATGCCTTAAAAGCCGATCCTAAAAAGACATCTGAATTGGCACAAAGTATTTCGCACTGGCCTAAAAGCTCGCCCGGTTATTTCAGCGATATACAAACTCGTATAAAAAAATTCGTTGACAGTGGCCAGTTAGGTATTTTTTCAAATGGGTACTGGGGCCACAAAGCCTACAAGCTTCCTGCCGAAGTAAATTTGATAGGCCTGGCACATTATCTTGAAGCACTTGAATGGCAAAAAGAGATTGTAAAGGTACATGCCATTTTTGGTGGCAAAAACCCGCACCCAAACTATCTGGTAGGTGGTATGGCTTGTGCAATTAGTTTGGATGATGTGAGCATGATCAATGCTGAACGCCTTGCTTACGTTGGGCAATTGCTGCAGGACGGAAAAGACTTTGTTGAACAGGTATATATTCCCGATTTAATGGCGATCGCATCATTCTACAAAGATTGGGGCGCAATTGGCGGCGGCCTCGGTAATTATTTGGTGTATGGAGATTTGCCAACCAATGGATACCGCGATCCTTCGGCCTATAAATTCCCCGGTGGCGCAATATTGAACAAGGATGTAAGTAAGATCTACGACGTCGACTTAAGGAAGGATGACGAAGTTCAGGAATTTATTACCCACTCCTGGTATGAATATGCCGGGGGCGATGCCGAGGGCCTGCACCCCTGGAAAGGCGAAAGCAAAGTGAAATATTCCGGTCCCAAACCTCCGTTTGAACATCTTGATACCGATAAAAAATACAGCTATCTTAAAACACCGAGGTGGAAAGGGCACGCTATGGAAGTTGGCCCACTGGCCAGAGTACTGGTAGGCTACGGACGCGGCAGACCTGAATTTAAAGAAGTAGTAGACAAAGCACTCAAAGACCTGAATGTTCCGATCACAGTGCTGTTCTCAACCCTTGGCAGAACGGCAGCCCGCGGACTCGAAAGTGTGCTTACCGCGCAATGGGGCCTCGACTTCTTTAACCAGCTATTGGCAAATATTAAAGCAGGCGATACCCGCATGGCCGAAATGAGCAAGTTTGATCCGGCTACCTGGCCAAAATCCGCCTTTGGCGTTGGCCATACCGAGGCACCGCGTGGCGCCCTGGCCCACTGGATCAATATACAGGACCAGAAAATAGCAAACTACCAATTGGTAGTGCCTACAACCTGGAATGCCTCACCGCGAGATAGCAAGGGTGGTATGTCGGCCTATGAAGCAGCGTTGATAGATACCCCGGTTGCTGACGAGACACAACCACTGGAAATACTCAGAACCATCCACAGTTTCGACCCTTGCATGGCCTGCAGTGTGCATTTATATGACGAAGAAGGAAAAACTATAAACAGAATCAATGTATTGGGTGATTAATTAAAAAAACAATATTATGGCAAACAAATATTTACATATACCCCGCTTACGCAGGGTTTATGTGTGGGAAATGCCGGTAAGGTTTTACCACTGGTTAAATGCGCTGGTTATCGTTGTTTTAATCATCACCGGGTTTTATATTTCTAATCCTTTAGGGCTGTTAAGCCACTTTGATGCCTCGCACCAGTACACCATGGGCTGGTTCAGGTTCCTGCATTTTATTGCTGCATACCTGTTCTTTTTTAACTTTATTTTCCGCCTTTACTGGGGGTTTGTTGGTAATAAATTTGCTAATTGGAAACAGTTCATCCCTACGTCAGGAAGGTTTTTCAGAGAGATGTGGACCGTTTTCAAGATCGACATCCTGATGCTGAAAAAGAACGGCAAAGAGCAGGACCATTTAAGTATTGGCCACAACGCTATGGCCGGGTTTATCTATTTCCTTACGTTTATCGCCTTTTTGGTGCAGTGTTTAACGGGCTTCGGACTATATGCCGGCATGTCATCATGGTGGCTGCCGAAATTGTTCGCCTGGGTGCCTGCTATTTTAGGTGGAGATATTTTAACGCGACAAATACATCACTGGTCGATGTGGTTTTTTATCCTCTTTGCAGTCATCCACGTTTATTTGGTTTTTTATCATGACTATGTCGAAGGTCGCGGCGAGATGAGCAGCATGGGTGGGGGGTTTAAATTTATCGAGGAGGAAATGTTCGAAAAGAACGCACATCAAACACCTAATCCCGAAAAAACTGCAAAATGAATAGAGCAAAAGACACGCTGATACTCGGTATAGGAAATTACCTGATGGGCGATGAAGGAATCGGTGTCCATATCGCCAACGTTCTTGAAAAAGAGCAATTACCAGCAGGAGTAGACGTGCTGGATGGTGGCACTGGTGGGTTTTATCTGCTGGACTATTTCGAAATATACAAGCATGTGATACTCGTTGATGCTACCCTTGATGGTAATCCGCCCGGAACCATCCGAATGATAAAACCGCGCTTTGCTTCCGATTTTCCGCCTGCAATGAGCACGCACGATATTGGCTTGAAAGACCTGGTAAGTGCGTTGCAGGTATTGGGCAAAATGCCCGAGATCGACCTGTTTGTGGTAAGTATCGAGTCAATCCAGCAACAGGGCATCGAGCTCACCGAAACAATAGCAGGCATAGTGCCGCAGCTTGTTAACAGGATTAAATGCCTGCTAAAAGAGAACGATGAGTCAATCGCTGAACCATCCATATTAAACCTTATCACAGCGCCTTAATATGGGAACCTATCATATCCACATCAATGGCATTGTACAGGGTGTAGGCTTCCGGCCAATGATCTATAATCTGGCGGAAAAACTACAACTCAATGGATATGTAAAAAATGACAACGATGGCGTTAACATATTCTTTAATGCCACCGCTGCCGAGGCTGATTTTTTTTTAGGAAGGATAAAACTTGATGCACCTAAACAGGCAAAGATCATATCGGCTGAACTCACTAAAATTCCTGATCAATTTTACATTGATTTTAATATCCTGGTAGAAGACAATAATGGCTGCGCGAAGCAGGTATTATTGTCGCCGGATATCGCTATGTGCAAGGAATGCCGTACCGAACTTCATGAGCCGAAAAATCGCCGGTATCGTTACCCTTTTATCACCTGTACACAATGCGGCCCCCGCTATTCCATAGTTAATGGCTTACCCTATGAACGCCATGCAACAAGCATGCAGACCTTTAAGATGTGCGATCAATGCTATGAGGAGTATCATGATATTAACAACAGCAGGTTTTATTCGCAAACCAATTCCTGTCAAAGCTGCGGCATAAAACTTTTTCTTTACAGCAATGATTCAAGCATCGACGAAGGAGACAACGAAGCTATTCTGTCCCGGATCAGGAGCCTACTGGATGCAGGAAAAATAGTAGCAATAAAAGGAATCGGCGGCTATTTACTGCTATGCGACGCAAATAACACTTTGGCTATTGGCGCACTTCGTGCTCGGAAGCACAGGCCGGTAAAGCCATTCGCAATTTTATTTCCCGCCATAAAAAGAATTGAATGCAGTTTTGAACTAAATGAGCAGGAAAGGCAATTGTTAAATAGCCCGGCGGCACCAATTGTATTGTTGAAACCAAAAGAAAGCACTTTCCAGCTACTAGCTGTAAATGACATTGCTCCCGGTTTGGATCGCATCGGTATTATGGTTCCATACAGCCCCCTGCTGGATCTGATCGCTAAAGATTTCGGCAAACCTCTGGTAGCTACGAGCGCCAATATCTCCGGATCCCCCATCATTTATAACGAAGATAATCTCGACTATTTATTTGAAATAGCCGACAGTGTAGTGGGCAATAACCGCAATATTGTTATTCCACAAGACGACAGTGTTGTTCAGGTATCAAAATATACGCAACAACAGATCATTCTCCGTCGGTCGCGGGGTTACGCACCCTCCTTTATAAATCACCCTGCAAAAACCGAGCAATGTATCCTGTCAACCGGCGCATTTTTAAAAAGCAGCTTTACCCTGGCACTTAACGGAAACGTTTTTGTAAGCCAGTTTATGGGTAGTGGCGAAAGTTTCGAATCGCAGCAAATGTATAGGCAAACGCTTGAGCATTGGCTTCAAATGTATAATGCCAAACCCGATGTGATCATTACTGATTTACACCCCGGCTATTTTTCGCATGAATATGCGATTGAACTTGCTGCTAAATTTAGCGCCCGATTAAGAATGGTTCAGCATCATGAAGCTCATTTTGCTGCGGTATTAGCCGAAAATAAATTGATACATCATAAACAACCAATCCTTGGTATAATTTGGGACGGAACTGGTTTGGGTACTGATAAAAATATCTGGGGCGGCGAATTCCTGTTGTATGATGATAACCAAATTGCACGCGCTCATCATTTCGACTACTTCCCTACCATTGCGGGCGATAAAACTGCACTGGAACCACGCATAGCGGCACTCTGCGCCCTCCATGGCACTGGAGAACAAGTCGCTGCATTAAAAGAGAAGTTTAGCAACCTGGAATGGAATACTTACCATACACTGATAAAAAACGCTGAAATTTTTACTTCTTCAGTTGGGCGGATATTTGATGCGGTAGCTTCGCTGTTAAACATTTGCGATAAACAAAGCTTTGAAGGTGAAGCTGCCATGTATTTACAGGCTGCAGCGGCCAGCTATGTTCAGGCATTTGGCTTTAATATGGACAGCAGTTATCTGGGCGATTTGGACGCCGATGTTCCGATACCAACGGCAACACTGATGTATCGTATACTTGAAGACATTGCAAGCGAAAAACCCGTAAACTATATCGCTGCCAAATTTCATTATACCCTGGTATGTTTAGTGGGCGATATAGCCGATCACCTCGACGTAAACCAGCTGTGTTTTAGCGGAGGAGTTTTCCAAAACGAACTGCTTGTTGACTGGTTAAAGATTAATTATACCAATAAATACCAACTTTATTTTCATGTTGAACTTTCACCTAATGATGAAAATATATCATTCGGTCAGTTGGTTTATCATGAAAACCACATAGCTGATGATACTTCAATCCGAGGTATGGCTATTAAGGAGAATTTACATGAAACCCTATATGCACTTCACACGCATTAGCCAATGAAATATTTATCAGAATTTCGCTCACCCGAGATCGTGGCAGCCTTGCTTAAAGAGATCAGGGAAACAGTAAAAGGGCAATGGCAAATTATGGAAGTATGTGGCGGGCAAACACATTCACTGGTAAAAAACGGCATTTTGAATATGCTCCCTTCCAATATACAGATGGTGCATGGCCCCGGTTGTCCGGTTTGCGTTACACCCGTTAACCTGATTGATAAGGCGGTTCACCTGGCTGTAGAACACAAAGTGATCTTATGTTCTTATGGTGATATGATCCGCGTTCCGGGTAGTGGCATGAGTTTGCTGGAGGCAAAATCAAAAGGTGCAGACGTTCGTATTTTATATTCACCGCTGGAAGCTTTAAAAATAGCCAACGAAAACCCTGACAGGGAAGTGGTATTTTTTGCCGTTGGTTTTGAGACTACTGCCCCGGCAAATGCACTCTCAGTTATTCAGGCAAAGCAATCGGGTATCAAAAATTATTCGATTCTAACTTCGCATGTATTAGTTCCCCCGGCCATAGCAGCAATTATGGCCGATCCGGAGTGTAAAGTTGATGCCTTTTTAGGTGCAGGACATGTTTGTGCTATTATGGGTATGAGCGAATACTATCCTATAGTTGAAAAATATAAGATACCTATCGTTATAACAGGTTTTGAGCCTGTTGACCTGTTAGAAGGCATTTTAATGGCTGTAAAACAGCTTGAAAAAGGCAAATATCTGCTTGAAAACCAATATAGCCGCATTGTTGAAGCTGCCGGAAACACCTCCGCATTAAAAGCAATTGACGAAATTTTTGAAGTAACCGACCGCGAATGGCGGGGCATTGGCGAGATAAGTTCAAGTGGTTATGGCGTGAAGGATGCTTATAGCGCCTTCGATGCAATGAAGAAATTTAAATTCGATATGATCGAATCGCACGAAGATGCCAGCTGCAGATCGGGTGATATTATGAAGGGCAAGATAAAACCCGACCAATGCCCAAATTTCGGGATAAAATGCACCCCGGTACAACCTTTGGGGGCGCCAATGGTGAGCAGCGAAGGAGCTTGCGCGGCCTATTATTATTTCAACAGGTTATTGGTGGAGGAAACTTTATTATGATCAATCCAGCGGTTATCCACCTAATGGTTATAAAAACACTTTATTTCAATTCTCAATGCTTATGATGCTCGCCTGTCCACTACCAAAACTTGATTTTGATACCATTAACCTTGGGCATGGCAGCGGGGGCACTTTAACCAGTCAATTGCTGGATGCCGGGGTATTTAAAATACTCGAAAACGATTTGCTCAATAAAAAGCACGACGGCGCCATTTTTAATATCAACGGTAAAGTAGCTATGAGTACCGATACCTATGTGGTATCGCCCATATTTTTTGAAGGCGGCAATATTGGCGACCTGGCGGTTAATGGCACCGTTAATGACCTGGCCATGTGTGGTGCCGCAGCCAAATACCTGACCCTTAGTTTTGTACTGGAAGAAGGCTTAAAAATGACCGAATTTTGGGAGGTGCTCAATAGCATCAGAGCTGCATGCGATGCTGCGGGGGTTCAGATCATTACTGGAGATACCAAAGTAGTGGAGAAAGGAAAGGGAGATAAAATTTTCATCAACACTACTGGTATTGGTTTAGTGCACCCCGAAGCAGCTATCGATACTGATCATATTAAACCTGGCGACAAAATCATACTAAGCGGCCCGCTGGCAAGGCATGGTATTACCATAATGAGCCACAGGCAGGGGCTCGGGTTTGAAAGCACTATAAGCAGCGACACCCGGGCATTGAACAAAGTTGTTTTGTCGCTTTTAGATGAATTTGGTAAAAATATCCATTTTTTAAGAGACCCTACAAGAGGAGGCCTGGCAACGGTGCTTAACGAAATTGCCATTGGTGCCAGGGCAGGAATCGATATCAGCCAAAAAAATATCTGTATCGAAGAAGATGTTTCGGGCGCCTGCGAAATGCTGGGCCTCGACCCTTTATATGTGGCCAATGAGGGGCTGTTTGTAGCAGTTGTAGATGCCTCGGTGGCTGAGGCCTTTTTATACCGATTGCAGGATTGGGAGCATGGCGAAATGGCCGCCATAATTGGAGAAATTACAAACGACCATCCCCGCCAGGTAGTGATGAGAAGCCTTATTGGCGGGCGCAGGGTAGTCAACATGTTACCCGGCGAACAGCTGCCAAGAATATGCTGACAGTTACATTCAAACTAATATAAACCAGAGTCAAACAAAGTAAAAATGTTCAGCTTTCCACTCTTAATTACCATTTACGCGGGTTTTACCCATGCTTTTGAAACCGACCATCTACTTGCAGTTACTAACATTGTATCCAGGCGCAACCACATCTGGCTTTCTGTAAAAGACGGCATTTTTTGGGGTCTGGGTCACTCATCTACCATCCTCCTCATTGGTATACTGATGATTATTTTCAAAGTAGGTATATCCGAACACAGCTTCCACTATTTTGAGGCTACTGTGGGTTTAATGCTTATTGTCCTGGCTATATATAGATTACAGAAATTCTTTCGTGGTAAAAAGATCATTGTCCATGCACACAGCCATCAACACCCCAAAACCTTTTCCCTGGTTAACCCCAATGATGAACATAAACACCTGCATGTTCATTTTGCGTCAAAACAAAACTTTCAGCATACCCATATGCATACCCATAGTCACAATCATTCACATAAACTGGCCTATGGCGTTGGTTTGGTACACGGACTGGCAGGAAGCGGCGCCTTGGTTGTATTGGTTTTGGCCCAGATCAAAAACCCTTTTGATGGATTGATCTATCTGCTGACATTCAGCTCCGGTTGCGTATGCGGAATGCTGGTAGCGGCGGGGCTTTTCAGTTTACCATTTTCAAAGAAACTCGTCCAGGCGCCAATATTACAAACGTCGCTCATTATCATAACTTCGGTACTTTGTTTACTTTATGGAGGTAAAGTTATTTATGATAATATCATTTTGTTTTGAATATTGCTGAGCATAGCCAACGATAACCCCGATTGGTTATCGAACAAGTCCTTTTTGCAAACGATACTCGATTTTAATAGTTATCAAGCAACCAATCGCTGTAACCCTATTTATTATCGGCGACTAATATTTATTTCCGGTTGGTATGCTTGCAATATTCAGCCAGAAATCTTCGACTTTATTTAAAGCCTTCAGATAATCTGCAGAATCCATAGGTTTCGTAATAAAACAATTGACATCGTTTTGGTAAGCTTTTCTTATGTCATCCTTAGAAGACGAAGTGGTAAACATAATTACCGGTATAGATTTGAATTCATCGTGCTGTTTTAGGAACTTCAGCACTTCATGGCCCGACATTTTAGGCAAATTAATATCCAGCAATACCAGGTTGGGCAAATCACAGCCGTTTTTTGTTTCCTTAAAATAGTTGATGGCCAGGGCTCCATCAGTTTTCACAACCACATTACTGATGATAGTACTTTCTTCAAAGGCTTCAAGCGTAATAAATATATCACCCTCGTTGTCTTCCACTAATAAAAGGTTTATTCCATTCATATTTAATTGACTTTGGCCAGCGTAAAGTAAAAAGTAGTACCCTCACCCTCCTTTGATTCAAGCCATATTTTGCCGCCCAGGTTTTCTATAATTTTCTTCGTTATGGATAATCCCATTCCGGCGCCCCTGTATTCGGTGCTACTATGAAGCCGTTGAAATATTAAAAATATCTTTTCAAAATATTCTTCAGCTATGCCAATGCCATTATTGTCCTTAACAGAAAACTGGTGGTGGTTGTCATATTCTTCAAAAGAAATATCAAGTATAAGTGTAGTATCGGCTTTTTTATATTTGATGGCATTGCCTATCAGGTTTTGAAACACCTGCCTCAATTGCGACCGGTGGGTACGGATTTCGGGCAAATTCTTATATTGAATCTGCGCCCGGTTTTCGTGTTTAAAGAGCGATACTACACCATTAAGCAGCTCCATCAGATCAACTTCTTCCAAATCTTCGTCTGTTTTGCCTATTTGGTAATAATATAAAAGATCGAGAATGATGGTTCTCATTCGCTTGGCACCATCCACGGCAAAACTGATATACTTTTTCCCTTTTTCATCTAGTACGTTACTGTATTTACTTTCCAGTTGTGTCAGGAAACTGGTGATCATGCGCAGCGGCTCCTGTAAATCGTGCGAGGCCACATAGGCAAACTGCTCCAGCTGGTCGTTATAAAGCTCCAGCTCTCTTTTTTGGCGCGAAAGATCAGCATTAGCGGCTATCATTTTTTCTTCAGATTCCTTACGGGCAGTAATATCCGACCTGATAGCGATGTATTGATAAGGTTTGTGCTGTTCGTCAACAAAAGGAATGATCGTTGCATCTACCCAATAAAAGCTGCCATCTTTAGCGCGGTTCTTAAACTCCCCTTTCCAGGTCTCACCACTGGTGATGGTTTTCCACATATTTTTTATAAATGCTTTGTCGTGATACCCCGAACTAACTACCCGATGGTCCTTTCCAATCAGCTCAGCGCGGGTGAATTTAGAAATGCGGCAAAAATTATCATTCACATGAGTAATAGCACCATTTGCGTCTGTTATGGTAACAATGGCCGACTGATCCAAAGCCTTTTTATAGTCGACATTCTCTTTCAGCGCAACTTTTAATTTTGCTCGTATCTTCTTTTCAAATTCAATATGCAGGTTGTCAATTTCGTCTCTGAGTTCCTTCTCAGTTGTTCTATCCTGTGTTATTTTGGCGAATCCCCGCAATTTTCCCATGTCATCGTACAGAGCCGTAATAACCATATAGCCCCAAAATAAGGTTCCATCCTTTTTTACCCTTGGTGCTGTGATTGTATAACTACCATTATTGGCTGCTTTTTGCAGATTCTTCTGTAGAATATTGTTTTTGATATCTTCCGGCAGGTAAAAAATAGCATAATTCTCGCCGATCGCCTCTTCAGCAGTATACCCTTTGATATTTTGGGCGCCTTTATTCCAGCTGATGATCACACCATTGGCATCTAACATGATAATAGCATAATCACTCACGCTGTCAATGAGCAATAAAAGGTCGTCGGTCGGAATTCGGTTAATAACCATATTAATGATTAAAAAATTCAGGTGAGATTAACGAGGGGTTAATAAAGTTAGATAAAATAAAATCAAATCACAAACAAAATCAGCTCTTCAGATCGCCAAATCAGCGAAGGTTTTATTTCCATTTTGCTTGCAAGTGTTACTACAAAAAATGCATACGCCGTAAAATCACAACCAGTTGTTATACTTTGCATTTTATTAAATGCCTATTTAATCATAGTCTATTTACTAACAAATAAATATTATATTCGTTTTAGAGAATTTTAAAAGGATAGCTTAATTTTCGATAATTATCGTACTCACCCTCTGGTAAATTGCATCTTTTATCCTGTTATTGCATTTCATAAGCCATTTTATTTGGTCAACATATCTAAGCAAGGAAGTTTCTTTTAACCCGGTTAGTTATGCGGTAACTATCCGATTTGAATCGACAAAAACAGAGTTGATCCGCCGTTCAACCTTGTCATTGAACAGTCACGTCAAACAAACCTAATCCATATCACACCTACCCATGACGCCTGTCATTTATTTAATGAAAGGCTTGTTACAATTTTGTGTTGTAGTTGTTGTAAACAATAAAACACATCGTCATGGAAACACTAATGGAGACACCCGAAGCTAACACCGCCCTTATCAAAAGCACAAAAACAATGCATGCATTGGTTTATCATGGTCCGGGCAAGAAAGCCTGGGAAGAAAAACCGATTCCTGCCGTCATCAAAGCAACTGATGCGATAGTTAAGATATTAAAAACGACTATCTGTGGCACCGACCTGCACATTATGAAAGGCGATGTTCCTGAAGTTACCGACGGCCGCATCATCGGGCACGAAGGGGTGGGTATCATTGAAGAAATAGGTTCCGGCGTTACTAATTTCAAAAAAGGCGACCATGTGCTCATTTCCTGCATTACATCATGCGGCAAATGCGATTATTGCAAAAAGGGCATGTACTCCCATTGCGAAGATGGCGGTTGGATTCTGGGTCACCTGATCGATGGTACACAGGCCGAATACGTACGTATACCACATGCCGACAATAGCCTGTACCATATTCCAGCCGGTGCCGACGAAGAGGCTCTGGTGATGCTGAGCGATATTCTACCAACCGGCTTTGAATGCGGCGTTCTGAACGGCCGTGTAAAACCTGGTGATGTAGTTGCTATCGTAGGATCGGGTCCAATTGGATTGGCCGCACTGCTTACTGCACAGTTCTACTCACCTGCAGAGATCATTATGATTGACCCTGACCAAAACAGGCTCGATGTGGCCAAAACCTTTGGTGCAACCCAGCTGATCAATAACTCATGGGAGAATGTGCCCGAAAGGATAAAAGCACTTACTAATGGCCGCGGAGTTGATACGGCTATTGAAGCTGTGGGTATTCCGCAAACTTTCGAGTTGTGTACCGCTATCATTGGTCCTGGTGGAACAGTAGCCAATATTGGGGTACATGGCAAAAGTGCAACCCTGCACCTCGAAACCTTATGGGCTCAAAACATTACCATCACTACAAGGCTGGTAGATACGGTAACCACACCGATGTTGCTCAAAACCGTTCAATCCGAAAAACTGAA
Organism: uncultured Mucilaginibacter sp.; assembly: GCA_903866915.1. Taxonomy (GTDB): domain Bacteria; phylum Bacteroidota; class Bacteroidia; order Sphingobacteriales; family Sphingobacteriaceae; genus Mucilaginibacter. The sequence continues at coordinate 37,254 of CAIPPO010000154.1, read as the reverse complement.
CCCTAACCAACTGATCACCCACCATTTCAGACTCGATCAGGTGATGGACGCTTATGAAACTTTTGGCAATGCGGCGAAGGAAAAAGCATTAAAAGTGATTATGACTAACGAATAAAAAGAGCCTAACAGATTAAAAAAGCCTTCGGATTCACCGGGGGCTTTTTACTGACACCGAATAATTGATAAGCTGCTATGCCCGATCTGTATAACTACAACCCGAAAATGACACACAACGAAAAATTATTACACGAACTCCATAAATTACATGATGGCATGCTCCATGCAGAAGCTACGCATCTCCCCGTAATAGAAAAAGTTAAAGAAGATTACCGCAATAGCGCCATTAACCTGGTCGACTACCTTTCACTGCGGGCTACTGATATTGAAACGTTGCAATTACAGTTACACCGTTCGGGCCTGTCATCATTGTCAAGCAGCGAGGGCCATATCAAATCGCAACTGATACACGTAATGGAGTGGCTGGGTGCTAAACCCGGTGATAAATGCGAAGTGACCCCGGAAAATGGTCTAAAATATTTACAACGCAATATTGAAGTATTGCTGGGCGTAAAAAGTACCGAAAATGTGATACCAGTTATGGTTACTTTCGACACCAATTTCGCCGATGACCTGGATTTGCTTTGCGCCCTGCTTGAAAACGGCATGCGCCTGGCGCGCATCGATTGTGCGCATGACAGCCCGGATACCTGGATGGCCATGATCAGCAACCTCGAACAGGCTAAAAAGAAAACCGGCTTGCCCTGCAAATTGTATATGGACCTGGCCGGACCCAAGATTCGCACCCATATCGTGGATCATAAAAACCAGGCTATTAAACTCAAGGTTGAAGAAGGGGATAAAATCTGGCTTGCTGACCCTGAAGCCGATCATAAGAAATCGAAAAATCTGGTGCGTTGCACCCAGTCGGGCATCGTTGAAAACCTTGAACCGGGTCAGCGGGTGTTTTTTGATGATGGATTATTTGAAGCCGTGGTATTGCAGGTTGAAGACAAATTTGCCCGCCTCAGGATAGCCCGTATCGCCACTAAAAAACCGGTTATCAAAAACGATAAAGGGATCAATTTTCCGGAAACAAGCTATAAAATAGCGTCGATTACTGAATATGATAAACAATGCCTGCCTTTTATTGCCAAACACGCCGACATGGTTGGCTATTCATTTGTGAACAGCGCTGCCGACATGGCCGAACTGCAAAAGGAACTGACTCAGTTAAACAAACCCGGTTTCCCTATTATAGCCAAAATTGAAACACGTAAAGCCATTGATGAACTGCCCGGCATTATCCTCCAGGGGCTTAGCTTTGGGCCTACCGGGGTAATGGTTGCCCGTGGCGATATGGCCATCGAGATTGGCTTCGAACGCATGAGTGAGATACAGGAAGAGATCCTTTGGATTTGTGAAGCAGCGCATACGCCGGTGATCTGGGCAACCCAGGTTTTAGAGAACATGCAAAATGAAGGTATAGCCACCAGAAGCGAGATCACTGATGCCACGCACGCAGCACAGGCAGATTGCGTTATGATCAATAAAGGGGATTATACCATTGATGTTTTGGAAATATTAAAAGACATTTTAAACCGCAGCCGAAAAAACAAATTCAAAAACAGCCGGTTGTTCAGGAGCCTTTCTATTGCGCAGCATTTTATAAAGGAGAGCTAACTGCTTTATTTGATTAAAGCCAATTTCAATTGCTAAATATTACCCCTGGCGCCCGCCTGGGGTAATAATTTATAGCATTCAAGCGCATTGCCATCACATTTTTATGAGGCTTTAAAAGCTAAATAAACAGGCTATAGCCAAATATTTACGATTTTGCAGCTATTAACATTAATCCCCAATTTGTAATTTTAAATAGTGCAGGTTCTTTCTATCAGGTTTCGTGTAGCGTTCACATTGTTTAAAGCGTAACAGGATATAAATCAACCTTTTATTCGAAGATGAAAACACGATATGTAATACTTACAACTACGGTCATAATACTCTTCATCACCGCCTGCAAAAAAGAGGCTGGCGGTACGTTAAGCCAGCTTATAAATAAAAATGGCACAAGCGAATCAGGCCAGACTTCGCTTATTGCAAAATGGAAAATTGTTACCGATTCAACTTTTGAAGGAGTCGGTTCAAATAATCATCCGGTAAACTACCAGGGGCAAGCCGGGGATTATTTTGATATCCGGGAAAACGGCTATATCTATACCAGGGAAGGGACCGTTTTAGATACTTTAAGTTATACCTTAATATCTAATAGTACTATCGGTATTCGGGCATTTGGACTTGAAATTAACAACGTGCCTGCAACGAGTCAAATCAAAAACTTTAGCGCTCATGCTGTTACTATCGTTTCGCCTTTGTTCCTCACACCCGGTGGTGAGTTTGGCCGGAGGGTTAGTTTAAGCCGGTAGGTATTGAGGGTTAATAGCCCGCCAAACTCGCGCAGTGATATTTCCAAAAATTTGTCATTGCGAGGCGGCAGCGAAGGCATACATCTAATGGGAGTCGTGGCAATCGCAATGCAGGCCTTTTGCCTTGAGTTTGCTGTATAAAACCAACCCGCTATTCGCCTCCTTGCGATTGCTTTGTCGCTGCCCCGGGGCTCAACCCCGGTTCGCTCCGCGCAATTGACAATTTTTCTATTGGAGTAAAACCCGAAACGCTACTTGCCCTGAAATTTCCTAATCCGTTCTGCTACATCAACCATAGTAGCTATCCAGATGCTTTGCTCGTTATCTTTTAAATAACGCAGCAGTTCGGCATGTTCACCACGACTTTCATTGATGTTATGTCCACCACCCACACCGTGAAACAGAAATACCAGCAGGGTATGCGTTTGCTGTGCCTTTTTTACCAGATCAATCATATAAGAAGCAGGTTGCCCGCTGATGGGATAGCAGCGGATATTGCTCAAATCTACCTGGTCTATGGTTTGCAAACCTTCCTGGGTGCCGCGGGCGGCGGCAAAGTTATTTTTAAGCTGATCATAGAAGTATTGGTCGCCGATCTTCAGGTCGCCGCAAGGATAAGCGAAGCTGCGTTCATCCTTTCCGTCAATCGCTTTCAAGAGCGTATTGGTGGCCCTGATCTCGCTCACCGCACGTTCAACGGTATATTTGCTCAGGTCGTGCACGGCAGGAACCCAATTGCGGCCCGGCAAACTACCATCACAGGGGTGAAACATGGCATGATTACCCAACTCGTGACCGTTTGTAGCAGCGGCCCGCCACGCTGCCATCCGCAGATCTACTACCGGCGATGAGCCGATGAGGTAAAACGTTCCTTTCAGGTTCAACGAATCGAGCGCGGGTATAACAATATCCAGGTCGATATCAATCGCATCGTCATAGGTTAATACAACCGCACACGATTTATTATTCCATACCCTATTATCCTGGGCAGAGGAATAACTACCAGCTGTAAAAAAGAAAAGTATAAAAAGGATAATGGCTTTGTGCATATTCAAAGCTTAAATCTCGCAATAATTCCGGAAATTAAACTATTGGTCTGTTCGCAACCTGATCTCTTTTTCGATTGCCACGAGCTTTTTGCGGAGATCAACAACGGTAGCAATCTTGGTGAGTTGGTTGGCTATACCGTCGTCAAAACTGTAGCTATTTAACAATAACCTGCGAATTTTTAAATTGATTTCACCGGCTTCCTTTTGCAAGTCAGCAAGCGATTTGCTATTGTTTTCAGGCATCGGCGGTTTTATTATAAATCCCGAACACCAAATTCGTTAACATTTAATGATATTGTTTGGGGAAATTATCAACAGCCCGCCAGGGTTAAAGGTATAAAAGCCTGCGGTTTACTTAATTAAAGGTTAATTGGGCTGAAAAATAGTGTGGAAAAGACGATTTCGGTATCGCTGATTTAAACCTTAGTCCTGTTAATCGCCTTGTCTTGCCATTTAGACATTACCACGATCATGCTGATTGCGCCGATAATAGCAAAAAGCATATCTGATTGTGTGTCCCAAATATCGCCCTGCGTACCCAGAAACGAATCGCCGGCACTGCCTGAACTAACCGAAACCAACCATTCAAGCAATTCATATAACAGGCTGATTGTACCGCAAACACAAACCACCAAAAAAGGTACCCAGCCATCTTTGTTGAACACCTGCTTCCTGATAAAAATTTCTCTGGCAATCATGGCCGGCACAAAGCCTTGAAAAAAATGGCCCACTTTATCATAATTATTCCGGCTTTGATGAAATACTTCTTTTATCCAATCAAATGCGGGTACCATGGCATAGGTGTAATGGCCGCCAATAAATAAAATAAAGCAATGAACGAGAATAAAAAAATAAGTAAGGTAGGTAAACCTGAAAGACTTAAAAGTTAAAAGCAGTACCAGAAAACCTATAATTGCCGGAAATACTTCTAATACCCAGGTAAAATAATCATGAGGATTTATTGCGGATAAAATCAGTCCTGCAAAAAATAAAACCAACAGCAAATAGTATTTCTTCATTAATCTAATATACCAAAACTGTTAATTGATCAAATGCTCACCTCCTAAAAAATTTACCGATGTATTTCCCCCGTTCACCGACAGCATACCGTATTTAACAACATTTAACTTTTTTTGAAATACAGGCGTGCTTATTTTTGGTAGACAATAAAATTAAAAGGCCATGAATGTACCTCAGACTTTGATTCCGAATGCTGATGATTACCTTGAAACCCGCGTCGTTTTCGGTGGAATAAAAAGAAGCATCTTTTCTAAAGACTTTAAAGGTGGTCTGGTCAATAATATTTTCGGCAGCACAGAACTCGACCTTAGTTGTGCTGATATCAACGGTGTCGCGGTGCTCGATATTACGCAGGTGTTTGGCGAATTGGTGATTACTGTTCCGGCCGACTGGCATATCGACGCTGATTTTTCGCAGTTTATGGCAACAGTAGAAGATTACCGAAACAATGTTTACCAAACACGCAGTACCGAAAAAGTGCTTATGCTAAGAGGGAATTCAACCTTTGGTTTGGTGCAGATACAGCAGCATAGTTGATCAGCGCTCAATTATACCTGCTCGTAAATCCCAGGTTCTTCAAACCATTTTTTATCTCGGGGCAATTCATAAACAGCTTCCAGATGAGGCCGGTACGATAATTTTCTATCATCACTACAATCGGTCCCTCATCTATAGCCAGGTGGGTTTTGCCATACCAGTTATGCGTTTCGCTGAAACCATCGGCAAAACCATAGGGGCCCCAAATTTTTCCGCCCAGGTCGTTGTAAAAATGCTTTAGTGCCTGCATAGAGTATTCGGGTGTATAGGGAAAAGATGAAAGTGCCGCGGTAGGCTGAATAACCCCGCGGTCGTCATCCGGGCAGTGGGCAACATAGCCTTTGAAACTGTCGCCTGCGGTAAGTCCCCAGCAATTTTCGCCATAGCCTTTGTATTTCTTTGGGTTGGCGATACAATAGGCACGGTTGATGAGTGTATGATTTTTTACCTGTTCGAAATAATCTATACCCTGGTCATCCTTCAAACCATTCGGGTCGATACCCATATAGGTATATTGCTCAAAGAACAGCGGCCCGCCTCCCTCATATTTGCCGAGGGGAAGATTGATGCCATAATAAGTATTCCCGTTCTTCCAACCCGGGCTTTTAACCCAGGAGTTCAGGTATAAATCTTTCGATATCGGGTGCGATATTGATGATGCCGCAACGATGTAAGTGATGAGCGCCTCATCATAACCAAATACCGGGAAGTTCATGTCGAAGTCGTTTGTCGGGCTCCAATGCCAAAAAAGATGCTCGTTTCCGCCCTTGCTGTGCCAGTTCCAGTCGGCATCCTGCCACATCTCGTTTACCCGGTTGCGGAAATATTTTTCTATCGGGGTGTCTTTGTTAAAATATTGCCGGGCAGTTAGCAGGCCCATCATCAGGTACGACGTTTCAACCAGGTCGGCACCATCATCCAGGCGACCAAAGGGAATAGTTTTACCCGAAACACCATTCATAAAATGGGGGTAGATACCATGGAAACAATCGGCCTTAGCCAGAAAATCAACAATCTTGTTCAATCGTTTAATGGCAGTATCGCGCCCGATCCATCCGCGGTTTACAGCAACTACGGTTGATAAGATGCCAAACCCCGTCCCGCCTATGGCGCAAGCCTCGGGCCCGAAAGTGCCTTTGCTGAAATTGGGCACACCATCAGCTTCGTTGATATAATCCCAATAGTATTGTGCATGCACGGTATTATCTCGCTCGCGGGCCAGTCCGCTTACCGGGTGACCAAAGTCCCAGAAATAACGAAAAGTTTGCCTTTGAACAATTTCCAGCAAGACAGAGTCAGGAAGGTTTTTCAACACCCCAACCGGCGCAATAATAGCTTTTGAATGTAGGTGAGCAGTGCGCTTTTGTTGTGCAATAAGGGAACTAGTGGCAAAAAGAGCCAGCGACATTATCAATATGCGGCGAAACATAATTTAAGTTTATAAGACTAAAGATATATTTTTCCGTTGGCGTTAGTGCAAAATCTGCAACTACTTTAAGCCAGCGCTTTTAGCAACAGCGATTTTTGAATCGGCAGTGCCATAATACAAATACCAGGCGCCTTTGAACTGGGTGAGCCCTTCAAGGAAGCAAACCTGATTAACTTGCCCGGTGAACTCATAGGGTTTATCAGGTTTCATAAAATAATGGTTAGTGCGGTGGATGATACGCGTGGGATCATTTTTATCAAACAGCACTTCTCCGGCAGCATAGGTACCATCAGGCAGCGCAGCGTCTCCTGTTTTAGGCAAATTTTTACTGTTGTAAATCAACAGGATGCCTTTGTCAGTTAGAATGGCCGGGGGCCCCGATTCAACCAGGTCGCTGTCGAATTTTCCGCTCCGGGTAGGAATCACTACTTTCAGATCGGGTACAGTAAGGGCTTGATCGCGCAGTTTTACAGGAGCTTGCTCACCAGCTTTCATCTCTACGGGTGTCCAGTTAATGAGGTCGTTCGATGTGGCGCTCCAAATCTGGGCATCGCCCCAGTACATCCAGTATTTGCCATTTATTTTGGTGGCTATGGCCTGCCCGTTCACATATTTAGAAACAATAGAACCTGATTTTGACCATTTCTTCGCATATTTCCCGCCGTATGCTTTGCCAAATACGCTGCCGTATTTCTTCCAATGAAAAAGATCAGTAGATGTTGCGATAAACAACCTGGCCTTAGTGCCATCATAGGCGGTATAAGTCATGTAATAAGTTCCCTTACTATCGGCAACTACGCGTGGATCTTCACAGCCTCCCTCCCATTCCTCCGACTTAAAGGCGTCATTATTCGGATAAAAAACCGGGGCAGGCATTCGCTTAAAATGAACTGCATCTGTACTTACAGCCAGTCCGATACGTGATGTGCCTGCAGGCTTGCCTACGTTATCCTGCGCTCGGTAAAGCATATAAACTTTGCCCTTAAGGGTAACTATAGCCGGATTAAAAACATCTTTTGCCTCCCAGTAGATTTTTGTTTTACGGATTGGATCGATGAACGTCCCGCTTCCAGGTGTCAATACCGGGTTATCATGGTCGAGTTTAACAAAAGGCTTGAAGGTCCATGTTTCACTGGTATCGGCGGATATCCTATGTTGTATATGGAGCACATTGCCAATATCGCTGCATAAATTGAGCGTAAACAGGCTACTAACAATCAATAAAAATGGTTTCATCATCCGCTTTTGAGCTTAAAATAAAAAAAGAAAGGTAGTCAATCGCTGACTACCTTTTGTAACTAAACCAATTTTACATACACACAAATTATTGAGTAACTGAGTGTAATATAAAAATACAACTATTATTATCGGGTGCATCAGCCACAAAGGCGGCGTCGGCATTTTATAAATAAAATATAATTAAAAAAAGTACTTTCTACTTTTAAAGTACTAATTATTAGTTATTTATAAAACATAGCTGTCGGAAAAATATATATACTTTTTTAAAATATCGATTGAAACAGGCTTATTTCTTCATAACTAATTTTTTAACGACAGAGTCGCCAAGTATTTTGCCAAAGTCATGCGATACCAAACAGGAGTTATGATAATGTATTCCGCCATAAAATCTGGACATGGCTGTTTCATTTGCAGCATCGATAAAAGATTTAAATGAACGGTTTTTGATCCCGAACTGTAATTCCGTGGTATCGGTAAAGGCAACATGATCGCCTAATACACTTGTGAGTGCCTCAGCCGCCGCGGCTGATATCGTACAATGTCCGCAGGTATACTCCGGGAATGGCGGCGTTTGCAGGTGCGGACGCCAGTTTGGGTCGATATACTTATCTATCACAGTTTCGGGGCGCACGCCTTTATATTTATACTTTGCTGCCCAGCATTCAACAAAACCATCAAAAAGTGCAATCGCTGTTTTGGCATAGGCGCAAACGGTAGTGCTGAAATCGGCATGAACTTGCTCGGCGCCAATACCTACTACACTCATCCAATGCCCCGGAGGCGAGAATTTTTTGGTAATGAACATAACGTGTCCCGAAACATTCATTTTTTGAGGATTATCGTCCCAAAAATCGGCAATGTGGATCTGCTCCGGCGTCAAGCTATCAATACGGTTCTTTGACAGCATTACCTCCTTATAATAAGGGCTATTTTTGTCTGTAATATTAAATGCAGGTGGGGGTGTTACAATATATTCGTTTGCATCATGCATCACCAGGGTCCTGATCTCGTTCCAATGCGGTTCTACAGCTTCAAAATAGCCCGGAGGGGTTGGAACCCATCTGCCGAGTGAATCTTTGATCGGGAATTTAGGCATACTACGCGTTTGCAGGTAGTGGTCTTTCTTGCTCCAGGCCATGATGGATTTTGCCATCGCCTTTGCAAAGGTTTCAGAATTGTCGAGCACATCGGAAGGCATTCCATGGTTAACTGCTACCTGGTGCAGGCTGTCTGTCAGGTATTTCATGCTACCTTCGGGGAATGTCACGGCTTCACCAACTTTACAAAAAGCTAGCAGAGAAGCATATGGATAATCAATTTCTTTACCTTCTACCGGTTTCGCCACCGCGGCAAGGCCATTAATTTGCCCCACCAGTGATTTGTAGTGCGCCGGGTCGCCCGCCGCGATCACTTCATAAGCGGCAATGGATGCGTAGGCATAATTCCGAGAGCCTACTGGCGGCGAAAAATTATTACCCATGATCACATCATTCAGTTCAAATACCGTACGGCTGAAAAGCTTTGGGTCATGAAATATTTGCTTATAATCTGGCTTTTTGCATGATGAAAAAGCCAGTAGGGCTAAAGCGGCAATTAATAAAAAACGTTTCATATGATTTACTATTTAACTACGTAAGTTTTTTTATCCGGACCAACACCGGTTATTATCAGTGATTTCCAGGTCGGGGGCAAGGCACTTTTGATCTGCCGGATACCGTTGTCGGTTATATCCAATCCTCCAAAACCCATTAGCACACTTTGAATGATACCACCTGCACCGGTTGCAAAATAGGGATTAGTACCACCTTTAGTCTCGGCGATCACCCTGAACGGTGGGTTAAGGTTGGGTTCGTAGGCATCTTTAAAAAAATGATAAGCCTTTTGACCATCACCAATCCGTGCGTATAACAAAGCGAAAACTGCCTGGGTCATGGCAGGAGTGCCTGCATTGGGCACACGGGTTTCATAGTATTCCAGGTCTTTTTTTACCTGAGCCGGGTCGGTGATGGTTTTTAAGGGATAAGCCAGTAAATTCCCATCTGCCTGTTTTATCCCCTCACCGTTATAGGTGGCGAATTCGCGGGTTACCCCATCCGGGAAACTCAGAATCGGAATATTATCTGCTACAACCTGCCAATCCTGATCAGCTTTCAGGCCCAGAACTTTGGCGGCCTCAATAGCAAATTGCAGATTGGCCTTAGCGGCGGCATTAGTAAATGCATTATTATCCACGTTTTCGGCCCATTCATCGGCAGCTACTACGTCTTTAATATCGTAGTGACCAGGCGCGTTACGTTCAACCCGGCTTGCCCAAAAATCGGCAGTAGCAGAAAGCAAAGGCCATCCTTTTTCCAGCAACCATTGTTTATCCTGGGTTACACTATAATATTTCCATGCAGCCAGGGCTACATCGGCAGTAATATGGTGCTCGAAAGGTCCGCTCAAGGCCCAAACTGGTGTTTCCTCAACCCCACTGTCGGCACTTTCCCAGGGGAACATAGCCCCTTTATAGCCATGTGCGAAAGCATTTTGTTTGGCCATGGCAAGACGCTGGAAACGGTATTCAACCATAGATTTTGCGATCTCAGGATGCAAAACCAATACAGCAGGGAACATCCAGAGATCCGCATCCCAAAAAACGTGACCATTATAACCCAAACCCGAAAGACCCATTGGAGATGGCGAATAAGCTGTCCCGGCCCGCGAAAAAGAGTATAAATGATATAGCATGCTATGCACATCCTGCTGGGCCTGCGGGTCTCCCTCTATGCGGATATCGCTTTTCCAAAGATCGTCCCAGGCTTGCGAATGGAAACGGATCAAGCGATCGCGGCCTTCCAGTTTAGCAAACATCGTCAGGCGTTCTGCCTGATTCAATGGATCGGCATCATGCGCCGAGGTGATCGATGAGCCTGCAACGGCATAGCGGTAGGTTTGTCCGGCCGCCATTTGCTTACTGAACTTCATCAGGTGCATGTTATTATCCCACATCTCGTGTATCACGCGGGGCTCCTGCCCATGCGGTTCGTCGAACAAAAAAGTATTAGAGGCACATAATTGTAATTTCCCGGTCGGGCTTTTGGCCGTAGATGTCAGCAAACTAATGGTTACATGCGGCCGGTCGATCTCGTTGTAATAATTCTGTACATCTTTTAGCGCATCCGGAGCTTCCATTACGCTGGCAGCGGTAATGCTAATTGCCTTTTTAGCGGTGATCGATATGTCCATCAGCACCGTAAATGGCAACTGCCTCAGGGAGTAGTAAGTATATTTAACGGTAGCATCATCGCCGAAATCAAAACTTGTAGTAAAGGCAGCATGCTGCATATCCAATTCCTGTTTAAAGTTGCTGATATTACCGGCACTGATCCGTTGGCCATTAATCTCGAGGTAGCTGTTCAGCAGGTTAAAACTATTCAGAAAATTGCTTACGCGACCACGACCATAGAGGTCATACGCGCCGGCAAGTACTACATTCTTCACCTTAAATGGTTCGGGGGAAGAAACAATCCCGATCATACCATTGGCAACCGTGATACCGTAATAATTGGCCGGGTCAATTTTTGCAGCTTTAATCACCCAGGGATCCTGTCCCATAGCAGCACCTGAAATGGCCAGCACCGCTGCAAATGCTAAAATCCGTAACTTATTCATTTTGAATTATTATTTTGTTTAAAAAACCTTAGTTGGTTATTGTTGAACGCAACGGCATAAATAGGGCCGCGGGCTGTTTTAATTATTTTTATGTCTCTAACTTCACCACGTAATAGAAAGCCAGATGAAACAGATGAAATCATACTGAAATCGCGATTTTTATCAAGCAAGAGCAAATCGCCATAATCGGCGTCGTAACGCCCTTCGTAAGGAAGTACGCCGCTAAAATTACCCCCTGCAACGATTCCTCGCTGCGTGCCGCTCAAGTTTGCAAACCCAAAAAGAGGCGCTGTTTGTGCGGTTGAAGGGAAAGCTTTAAACTGAAAATCACCCTTCCCTTTGTTGAAGAAAACCCCCGATGTAAATGATGTTGCCACCAATGGTTTAACATCCTTCAACGAATCGCCAAATATTTCATTTACAGTTTTGCCAGCAAAATCATGGTAATACAAAAACTTCTTTTTGAGTAAGGGCACCTGCTTTTCAATTTCGCCTTTGCCTAAAAAAGTGTAATCTTTCTGATCAATGCTATAGGTAAGCAGCGGATCAACGGTGCCATTCTTATCTATATCGGCCAGGTATAGTTTAACCGGATTGGTTTCAGTAGGTCTTAACTTCGAATTCCAGCCGTAATTGCCCGCAATAATATCGATCTTACCATCTCCGTCTACATCTGCCAATTGTATCCGTTGCCACCAGCCACTCAGTTTGTCCATTTCGGCCGGGTGCGATTCAACCAGCTTACCGCGTTTGTTCATGTATATCTTGACGGGCATCCACTCACCTGCAACAACCAGGTCGGGCCAGCCATCATTGTCCAGGTCAGCAAATGCGACGGAGCGAATCATACCAGCATGTTTCAATTCTTCCGGTAATACGGCTTTGGTAAAATGACCGTGACTATCATTCATTAGCAGATAAGATTCAGGAATCTGGCCAAACCCAAAACCTGCAGGTGCTCCGGATACAAACAAGTCGGGATAGCCATCATGATTAACATCTGCAACCGCTACAGCCGATTTGTTGGTGAGTATTTTAGGCAGATCAGGCGATTTTTTGAAATGCCCTTTGCCGTCGTTCAAATACAGGCGATCGGCTAATTCGGGTGCACCGTCGCGCAACTCGCTGCCGCCGCTCACTACATATAAATCAGGGTAGCCATCATTATTTACGTCAACAAATACAGCATCTACGTCTTCGGATGCCGCATCGGCTACAAAATCGGATTGAATAGACTTGGTGAATGTTCCATCTGCCTTTTGAATGAATAAAGCTCCGGGCTGATCTTTCGCGCCGCATACGTAAAAGTCGTCAAGGCCATCGTGGTTTACATCTGAAACGGCTATCCTCGGACCTTCGGTAGATAGCATATGCGGAATAAGCGGCTGTTGGTTAAAATCGACAAAGTTGTTTTCCTGATGCAACCAGTTAACCGCTACCTTATTACTAATTTCTTCAAATGCGGGTTTAGCGGGCGGAAAATACTTCGTATACTCAAAATGGCCAGCGGCGTTTTTTTCGTCGACCTGTAATACTTGGTTAGCTTTTACATTTTTCAATACCTGGTACGATTGGTTCGGCCAAACAATCAGCACACTATCAACCCTGGTTTCAGCACCCAGTCCAAAATGCAATTTAGGCTCAACAGATGATTGGAAACCACGGGTAAGCATCAATTGTTCGTACTGCAATTGCTTGCTGTTAAAAACGTAGGCTTTTGCGCCAACTCCAAAGCGATTATCCTGCCTGCCCGTAAATTTTAAAGAGAGGTAATGGGTACTCCTACCCATATTTTTGTAGATACAAGCCGGATGATTCATATTATTGGTCACCAGGTCCAGATTACCATCATTATTCAGGTCGGCGTAGGCTGCGCCGTTCGAGATCATTGCTTCCTGCAAGCCCCAAAGCGCGCTTTTGTCAACAAACTTCTCGCTTTTAGTGCCCTTAAAAATATAGCTGTGCGCCTCGCCGGTCGGCATTTTGTTTATCGTTGTATAGTCGGCCCCGTGGCCTTGCATCAGGGCATTTTGCACGCTCAGGTCCGATATAAAAGCAATATAGTCCATATCAGTCGGCCGCCTTTTGATGCCATTGGCAATAAAAAGGTCTTTTATACCGTCATTATCAAAATCGGCCAGCAGTGGGCTCCAGCTCCAATCGGTATTATACACCCCATCCATCATCGCTACATCTGCAAAAGCTTCGCCATTACCCAGGTTCTTTTGTAAACAATTGCGCGAATATTGGTACTGGAACCCGCCCTTAACTATTTTGTACTGGTATTGATCATAGGACTCGTCGCCCATATAAGTTTTCAAAATCTGCTCGTCGCCGGGCAGCATGTCAGCTGTAACGATATCCAACTGTCCATCGTTATTAAAATCGGCCATATCATTACCCATACTAAAGCGGCTGTAATGATTAAAATGCTTTGCACCCGATTCTGTAAAGGTTCCGTCGTGGTTGTTGATATAATAATAGTCGTTTTCGTGAAAATCGTTACCGACATAAATATCGTCCCAGCCGTCGTTGTTCAAATCGCCTACGGCAACACCCAGGCCATAGCCGAGCGCACTGCTGTAAATGCCCGATTTTTCGGTGACATCTACAAAATGACCATTTTGATTAAGGTATAGTTTGCTGCCGGCCAGGTTATTCACTTTTCTCCGAAGTGAGGTATCGCCATAGGTATCTACCGAGTGGTTCGATTGGTTCAAGAGGAAGCAATCCAATTTGCCATCATGGTTATAATCGAAGAAAACAGCCTGTGTTGAATAGCCAGAAAAATCGAGTCCGTATTCCGCCGAGCGCTCGGTGAAAGTTCCGTCATGATTGTTGATATACAACATATTATGTCCCTTTAAACCTAATTTCCCCGCTACGGCGCAAACATAGATATCCAGGAAGCCGTCGTTGTTCACATCAACCATGGTTACCCCGGTACTCCAGTCGGCGGTACCGGCCAATCCAGCTTTTTGGGTAACATCTTCAAACTGGTAATTACCTTTGTTGATGTAAAGTTTATTGCCGCCTTTTTTATTCGAGGTAAAAAAGATATCCGGCAAGCCATCGTTGTTGACATCGCCAATTGCAACACCACCACCGTTATAAAAATACAGGTAATTTAAAATACCAGGAGCATCATCTTCGTTAAGTTTATTATTGAAATTAATGCCGGTTTTTGCGGAATCCAGTAATTCAAATAAAGCCTTTTCACCAGTATTTTTTTTACATGATGACAAGCTTGTCAATAATAACAACAGCAGGCAAATAAATGGGAAAGCCTTTACCCGGTTACCGGTGTTAGTTGAAATATCAGTCATTAATTACCTTATTTTGAGCCCTGCCAGCGAAAAGATTTTACCTGACTTTCAGTCGGGATCGTATTGATTCCGGCCAGATAGAACGACATCATTTTTGCAATTTTTAGGGGTTTAATTTGGTGCTTAAAAGTATTGAATTATGCCGAAGATACAAAGCATCGCAGCGAAAAAACCCTGTTTTTAAACGCTGAGCAAATTTTTTGTATTTTCGCGGCCTGCGCGAATCAATAAAGCCAAATGATGAAAAAATTAATTTTACTAGCACCGGTTTTGATCGTACTCATTGCCTGGTTTATTCCGGCAACGCAGGAGGAAACGATCACAGTAAATGCTTCTTTTTTTAACGTTTACCGGGTACTATCAACGCCGGTAAAATGGAAAGAATGGCGCCGGGATTTGCGGAAAATCTCGCCGGCGGATACCTCAAAAATAGTAATCAAAAAAGACAGCAGCTTTTTTAACATCAACTATCCTGACCTGGAACTGAGGGTTAACATTCAAGATGGCGTTTTTACTATTGACGATAACTCGAACGGGAAAAACACGCATTACAGCTTTCTTGCTGAGCCGGCCAAGGCCCCTAATACGACGCTCATCATGGTCGACAAAAAAATTAATTTCATTCGTTTTCTATTTCAACACCTCGATGCGGCTTCTTTTAACGATACCCACATAAATGAACTTAAAACCTACATGGAAACAGATAGTCTTAAATATGGTTGCAACGTATTTAAAACCCATGTTCCGGAAGCAAACCTGATTGTAATGAGCAAGGTTGTACTGTCGAAAACAAAATATGCCGATGCCTTAGCGATCCTGTCGCAATTACAACAGTTTGTACAATTGCATCAATTGAAACAAACCCAGCCCTTAATAGCGCAATACCTGCCTAAGCACAATACCGATTCAACTACCGTGAAGATTGGCTTTTTTATTGATAAAGAAACAGTTTCAGAAAATGGCGTAACCTTTACCCGAATGCCAAAAGGAGGCCCGCTCTATGCAGCAAAGTTTAGTGGCAGGTTCGACCGCCGGTTAAAAATATATTCCTCCTTACAGCAATACTTTACCGACCACTTGTATCAGCAAGCAATTCTGCCGTTTGAAAGCTTTTTAGACAATAAACTCCCAACTTCAGACACCAGTCACGTCAATGTACAGGTAAATTTTAGCACCTATTTCTAAAAAGCGGGGAGCTATTTAACTTTTTTATACAATTGCAGGGCATCGTTATTGCGAGCTATAATAATGCTTTTGCCATTTTTGGTATCGACAGCAGCTGCATCCCTAACTTCCCCGGTTATAAATAATCCGCTTTGTCCGGGTGGCATATACTCAAAGCTTCTATGCCCCTTGTTGTGCATTACCGTACCGTAATTAGCATCATACCGCCCAATTTCGGGCTTCACACCGTAGAAATTGCCGCCTAAAAACAGATCATTTTTGCCGGTCCCACTAATATCAGTCACCAATATGGTAAATACTGGCGAAAATTGTGCTCGAGCTGGTAGTGGCTGCATGGTAAACTGCCCGTTTCCTTTGTTAAAGAATACGCAGGTTTGTGCCTGATCAACTGTCAGCACCGAGGCTTTCGACAATTCATCGGGTGTGAAAATTTCATCAATCGATTTGCCTGCATAAGCATCATATCGCAAAAATTTCTTTTTCAGGATTGGCATTTGCTTAATGAGATCGTCGTGCAGGTTAAAGGGATAGGCTTTACCGTCAGTTTTATAGTAAACAGGTATACATTCTACCTGCCCGTTATTATCAAAATCGGATACATAAAGTTTTGCGGGATGATCGGCGTCGGCTTTAATCTTCGAATTCAAGCCATTATTACCTGCCACCAGGTCGGGTTTGCCATCGCCATCGATATCTGCTACCGAAAGGCAATTCCACCATCCCGAAGAGTTAGCTATTTCGCCGGTCTTTTGTAATACTCCGTCAACATATTTCAGTATTGTTACCGGCATCCAGTCACCTACAACAACCAGGGAATTTTTGCCCGAGCCATCAATATCTACCCATTGCGCGTCGGTTACCATACCTAATTTTTGCAATTCAGGCGCAACAGATGCCGTTATATCGGTAAAATTACCATGCCCATCATTTCGTAATAGTTTGCTGGAAGGTATCACCCCGTAAGAACCCGGAACACAACGCGCACCGATAAACAAGTCGCCATTGTTATTATTTAGCCGGACACACGATGCATTAACCGAAATGAGCGGCCAGCCGGTAAACTTGCGGCTGAAATTACCATGCCCGTCATTCATATACAATCGAGCCAGCAGGTTTATAGAACCCTCAGCTTCAAGATTGCCGCCTGAAACGGTTACCAGATCGGGATGCCCGTCGTGGTCGGCATCAAAGAACAATGCCCCTATATCTTCGCTGTTCTTATCCTGTTCAAAGGCCAGCTGACGCGAACGAACAAAAGTACCATTGGGCTGCTGTATGTATAATTTAGCTGTATCGCCCGTGGCGTTTCCCATAAAGAAATCGGGCAAACCGTCGCCATTAACATCGGCAACTGCCAGTTTCGGGCCTTCGGTCGATACCATTTTCGGGATCAGCCGCTGGTTATCAAAATCTTTATAATCGTTTTCCTTATGGTTAATATCGCCTTTAAAACTACCGACTGTGCTATTTTTATAATATGGAGCTGGCTTAGGAACCACCGGGTTATAAACCAGGTTAGCATCGGTTTGCTTTAAGGTTATTGTGGTGTTGGCCTTAATATTACGCAATACCTGCATTTTCATATTTGGCCAGCCAATTTTCACGCTATCAACTTTATCGGCTTTAGCGAGTCCGAAATTCAAAACCGGTTCAACACTGCTCTCAAAGCCACGGGTTGGCATTTGCTCCAGCACCTGTTGCATGCCGTTGGTATAAATGGTTACACGGGCACCTATGCCGAACGTATTCATACCACTACCTTTCAGGTTCACTTTCAGGTAGTGTGCATGGGTACGCTCTGAAGTCATGTTACGATATATATAACATTGACCATTTTCGTTATTAACTACCAGATCCATGTCACCATCACCGTCCAAATCACCATAGGCGGCGCCATTACTGAAACCGGGGGTTCCTAAACCCAGGTCGAGGGTGGCATTTTTGAAGGTCAGGTCTTTATTATTGAGGAAACCATAACTACTGATCGGCGTTTTAGGCATTTTATCCAACAACTGTTTGATCTTGACGCCTCCTTGCCGTATCTGGTTCTTTACTTCCAAACTACTGAAATAAGCAAGAAAATCCTGATTGGTCAGGTCTCTACTAATGCCATTACTGACGAATATATCTTTCCATCCGTCGTTATTAAAATCAAAAGACAGTGCCCCCCAACTCCAGTCGGTAGCATTTACGCCGGCAAATCCGGCTATTTCACTAAACGTACCATCGCCATTATTAAGCTGAAGGCAGTTATTGGTAAACTGGTGATGAAAATCGCTTTTTAATTTAGCGTTATAAACATCATAATCGTCAAATTTGGTTGTAGTTTTCAATCGCTGATCGCCTTCAGGAAGCATGTCGGTGGTAAATACATCCAGGTATCCATCATTGTTTATGTCTACCATATCCGATCCCATCGACGCATAACTCATGTGCGCAATCGCCTGGTCACTGATCTCTTTAAACTTGCCGTTATGTTGGTTTTGATACAAATAATCGTGTTCAAAAAAGTCGTTTGAGATATACATATCATCCCAACCGGTATTAAACATGTCGCCTGAGGTAACACCTAAACCAAAACCAATTTCGCTGCCATATATATTAGCCTGAGCGCTAACGTCGACAAAATGCCCGTGATGATCGTTATGGTATAAGCGGTCGCCATTTTGCGGGTCGCGAATATTACGCAAATTGGGATTATAGCCAAAACTTTCAATCGAGCGGTAGCTGTTATTCAGTACAAAACAATCAAGGTACCCGTCGTGATCGTAGTCGAAAAATATGGCCTGGGTCGACAATCCCTTGTCGGCCAAACCATATTGTGCGGCTTCTTCTTTAAACGTTCCGTCTTTTTGATTGATGTACAATTCATTTGCCCTATCAGCATCGCCTAAACCACCGCTGTTGCTCACATAAATGTCAAGCCAGCCGTCGCCATTAATATCAACCATTGTTACCCCGGTATGCCAGCGATGCAAGCCCTTTAATCCGGCTTTTTCAGTTACGTCCTCAAATTTCCAGTTGCCTTTATTGATATATAATTTGTTTTCGCCCTGGTTCGATGTGAAGAAGATATCCGGTTTGCCGTCGTTGTTAACATCTCCAATAGCGACACCACCACCGTTATAAAAATTACGGTAATTGAACACATTAAACTCGCCATCATCAACAACCTTATTGTTAAAGTTAATACCCGTTTCTGCAGTCGGCATCAACTTAAATAATGTATCTTTTTGAACAGGTGTTTGGTTATTGCTGCAGGAAACAGCTATAACACAACTAAAAGCGCATAACAAAACAAAACGGAAACGTAAATTCATATTGGTTCAGCGAATATACAAAACAAAAAATGGAGTAGTAACCTAATACTACTCCATTGAATTATATCAGAAAAAAAAATCAATTATAACCAGGATTCTGGGTTAAGTGTGGATTCTTTTGTAATGCTTCTGTAGGAACAGGGAATAATTGAGCATGTGTATCTGCGTCAACTGCTTTAAACTGTTTCTTATCACCAAAGTGACCAAAACGAAGCAAGTCTTCTCTTCTCCAACCTTCCCATGCAAATTCACGTGCTCTTTCATTCAAAATTGAGTCAAGGGCAAATGCAGCAACAGTAAAGTTAGGTTGGCCTGCACGCTGTCTTACTGGAGCAGTGTAGGTTAAAGCAGTAGCAATATCGCCGGTACGGGTCAAAATTTCAGCTTTCATCAGCAATACATCCGAATAACGGAATAATGCAAAGTCAGCATCCTGGCTTTGGTAGCCCGGTACAAGCTGCCATTTTTGTTGACGAACACCATCATATTCAGTTGCAGTATACAAGCTTGAAATTTGTGGACGGAAGTTCAATACCAATGAGCTATCACTACCACGGGTAGTTAACGGTGTTACACCGTCAGCTGCGTACTGAACACCAAACTGCCAGCCTGCGCGACGAGTATCTGTAGAAGCGAATTTACCGAAGTAATCAGCATTAGAACAGAAACCGTTCCATGGACCGCCTGTGCTACCCCAGTTGTATTTACCAGCCTGGTTGTAGTGGAAGCTCATCATCTGGATTTGTAATCCAGGAGCATAGATGTGGTCATAAGGAATAACAAAGATGTTCTCAGAGTTTCCTGAGTTATTGGTGCTCGAGAAATTGTCGAGGAAGTTACCCTGTAAATGGTAGCCACCTTTTGCAATAATTGAATCGCAATAAGATGAAGCCGCAAGGAAACCAGCGTTACCGGTTGATCCGGTGATTACATTCTGGTTCATATAAAGCTTAGCTAACAGGAAGTAAGCTCCCCATCTGTTCAAACGACCATATTGGCTACCGTCAGCATTTGGATTGCTTGCACTTAACAAAGCGCCGTTAGTTTTCAACTCGCTAACTACGAAGTTAAATACATCAGAAGCTTTGCTGGTTGTTACTGTAGTTGCATCCTGTGCAGTAGAAGTAAGCAATGGCACGTTACCATAGTTGGTTACTAACAGGTAGTAGAAATAAGCACGCAAAACTTTCAACTCAGCAATAGAGTATGCAGTTGCACTGGTTTGTGGTAAACCCTGGATCAACGATAAGGTTACGTTGATAGATCCGATAGTGTTATACGCATTATCCCAGGCGCCAGAAATGTTGCCGTGAGAAGCAGTATAGGTGTGCAACCACAATTGTTGCCAGATACCACCATCAGCCCAGTCACCACCGATACGACCCGGTACAGAAAGTGCATCAGTAGTTTCCTCTGACGTAAGAAGCATGGCATTATTTGCCGTTAAACCTTGTAATTGGGTGTAGGTACCCAACACGATTGACTGTAGATACCTGGTACTATTACCTGCAGCATCTTTTGTTACGGACGCAACGGTTGGATTTAATGCCTTTTTACAGGAGTAAAATCCTACACCAACCAGGAGGGCCGCGATGATTAATAAATTTTTCTTTTTCATTATAACTTATTTTATAATTAATTATTTCAAGGTTAAATTCACGCCAAACGACAACTGACGGGCACGTGGGTATAGCGTTCTAACGTCGATACCTGTTTCGCCACCAGCGGTAGTTAACTCAGGATCAAGGCCTTTATATGAGGTAAAAGTATACAGGTTATTGCCAGATAAGTAGAAGTGCAATTTATCGATATACTTATTATCAGCTATTTTCAGACTGTAACCAGCAGAAACGTTCTGAATTTTCAGGAATGCAGTGCTCTGTAACCAGTAATTTGATGGTTCAGAAGAACTTTTTATACCATAAGAAGTTGCATCAGCTAACACACCATAAGTACCTAACTTAGCTAAGCTGGTGTAATCCATATAGGTTTCATTGAAACCATGGCTACCGTATTGACCACGAGCGAAGATACTGAAATCCCATTGTTTGTAAGTCAAATTAGTTGACAAGCCGTAGGTGAACTTAGGATCAGTGGTATAGAATTTACGATCCTGTGTGCTACCGTCGTCAGCATAGTTCAATTTACTAACATCTGTAACTGCAGTACGTGAACCATCAGCAGCATATTTCCAGAATTCCTGGTTTCCGTTAGCATCTAAGCCAGCATAACCTGGAAGTAATAAAGTTCCAATAGGATATCCTACTTTCAAATAACCGATCTGCGAAATAGCACCGCTGATACCTAAACCTGAAGTTGAACCTACGTTAGCCTGAGTAACGTTAAGTGCGAATCCATCATAACTTCCAGACAGAGACACAATCTTGTTACGGTTAACGTTGATGTTACCACCTGCGCTCCAAGTCATGTTAGAATTGCTGATGATTTTGTAATTCAAGCTGAAATCAAAACCTTTGTTACTTAATTTACCAACGTTTGCAAGAATAGTAGGTACAAAGAATGTACTACCTGTTGGTACACTGTATGGGTATAACAAGTGGTTAGTTGTAGCACTGTAGATATCTAAGCTACCATTTAAGCGACCATTGAATAAACCGAAGTCGATTGCAACGTTAGTTGTAGCTTTAGTTTCCCAACGCAAGTCAGGGTTAGCATTCTGAACCGGACCGCTGGCAGATACGAACTGACCAAGTGAGCCATTATAGTATAAGTTTGATAATGGACCGAACAAATTCTGAGAAGTGTAACCTCCGATATTGCCCTGGTTACCAATGATACCGTAACCGCCACGCAGTTTCAGGTTGCTTAACCAGGTTACATCTTTCATGAAATCTTCGCTGCTAACTACCCATGCTGCGTCAATTGAAGGGAACACACCAGATTGGTTGTTGATACCCAATTTGTTCGACCAGTCATAACGTACGTTTGCAGTCAGGTAATATTTGTCGCTCAGGTTATATTCTGCTCTACCGAACCATGATTTAAGTTGTGAACCACCAGCATCTGAACCTATATCTTTCGTAGAGATAGAGTTTGCAGAGCCAAGGCTTTCCTGAGGAATGTTGATGTCATTAAAATCGTGAGCTCCTACGCGGAAATTGCTGTAAAGGAAGTTGTTGAACTCGTAACCACCCAATAAGTTTATTCTGCTCTTACCGAAGGTACCTTTGTAAGCCAAGGTAGCACCGTAAGTTTCATTGGTATAGTCAGATTCGCCTTTATCTACGTCGCCATGGTTTGAAAGCTGTGAAACGAAACCAAACTGGTCACCTACAGCATTGATCAAGCTCTGACCGTCAGGGCGCAAAGCAGTTGCAGGAGGGTAATAGATATTGGTTACGTTAGTACCATGTGCAGCATTAGCATATGGGCTGAAGGTTAAACCCGGAGCGATAGTGTAATCTAAACGCAAGTTACCGATCAAACGATCCTGAACACCATTATCAACCAGGTAAAGCTCCTGTGGAACAGGGTTAGTTTCCTGAGTGTTGTTGATAAATTGGTAAAGACCAGCGTTATTAGGATCAAATTGGCTCAATACTGAAGGTACAGCAGCTGCATTCAGCCAGATACCGTTGTCAATATAGTTTGAGTTAGATTGTGAACCTGTAGCATTAACAGTGATCAACAACTTGTCATCCAAAGTCTTTTGATCGAAGTTAAAACGACCATAAATGTCCTGGCGACCTGAGTTGTTAGCAATACCTTGTTGATTGGTATAGTTAACTGAAGCACGGTAATGGCTCTTATCAGTACCACCACCTAAAGCCACATTCTCATTGTGGGTCAAACCGGTACGGGTTAATAATTTAAACCAGTCGGTATTTGCACCCTGATCGCTTGTAGAAGTTGTTCCGGTAGGCATTGAATGGCCATAGAACGATTGGTAGGCAGAAAGATATTGTGTTCTGTCCATGAAATTAGGCAAACGTTCAGCCGATTCTGAAGCTACGTAGCTATTAGCAGAAACTTGTGTTTTACCAGCTTTACCAGTTTTGGTAGTAACCAGGATAACACCACCAGCAGCGCGTGAACCGTAAATTGCAGCTGCAGAAGCGTCTTTTTCAACAACGAACGATTCGATATCAGACGGTGCAACTGAACGGATATCAGCACCGGCAACACCGTCAATTACGTACAATGGATCGTTACCACCTGAAATAGAAGCGGTACCGCGGATACGTACAACAGGGCTATTGTTAGGGTCGCCATCAGTAGTTGTAATAACAACGCCTGAAGCCTGACCTTGCAATTGCTGCAATGGATTGGTAGTAACACCCTGAACAAAATCGTCAGAGCTTACTTTCACCACAGCTCCGGTAGCGTCTTTCTTACGTACTGTACCGTAACCAACCACCAACACTTCATTCAATGAGGTATTAGCAGTTTCAAGTGAAATGTTCAGCGGGCCGCCTGTTAAGGCAACATCTTTAGAGGTGTAGCCTACAAAGGAAACTGTTAAAGTTTTAACGGAAGCAGGCACTGACAGTTTAAAGTTACCGTTAATGTCTGTAACTGTACCTACAGTGGTTCCTTTCGCAACAACGGAAACACCCGGAATGGATGAGCCATCTTTTGCGTCTGTTACTTTCCCGGTAACAACCGTATTCTGTGCCATCGCGGGGATAGCTAAGAACAGGGCCAGGATCAAGCAACTTACTTTGAGTAAATTTTTAAGGTGCATAAATTTTGGGTTGATTTTTAATTGGCTGAATAAATATTACTGTTTAGATAAAAAATTAAATTGCTCTTTTATAGTAAACCAACATTTCGCAGACAACAGTCCCTTACTTAGGCCATGGTCAGCGAAAACATCATTTTCAGCGCATACTCTCCAGCCTGGTTAGTGGCCTTCGCGAACTTCTCCGGGGAAATTAAATTGCCCGGTCGCTTCAATAAAAAAATCTATTTTGGTTTACAATTTGTATCGGACGTAATACTTTTTATTACTCCTCCACTTTACAAAGTAATAGAGTCGTCGTAGAAATACCTAACCCTTTATTAAAAATATAAGAAAAAAAGGCTTTTTTAAAATTTATTTACTTGATAATGAAGAGTTTAAAAAAAGCATTGTAGTGAAAAATATAAGCCTAATTTAACCTTAATGAGTACTTATTTAACACACTAAGCCTTTTTAAAAGCGCTTTATGAAGTATTTTCCGGGAACGATACCGGTCACGATTTGTTGAGCAGGTCAACTGCTTTTATATCCATTATCCGGTGATCGAACTGTTCACTCGGAACGAGGGCCTTGGCTTTGATACGCATTTTGTATACATAAATGGTATTTACTGAGTATTCGAGAATATTAGCGATGGTCTCATTATCGGTAATACCGAGGCGCATAAGCGCAAATATGCGAAGGTCGGTGTTTAACACTTCATGATCCTTTGGCCATATCTGGTCTTCCTCCCTGAACAAGGCGTTAAATGAAGAAATGAAGTTGGGGAATATTTTAAGGAAAACGTGATCAAAAGTATAAAACAAGGTTTCACGTTCTTTTTTGATGTTGATCTCATTAACTGACACCAATACGTCGTCATATTTTTTTGTCGTTATCTTTCGCTCCACGCTACGCTTCAACTTTTCAAGCTTAAGGATATAGCCCGATATGAGGTTAAAGAAATAGCCGATGTATTCTTCTTTGATATGAGTATCTTCTGAAAGCTTCCCGTTTATCTTTTCAAGTTGTATGTTTTTTTCCTCGATGATCTTTTCTTTGGCCTTGAGCCTCCTGAACTGGTAAAAGACGATAAATAAAATAGACGAAATGATTATGGCTACTACGGTTATCGAAACGAAATAAGCCAAAAACCTGTCCTTATCCTTCTCCGTAATGATATTTTTCTGCGCTGATACAATTGGCAATACAGCCCCTATTTTCACTTTGCGTAACCTGGCGCCGTAAAACTGGGCATCATCCATGGCCTGGCTGATAAAGGTATAAGCATTAGCAATATCGCCCCCCAGATACAGTTCCCAGCCTAATTTGAAAATGGCAGTAGTTTCTTTGGTCGACGACCTGATATCATTAATAGCCCCATCGGCCATTAAAAATATACGGTCCGATTCCTGGTAAGGCCCTGTATAAAAAGCACTTAGGCCGGTAGCTATCATTGCGCGGCGATGCTCGGTCATATGAAAGTGTAAAAGCAGATCGACATATTCGGGCGAAGGGATTTGCAATTGACCGGCTATTACTTGTTTATTGCCCTCGAAATAAAGTTTTTCGAATGATCCCGGTGGGGAAAACATAATAGCTGAATCGACATATTTAATCGCCTCGCTCTGATCGTAAACCGCATAGGCCTTATCGCCATTATACTCGGCGAGATCGGCATAAGCACGTGATTTGGTTGAATAGTAATCCAACTTGGCTTCATTACTTAATACATGCGTATTAATTTGGTTCAGGCATTCAAATGTTTCCTTAAACATCCCCGCCGAAAGCAATATGAATGCTAGTTTTATCTTTGTTTCGTATACCCGGGTTAAATTGTTATTCTGAAAAGCGAGGCTTAGTAACTTTTGTGTGAAAACATAGGCTGAATCAAATTGGTATACCTTGTATTCTTCATACAATTGACTGCAAATATCATATTGGTAATTGTAATTAGCTGGAGAGGAAGCTGCGAGTTTATCTTTCAGCTGCCTGATGCGCAACTCCTTTTTATCGTCGTAGAATTTCCTGTTAGCAAGCTCCTTTTTCAAAACTGCCATAATACTATCTACTCTTGCCTGGGGAACAGCAGCAAATGCAGCATGCGCAAACAGCACCAACAACAAGGCAGGTAGAAAAATTCTCTTCATAAAATTGGTTTACTAGTAGGACTACTAAGCTATCGTTTAAAAATAATATTAAAAAACGATTTTACGCTTATTTTAAACAGACCTTTATGCTAACTAATTAGCAAATAAACCAATAAATTGAATGATTATAGTGTATCGATATGGTAATGGTTGAGTAAATTAAGTAATACGCCGTTGGTCCATCCGAAACCATCCTGCAGTGGGTACTCACCGCCGCCTGCTTTAACGTCAGTATCAATTACGTTATACTTTTCCATCAGTTTACCAGTTGAATTGAACACGCCAATATTAGTTCGCACCCAATTCTCGGCTATAGATCTGGCCAGGGTATAATCGCCATATTTATTAAGGCCATCTATCGCCATGTATTGTAATGGTGCCCAGGCATTAGGACTATCCCACTGCTGGCCCGAGCGCTCGATGGTAGTAACCAATCCACCCGACTTAAAAAATTTGGATTTTATTGTGGTGGCAAGGCTTGCGGCTTGTTTAGCATTGGCAATTTTAAACTCCAGCGGAAATACGCCCGCAAGCGAAATATGGGTAGTTGTGTGCTTTTCCTTCCAGTTGTAATCCATAAACCAGGCTTGCTTTGCGCTCCAGCAATACTTTTGGATGGCAATTTTACGCTGCCGTGCTTTATTGAAGTAATATTTATATTTCGCTTCATTACCCTGAATGCTGTACGATTTCGCAACGTCAAGTTCGAGGTGATACAAAAGGCAGTTCAGGTCAACCGGTATAATATTGGTAGTTTGGATAGTTTCCAGTTTTCCTGTTGTGTCCATCCAACGGGTGCTAAAGTCCCAGCCCGATTCAGCTGCTGCACGTATATTACGGTAAAAATCACCTGGCTTTTGTTTGGTATCTTTGGCGGCGTTAACGTCTTTTTTATACGATTCTTCCCGCGGTTGGTCCGATTCGTCCCAGTAACGATTTAAAATTTCGCCATCCTGCAGGCGTACCGAATTGCGAAAGGCCTGCCCCGGCGCTAAATTTCCGGCACCTTTCATCCAAAACTCATATTCCTTTAATAATTCCTTTTGATATTTGGTATAAACCTGGGCACCTTCATCCTTAGCCAGGATGTCAATCATCATAGAAAAGAAAGGAGGCTGTGAACGTGTCAGGTAATACGTGCGGATGCCGTTAGGTATAAATCCATAGGTATCCAGCAAATAGGCAAAGTTGCCGATCATATCCTGAATGATCTTAGTTTTATGACTCTCCTGCAAACCAAGCATCGTAAAATAGGAGTCCCAGTAATAGGTTTCGCGGAAACGGCCACCCGGAACTACAAAATCATTTGGCACAGGCAGCAAGGAAGAATATTGCGAAACTGACTGGTGTTTACGATATAGCACCTGCCATAGGGTATCGATATGTTTACGGATCCCTGCTTGAATATCGCTTTGAAATCCGTCATTATGAGTACCTGGAATAACAAAATTATCGTTGACAAATTGCTTCAGATCAAAACCTGTTTTGTCCTTTTGCTCGTTATAATCTTTGACGATCAATGCCGGATCGCGGTTGGCAGTTGCGTCTACGAAGGTTTTGTTATCGGGGAAGACATCAGATAGCTGCACCGCCTCAAACAGGCCGGGAAATAATTGCCGGGGCGATTTGAGCTGGGCGCGGGCATCAGTCAAAACGAAAGCAAAGCACAATGCAAACAATAAATTTCTGAACATCAGGGTCATAATTGGTGGTAGGGATTCCGGATAAAAATAGTGGCTTTGATAAAAAAGCGTGTAATTGTTAAGCTATCGATCTGAATTTTATAATAAAAATCGATGGGTATTTTTTGTATATTTTTGATATACAGTAAGATACAAACAGAGCGCTTCAGAAAAATATATCGGATACAGCGTTCAGGACAATGGCGGAGCGTATTTTTTGAGGTTAATTGATGACTGCAGGACAGGTTTGCTGTTCCAGTATCCAGCAATAACCAGCGCAGCACCCATTGCCGATGCCTGTGCAACTGACGCTGCAAAAACTTCGATATCCCGGAATTTCCCGGCTAGCAAGTGCATATAAATATCATTGCTGCTGAATCCGCCATCAACAAACAGCTTGCTAACCTGTTTCTCTTTCAAAACTAATTGCGTAGATCTGAACTGCTGATTGACCAGGTCGATGATCAATTGGTGATAAGCTGCGCTTGGATCTGTAAATGCTTCCAGCGATCTTTTTGCGAAGCCCGAACCTTTGGTCAGATCATCCGGAGCAACGCCCTGGTTGAAATTTCCTTCAATCCATTTTTTTAGCTTTGCATCGTATTTAATCGTGTTAAACTCATCTGCCCGCCAATTAAAATGCGCTGCAATCCGTTTAACCTGCTCGTCATGTTCGTACCCCGAAAATAATCGCGATGCTTTTATGGGCTTACCGGTATATTGCAGGTAACAAAGGCAATCCTGCGCCAGTTCTGCCGCGGTAAGCGGACTTTGATCAAAGGGATTGAGGCTGATGCACCATGTGCCTGTTGACAGCAGCAAAAATGGCTCGTTATTTGCCAGCAGGTAAGGTATCAGCGCTGCCGAACTATCATGCAAACCAACACCAACAACTGTTTGTTGCAAATACCAGGGTTTTTGAGCACGGGCGAGCGGCGGAAGCTTCCGTTCAAGTCCTTCTTGCCTGAACCATTGGTGGTAATCGTCGTTTTGAAAATCCCACATGGCTGTATGGCAGCCAATTCCGGTAATTTCATTCAGATATTTTCGGGAAATAAGTGAACTTAAATATTGTGGCAGATGCAAGGCGAATTTCATTCTTTCAAACACTTCCGGTTGCTCCTTCTTCAAGCGATACAACTGCAATCCTGAATTGAGGCTGCCTAAAGCAGGCGAGGCCGTTTCAATCGAAAACTTTTCCCTGCCACCATAATTGGCATATAATTCATCTGCTAAACTTTCGGGAAAGGGTTTCAGGTAATTATAGAGAGGGGTTAGCGGGCTGCCATTTTCGTCAATATAAACCAGGCAGGCCCCGTAAGCTGAAAAATTAACTGCTTTGATATCGAATTCTTTCCGGACCAGCTTTTCACTAAAACGATCAGATACCCAACGGCTTAAACTATCAATATCCTCGCAGGGAAATCCATCTTCATCTACAGTCTCGTCCAAACGTTCAACTGTTTCATCAACTATACAATAATCCTCATCAAAAAGTAAAAGCTTTTTGTTGGTTTTACCGATGTCGAATATGGCTGCAACAGACTTCATTCAAACTCCTACAAGCCAGTAGCTATAGTTTTTGCTCCCCTGCGATCAATCAGCAATTTTCGCAACTGCGATTTCCGGTATAAACCAATCGGGTCAAGCGCTGCTCCGGCAACTAGTCTGGCTTCCGCGACCAGTGGACGTACGTCTGTACGAAACGCTTGCTGCAATATTTCCTGGCATTTCACCACATCATTTTGTTCTTGTGCCAAAACTAAACCCTGGCGGTCGACCGTTAGTGCCTGTGCATAGGCGATCATGATCGCTTCGACCGACTGAAGCAGATCTTCAAGCGGATCTTTCAGGTTGTGGGATGCGTCGATCATCCAGCCTAAGCCAGTAGCATGATCCAGGCCTCTTGCGTCCATACCTTCAACCAGTTCATTAAAAATGAGAAATAACTGGTAAGGTTTTATGCTGCCTGCCGTTAGGTCGTCATCGGCATATTTTGAATCGTTGAAATGAAATCCACCTAATTTTCCTTCCATCAGTAACAAAGCGACAATCTGTTCGATATTGGCATTGGCCAGGTGGTGCCCAAGGTCGACCAGTGTGTAGGCCTGCGGGCCTAATTTATTGGCCAGTGTAAATGACTGGCCCCAGTCGCCGATCGTCGTCGAATAAAAGGAGGGCTCGAAGGCTTTATACTCGATCAATAATTTCCAATCGGCAGGCAGAGCGCGGTAAATTTCCTGCAGACTTTCTAATGTGCGCTGAAATGCTTTCCTGAAATTTAACTGACCCGGGAAACTCGAACCATCAGCCAGCCAAACCGTGAGTGCTTTTGACCCGAGTTCGACACCATGCCTGATAACTTCGATATTATGCCTCACGGCCTGTTGCCTCACTTTAGCATCAACATGATGCAGTGAACCGAATTTATAGCTCAAAGCCTGTCCGGGCTGATCCTGGAACGTATTGGAGTTTACCGCATCAAATTGAAGCTGGTATTGCGCAGCGAGCGCTTTTATAGCGCCATAATTTTCAGGAATATCCCAGGGAATATGTAGTGATATAGCACCGCTCGAACGGTTCAAAGCATGAAGCAGGCCCACATCCTCAATTTTTTCTTCGAGGTTACGCGGCTCACCACCCCCGCTGAAACGTCCAAAACGTGTACCCCCTGTTCCTAGTGCCCAACTGGGTATAGCTATATTAAATTCCACGAGCTTTTGTACAATTGCCTCAGCATTAGCAATTTCAGCAGTTATGAAATCAAATTTACGGCGATGCGCTTTAATGTGTTGCTCGTTGTGGTCTTCAATCAGTTTAGCATTTACTGGCATGGCATTCGGGTTGATTTAATGGTCAGGGTAAATAAAATACTTCTTTTAGGGGCAGGCTAACAGGCGACCGGTCAGGGTTTACCTCCATTATATCGCTCATGAAAGCCCACCACTTTTGCATTATGGCTTGAGCTGGCAAGTTTTCCAGCACTTGCCTATCCTTAACTTTCAAAAACCCGAACAGATAGCCGCTTTCTTCCTCCAAAAAGATCGAATAATCGCCAATCCCCGATTGCTTTAGCAAGGAGGAAAGTTCAGGCCATATTTCGTCGTGGCGTTTTTTGTATTCAGCTTCGCACCCCGGTAATAATTTCATCTTAAAAGCTACACGATCCATACCGATTGAATTTTATTAGCGCACAAATGCTGCTGCCAACCCTCCATCAACGTTCAGCACGTTACCGGTCGATTTATTCAAAAGGCCGCCAACCAGTGCAAAACAGGCATTGGCAATATCATCGGGTAAAATAATTTCATTCAGCAGCGTTCTTTTGGCATAATATGCCGGCAATTCTTCAACTGTTATGCCATAGGCTTTGGCCCTGCCCTCGGCCCAGCCACCGGCCCAGATATTGCTGTCGCTGATTACGGCATCCGGATTAACGATATTTACCCTGATCTTGTCGCCACCCAGCTCAGCAGCATTTAAACGGCTCAAATGCAACTGCGCGGCCTTGGCACTACCGTATCCGGCATTATTGGGACCTGATACCAAAGCATTTTTGCTGACGATATTAATCACATCGCCACCTATATCCTGCTTTTTCATCAGTGCAACGGCCGCCTGCGTTACTAAAAACTGGCCCTTTACCAGTACATCATACAAAATATCCCAATCCTTTTCGGTATGGTCCGCTATCGATTTTGAGATCGATAATCCTGCATTGTTCACTACGATATCAATTCCCCCAAAAGCCAGGGCTGCTACCTCAAATGCCTCATTGATCTGCGTCCCGCTGGTTACATCCAAAACAACAGCAGTATAGGCATCGCGTCCGAATTTACTTTTAAATTCTGCGGCCGCATGCTGCAAACGATCGGCATTCATATCATTAAGCACAACTACTGCACCTTCGTCCGCAAATTTTTTGGCGATAGCCTTCCCTATCCCTCCGGCGCTGCCAGTAACCAATGCAATTTTGCCTGAAAGTGGCTTTGCCCTGGGCATACGCTGCAGTTTGGCTTCTTCCAATAACCAATACTCAATATCAAAGGCTTCCTGCCTCGGCAAGGAGGTATAGGACGAAATAGCTTCAGCGCCCTTCATCACATTGATGGCATTTGTATAAAATTCTGCTGCTACCCGAGCTGTTTGTTTGTCTTTTGAGAAAGAGAACAAGCCAACGCCGGGGTAAAGGATGATCACCGGATTAGCATCGCGTATTGCCGGACTATTAGGGTGTTTGCACTTTTCGTAATATGCAGCATATAGTTTACGGTAAGCCTCAAATGCCGGTGCCAAGCGCTCCCTAACAGCTTTTGAATCCGAAATATCTTCATTGGGCTCCAGCTCGAGCACCAGGGGACTGATCTTGGTCCTTAAAAAATGATCAGGGCAACTGGTGCCCATTGGTGCAAGGCGCTGCAGCTCGTTTGAATTGATAAACTCTAATACCCGAGCGTCGTCGGTAAAATGACCGATCATATGCCGTTCGCTGGAGCAAAAACCTCTTAGCAGTGGCGCTATGGCAGCTGCCTGCTTTTTGCGACCGGCCTCATCCAGTCCCGCTATCTTTTGACCGCCGAAAGTGGGGCCGTTATTGGCGTAATTATCTTCAAGGAATTGTGCACATTTCTCAATCACCTGAAGCGTATTTACATAACTTTCGTAAGCTGTGTCGCCCCAGGTGAACAAGCCATGCGAACCGAGCATAATACCGATGATCCCGGGATTTTCGTCGAGGCATTGTTTCAGTTTAAGGCCAAGGTCAAAACCAGGGCGCTGCCAATCTACCCAGCCTATTTTACCATCAAACAATTCCAGTGTGATACGTTTCCCGTCTTTGGCAGCTGCTATAGCTATAGTAGCATCGGGATGCAGGTGATCTATATGTTTAAAGGGCAAAAAACCATGCAATGGCGTGTCAATAGAAGGTGCTTTAGAATCCAGATCGTAAATGCAATGGTTAAACAATGCAACCATCTCGTCTTCATATTCCAAACCGCGATAAATCGCTTTCAGGCTGCGCAAACGATCGGCGTATAATGCTGCCAACCCACTTTTTTTCAAAGTCCCGAGGTCGCCGCCCGAACCTTTGATCCACATTATTTCTACTTCTTTACCCGAAAGAGGGTCGGGGCTGATTACTTTGCAGGATGTATTACCCCCGCCATAATTAGTGAGTCGCAAATCGGCTCCCAACAAGTTAGAGCGATAGATTAGTAATGCAACTTCGTCGCCTGCCAATTCGGCTGCCTTTTTTTCGTCCCACAAATAGCTTACGTGCCGGAAGGTCATTTTTATTGAGTAAATTAGTGATTGAATGATTATTGAAACAATTTGTTCATCTTTCTGATTAATGCTGACTTTCGGAGCAAAACAATAAGCTACTTAATCGAATTACCATATCCAACAATTAAAACTGAAACAATGATTGTAAGTATACCTGCTAATACCGTATAAAGTGCTTTGCGGCTTACGCCTTTCCATTCTTTCAGTGCGAGTCCCCATACATTGGCTGTCAGGATGATAAATGCCATATGCAATATCCAACTGCTGGCACCGTTTCCCAGCCTGCTTTCGCCCATCCCATAAAAAAAGAACTGCAGGAACCAGGTTGTACCAGCCAATGCCGAAAACAGGTAATTTGCTTTTAAAGGTGTCTTTTTATCCGTATAGTTCCCAAAAGTACGATTACGGGCATTGAGTACCATACACCAAATAAAATTGGTTGTAAGGCCGCCCCAAAGCAGCACAATATAGGTAACATTATTTCGGAACAGGAACTCGCCCTGGCCCGGGTGCGAGGCCTTCCAAAAGTTGCCCGCCACATGCGCCATTGACGAACCTGCATCCAGTCCGAATGCGAAGCAGGCGCTTAGCACCCCGCTAACAATGGCTACGAACAGCCCCAAACCGAATTTGTATTCGGCGTTATTCGATTTAACATCGCTTTTTGACAGATCACGTTCTTTAAGCGTACCTGCGCGCCCGCAAATCACTATCCCCAAAACACATACAGCTATACCAAATAACACCCATTGCCCCCAGTGGGTATGCAATAGCGTATTGAAACTGTCTTTACCGGGCGTAGGGTTAAAATTATAGTAAAACGATGGTATCAATGCCCCAAAAACCGAACATAGTCCCAGGATGATTGTACTGCCCAACGAAACCCCCAAATAACGTACGCCAAGGCCGTAGGTCAGTCCGCCAATACCCCAAAGTACTCCGAAAAGAAAGGTATAAAAAAGTACGCTCCCACCCGTGTGTTGTATGATATGCATAAAATCGGGAATGGTAAGCCATGCGGCAATAAAAGGAGCCAGTAACCAGGAAAATATACCACCTGTGATCCAAAAACTTTCCCAGGCCCATCCTTTCACCTTTTTATAGGGGATGTAAAAACTGCCGGACGCAAAGCCGCCAATAAAATGAAAAATTATGCCAAAAAGGGCTTGCATATCAAAATGGTTTTAATTGGTTTACGCTATTGCGGAATGAATATGCTAATTTAACTTTCCGGTTGAAACAAGGGTAAGAAAACTAAAGATATTTTGCTTTTGGCTCCTTTTTTTGCGTTTTTCCGGGACTCCAAATCCCTATTCGGATTTAATACATTTGAAAATTAAGTATTACCATGGCACATCGCACCCATAACAGCTTTAACAGCAGGCATTTTTTACGTTGTTTTATTTTGCTGATTTGCGGCATCGCAACCCTAAGTGCAAACGGACAAATACCAGCCGACTGGCTGATAAAGCCGCTAAAAGTCCGGGCCCGGGTTATCGTTGATCGCGACCATAAAAATATCACCCTGAACAATGGCCTGGTAAAAAGGGTATTCAGGATACAGCCTAATGTGGCTTGTATCGACTTTGAAAATCTGTCAAGCGGTCAGCAATTGTTACGGGCGATTAAGCCCGAGGCAAGCCTAAACATAGATGGCAGGGCATACAACGTAGGCGGACTTTACGGCCAAACCGAAAACGCTTACCTACAGATTGACTCGGTAGACAGGTACCAGGCCCATGATGATGATTTTTATTTTTCCGGGTATAAAATCACCGAGCTGCAAACCTATATTGCATGGAAGCCAGTTGGCTGGGCCATGAACGCTAAACAACCGACGGGCAAAACGCTGACTTTCGTATATCATTCGCGTCAGGAAGCTTTAAAGGATATCGCCGTCATGGTCAACTACGAATTGTATGATGGAATACCCCTTATTGTAAAGTCGGTGAGGGTTGAAAACAATTCGGGGCATAGCATAAAAGTGGGGCGTGTTACCAACGAAATACTCGCTTTGGTAGAAGAAGAAAGTGCCGTGGTAGGTTCGCCCGAACAAATGAAAAAACAGCACGGCATTTACGTGGAAACTAATTATGCATTTAATAATGCCATGCGTTATGACCTGAGCGACCAAACCACGCATTGGCTGGCTGATAGTGCCTATACTTCGCAGGTGAATTATAATTACCAAACACCCTGTTTGTTGGAGATCTATCCCGAAAAAGTTAACGGCATTGTTTTAAACACGGGCGAAGTCTTCAAATCGGTACGCAGCTATGAGTTACTGATGGATAGCTATGACCGGGAGCGGCGGGGGCTGGCCATACGGCAAATGTACCGGACGGCAGCACCCTGGACCACCGAAAACCCTATCTTCATGCACCTGGTAAGCAAAACTGATGATGAAGTTTACCGGGCAATTGAGCAGTGCGCCGCTACGGGATATGAGGCTTTAATATTAAGTTTTGGAAGCAATTGCGATATGGAGGACAGCAGTGCAAATAATATCGCACGGTGGAAAAGTATTACAGCCTATGCGCATGGGAAGGGCATAAAAATTGGCGGATATTCCTTGTTTAGCTCGCGCAGGATCAGTGATGAAGATGATGTGATCGATCCTAAAACGGGGAAGCCTGATGCGGCTGCTTTTTTTGGAAATGCGCCCTGCCTGGGTAGTAAATGGGGGCTGGCTTATATTGCTAAATTAAAAAGCTTTATCTCCGGAACCGGTTTTGATATTTTCGAGAATGATGGACCCTACCCTGGCGACGTTTGTGCCAGCACCGTTCACCCGGGCCATCTGGGGCTTGAAGATAGCCAGTGGAAACAAATGGAATTACAAAAGGGCCTTTACCACTGGTGCAGCGAGCATGGCGTTTATGTAAATGCACCCGATTGGTATTTCCTTGATGGCAGCAATAAAATTGGTATCGGCTACCGCGAGGTCAATTTTTCGCTGCCCCGGCAGGACCAGAAAATACTGAACCGGCAAAATATCTACGACGGGTTATGGGAGAAAACACCATCCATGAGCTGGGGTTTTGTACCGCTTACCAAATACCAGGGCGGCGGTCCTGAGGCCGTTTTGGAACCACTTGCCGACCACCTGCAGGACTATACGCAGTTAATGATACAATACTACGGAGCCGGTGTTCAGGCTTGTTACCGGGGCCCGCGATTGTATGATACTGAAAAAACCAAAATTGCGGTGAAAAGCGTGATCAACTGGTATAAAAAGTACCGTACGCTGTTAAATTCAGATGTGATCCATTTGCGTCGGGCGGATGGGCGCGATTGGGATGGACTGATGCATGTAAACCCGGCGCTAAAAAACAAAGGGTTGGTGATGCTTTATAATCCGCTTAAAGAAAAAATAACACGAACCATAAAGCTACCGCTTTATTATACCGGGCTAACAGAAAAAGCTAAGATCAAAGAAAAAGATGGTGTGGCAACCGGCTATGTACTGGGGAGAGATTATACGGTAAAGCTGCATGTTACGCTGCAGCCAGATTCATACACCTGGTTTGTGATCGAATAATTATGGGCGGCCAAGCCTCCTTACAAGCCGGGTGGTCAGCACCGGTTTGTTGTCTTTACAGCTTGCCTGCGGCTACTCTACCCAAACAGTGATTTTCCTGCTGGCAGTATCTTCGATGAAAAGGATACGCCCGGCCGGCAATTGATACAGCTGCATGGTATTGAGTCCGGTTTTAAAAGCATCCAGGATACTTTTTCTGCGCAAAGGCCGGGTAGAAAAATCCCGAAGCTCGGCAGCCATGCTCCATGGGCACAGTGCCCGGGCATCTGCCATTCGCGGACGCAGGCCTTCTAAAGGCGGAAATATATCCATCCATACAGACCGGGGCTCATAGGCAGCTTCGCAAATATCGCCAAAAGCAGTTGGCGTATTCAACGGATCGGCAATCAGCATTTGATCTCTCATGATACGTTTTTGTTATGTAAACGTATTTTTGACTCCTCTAGTTAACATTTGTTTAACTAAAGTTACTAACGTTCAGGGGGTTATCAACATTGACTGTCCTGATAGCTATCGGAATGGTTGTACTGACCGGGCAATTGGTATGGATTTGCTCATCAATAGTTAACCAAACAAATCAAAATGTTCAGATGTCTCGTCCTGAAATAGGTTTACACATCAAGTAAATCGAAAATGGACAAAAAGGTAGCGTTACTGATCAAGCAGGATCACACAAATGAAGGTTTGGGTTATCGTATCTTAGCAGAGAAATACGGAATGAGCCGTAAGCAG
>CAIPPO010000153.1 GCA_903866915.1 uncultured Mucilaginibacter sp. | reverse complement strand
GCATGTTCTTTATGGATGAAGGAAAACCTAGTAAACTTGGCGGTTGATGGACTCCCAGTAAATTGGAAATATGTATCGTGGATCGATGCGGACATTTCATTTTTGAATCAAAATTGGGTCTCTGATACGATTGACAAACTTCAAACGGTTGCCTGGTTAAGGTCGTGTATCCAGTTGAGTGCACCATCAGGATTATCCTGGTTTTGGGTTGAACTGGTTATGTGTGATTCCCAAAAAGAATTTTCTTTCAGATCAAGCTCGATTGAACGCGATTGTTGCGCTTTAAATTTATCTACATCTGTTGGTACCGGACCATTTTGTTTGATTTTGTTGATCTCATCTATGGTTGCCGCAATCAGCTTATCGACATTAGCCGGTGCGCAGCCGAAATAAACCGTAATGGTATAACGACCTTTAGGCAATTTTGTAAAATTTGCCCGAACACCCGGCGAATAGGTCTCGCCTTCTTTTTCGCGCAAACGTTCAATAAGTTTAATATCTAAGATTTGCTCCAGGGCATCGATCTGCAGGTTGTTGAAATCGTTATAGTCGTATTTGCCGTTAAATACCAGCTGAACACTGCTTTTATCGCCAATACCTTTGTAAACATTTTTGGTGATGGCGCCAGCAGGCGGATAAATACCCTGGTCTTTAAAAGTCTCGGTACCAGCCGAAGATGGCAGGCCTCCCAGGTATTTCTCCAGCAATGGTTTTATCTTTTCGATATCAAAACTACCTACCAGTACAAATGTAAAGCCTTTGGCATCAGCAAAGCGTTGTTGGTAAAAGGCAAAAGCTTTATCCAGGCTTGCACTGTTCAGCTTGTCGGCTGTAGTAACCATTCTCCTGAAATTATGATTGCTCAGGGTTGAGGCTACGGTATCCTGGTAAACACTGTTAGGATCGAGACTGCGGTTAGCCAAAACCGATTTGGTTTGCGAAATAGTAGAACCCCAGATATCAGGATCTTTACGGGGCCTGGTAAAATAGAGGTAAACCAGCTGCAGGGCGGTCTCCAGATCTTTAGGTGACGAACTGCCGGTAACGCCTTCGCTTAGCTCACGAATGAATGGCGAAATGCTCAGGTTTTTGCCACTCAGCATCTTATCCAGTTGAATCTCGCTGAAATCGGCAATACCGCTGCTGCCGATAACATTGGCAGCCAGGTTATCTGAAGTAAAATCCTCATCGCTGGCCAACGAGGTACCACCAAAATGGTAGCCATTGATCAGTATCTCATCATTCTTAAAGGTAGTAGGCTTCAGGATCACTTTAACGCCATTGCTTAGGGCAAGCGTAGTAGTACCGAT
This sequence comes from uncultured Mucilaginibacter sp., assembly GCA_903866915.1. Taxonomy (GTDB): domain Bacteria; phylum Bacteroidota; class Bacteroidia; order Sphingobacteriales; family Sphingobacteriaceae; genus Mucilaginibacter. The sequence goes on along the minus strand of CAIPPO010000153.1, from coordinate 6,367 downwards.
TACTTTATCACTTTGTATCGAATCCGTTTTACCTGCTACCGGCTCTTTATCCAATAATGGCTTATTGCTTACATTATCAACATAGGCAGTTACACCTTTGCCTGCTTCGGCTATCCAGCTTAATAAAGTTTTGGTATCAGGCAGTTTATCCTTTTCCTTTTCAGGAGCCTCAACAATTACAGCGCGGTTTTGATCGCTGATATATTTACCAGCCAAAGCATTAATCTCACTCAATTGGATTTTGCTGATATTATCTTTATAAAAATTATACTCCCAGGTAATGCCGGGGATACCTTCACCAGCTAAAAAGTTGCGCTGGTATTCATTCACAAAGCTTTGCGATTTGGTTTTATCGCGCTCCTTGTAGGCGCTTTCCATGCGGGTAAGCACATCCTGCTTGGCGCGATCCAATTCAGTTTGGGTAAAACCAAATTTGCGGGCGCGTTCAGTTTCAGCTACTACAGCCTCTATCGCTTTTTGCAGTTCGCTGCCCGTTTTGGCAACAGCCACGGTAGTGAATGCGTCCTGCCCGCCAATAAAACCACCATAACTTGCCTGGCCAAAAAGGAAAGGCGGATTGGCTTTTTGGGTCAATTCACCCAGACGGGCGTTCAACAGCTGGTTAAATATCTCATTGCGGATACCCTGCAGGTATTCGGCTTTGGTACGCTGCTTCGTTTCGGGATGGCGCACGATGATCTCGGCTATGGTATAAGGGAACTCCTTATCCGTAGCCAGTTTAACTACGGTTCCGGGTGCGGGTGGCACGGTATATTTAACCCTTGGCTTTTCATTTGCCGGGTTTTTTAATGTCGAAAAATTGTCTTTGATCAATTGCTCAACACGTTTGGTATCAAAATCACCAACGGCTATAACGGCTTGCAGGTCGGGACGATACCAATCGTGGTAATAACGGATGATGGTTTCGGGTTTAAAGTTTTTCAGGATATCCTCCTTTCCGATCGGTAAACGGGCTGAGTAGCGCGAGTTATTAAGCAGCACCGGCAATATCTGTTGCTGCAAGCGTTCCTGCGCATTTTTGCCACGCAAACGCTCTTCTTCCAATACCACACCACGTTCGTCATTGATCTCTTTAGGGTCGAAGGTTTGGTAACCGGCCCAATTGGCCAGGATATCAAAGCCTTTTTCAAACACTTTTACGCTATCGGTAGGTAAGGGTAACTGGTAAACTGTTTCGTCAAATGACGTATAAGCATTCAGGTCGGCACCAAATTTTACGCCGGCCTTTTGCAGGTAACTTACGAGTTCATTTTTCGGGAAATCGCGGGTACCGTTAAATGCCATGTGCTCTGTAAAATGCGCCAGACCCTGCTGATCGTCAGTCTCCAGTATTGATCCAACTTTGTTCACCAGGTATAATACTGCCCGGTTTTTGGGCTCGGTATTTTTGCGGATATAATAGGTAAGACCATTGGGCAATTTGCCGATGATCACATTCGGGTCAACGGGCAAAAGGTCGCCTTTTATCTGCTCCTTAGCAGCAATCGGTTTACTTTTTGGCGATGGACTTGCTTTTTTGGGCGCCTGTGCAAAGGCTGTGCTGCCAATAAGCAATAGAGATAGGGTTAACAGGGAAAGGTTTCGTTTGATACTCATAGGATTTTGTTATTCGTTTAAAGTTGGACCTTGTACGTTTTTGAAATTTTTAAAAAGGTTTAAATATGTTGGGTGCCAAAACCTGACCAACAGGTTCAAACAGGGCATAATGATTGCAATTTGCAGAAAAATAGCCAAATCATAGTATTTAAAATTATCGTGTGCGGAAACCTTACCATAAAACGTAAAATATCCGGATTCAATTGTGTTTTGTCCGTCCGCTTGGGAGTTGGTTGTGTGGCGGACAGGTACTCGGATGCAGCATTCCTTCAATTGTTTGAATCACAGATTTTAAATTGATTTGCTTGATTTCACAGATTTCTGGCAATTAGCGCGTGTACCCCATCCCACCATGCTTCGACAAGCTCAGCATGACACCCTGCGCGCATTCAAATTCCGCAATCGACATTCCGCACTTCGCATTTCGACGAGCTCAGCATGACACCCTTCGCACAAAATTTTTGAAAAGCATCAGCGTAATCATTAATCCCGATAGCTATCGGGACACACGAATCAGCGGTTCAGACAATAAGCACTTATCTGCCTAAAAATTTGCATATTGGTTTTATATTTTTGTTTGCACAATTTAAAACAAAGCAATATCACTACCACCTACAAAAGTTAGCAGGTTTAAAAAATGCGCCGATAATTGTACCTATAAAATGAACCAAAATCTCCAAAAGCTATTCACCATCGCCAAAAAGCCTGAAAAACTGGGTATCGGACTGATGTCCGGCACTTCACTTGATGGCCTGGATATCGCTTTATGCAGATTTAGTGCTTGTGGCCTGGATACCAGGTTCAAATTGCTTCATTTTGTCACCATTCCTTACCCGGACCATTTTAAACACGAAGTACATGAAATATTCTCCCGGAGGTTAGTCGATCTGCAAAAGGTGACTTTACTCAACGCCTATATCGCCAGTTTCCATGGCGAGCTGGTTTTGCAGGCGCTTCAACAATGGAGTATTGACCCAACAACGGTAGATTTTATTGCCAGTCACGGGCAAACTATTTACCATGCGCCTAAGCGTTTACACAGGCAGGCAGGCTACCCCAATGCCACCTTGCAAATCGGCGATGGGGATCACTTGGCGGTAAAGACGGGTATCCTCACCATCAGCGACTTCCGTCAAAAACATATAGCAGCCGGTGGCGAAGGCGCCCCATTAGCGTTATATGGCGATGTACTGTTGGGCAGCAAGGCTGGCGAGGACCGTATCCTGCTTAATATTGGTGGCATTGCCAACCTTACCTACCTGCCCACCGATGGGGATACCAATAAAATATTGTGTACCGATATCGGCCCGGGTAATACGCTCATAGATGCAGCATGCCGTAAGTATTTCGATCGGGCATTTGACAAAGATGCTTTGATAGCGCTATCAGGTACAGTAAACCAGGATCTGCTTGCAGCGCTGCTCGATCATCCCTTCTTCAGCGAAAAAGCACCAAAAACCACAGGTCCCGAATTGTTTAATATGGCTTACGTGGAAGATGCGCAACAGGTATCAGGAACAAAAAACATCCAACCGGCCGATCTGATCAGTACGCTCAGCGAATTCACGGCAAAAAGCATTGCCGATTTTGTAGCGCGCAACTTGCCAGCGGGTTCAAAAATCTATGCCAGCGGTGGTGGTGCCAAAAACCATTTTGTGATCAATTGTATCCGCATGCTGCTGCACCAGGATGCTATTTTGGATACCGGCGCATTAGGTATCCATCCGGATGCCAAAGAAGCGATTCTGTTTGCGCTGCTGGGCAACGAAGCATTAAGCGGCGAACCGTTGAAAATAGGCAGCAACCCGGCCGTGTTGATGGGAAAATTTAGCTTTCCGGTGTAAACCTGCCCATCAATTATAAAATCTTCGATAAAAATTATTTCTTTGTATCAGCATCTTAAACTTAATTTCACAGCATAAATTTATCCAATGGGAAAAGTAATACTGGTAACCGGGGCCTCATCCGGTTTAGGCTTGGCAACAGCTAAAGCACTTGCATCGCAGGGACATACTGTTTATGGTACATCGCGCGATATCAAACGTTTTTCGGGCGTTCCGTTCAATCCGCTGCAAATGGATGTAACCGACGATGCCTCGGTAAAAGCGGCTGTCGACCAGGTGATCAAAGCGCATGGCCAAATTGATGTGCTGGTAAATAACGCTGGCAATGGTATAACCGGTCCGCTTTACGCCATGCCGGTTGAGGCTGCTAAAAAACAGTTCGAAGTTAACTTTTTTGGTGTGGTGCGGGTATGTAGCGCAGTATTACCCGGCATGATAGATAAAGGATCCGGACTGGTAATCAACATCAGTTCGCTCGCAGGTTTGTTTGGTTTACCTTACCAGGGATTATACAGTGCATCAAAATTTGCCATAGAAGGTTACTCCGAAAGCCTGCGCATGGAACTTCAAAATACTGGTGTACGTGTTACCGTATTGAACCCCGGCGACTTCAAGACCGACTTTACCGGCAACCGCGAAAAACTACCTTTCACCCTCAAAAACGACAAGCTGAAAGCCGAATTTGATGCCGCCGTAGCCGCCATGGAAAAAGACGAAAGCATAGGCGCAAGTCCGGATGTACTGGCAGCCAAAATTGTAAGCATCGTTGGCAAATCAAAGCCGGCCCACAGCTACCTGGTAGGCGCCATCGGGCAAACCATTGTTCCTATGTTAAAGGCTATTTTACCAGGCGGTATGTTTGTGAAGTTGATGAACGATCATTACGGGATAAAGTAGGGGGTTAGTGATTGGTGATTAGTTAATTGGTGATCAGCGATTGGGGACTTGAAATTAGTACCCTTATACCTGGTTAACAAATCACCAGTTAACTAATCACTACTACAACCAATACAACCAATACAACCAATACAACCAATACAACCAATACAGGGCGTTCCCCTGCGGGTCGGGCTATCCGCTCATACTGCACAGGCATTAGCCACAAGGCGGGTATCCGCTACTATCCCTAACGCAACATCATGGTCATTATGCGTTTAGGCAGAAGCTGCCAATCAAATAACGTAAAGGTCAGAAATTATACAAGGCGCCTGCAGGAGGCACCTACGGAGCCTATATTTATCTTTCTTTTTGCTATATACAGGCTACTCCTACGGAGTGATGAACAGTTTGATAGATGAACATTAACCAAGGTCGCTTGATTATATCATTAATAATAGCACCTTCTGATCTTGATAGGCAAAAAAGACCCCTTAGGGGTCTCCTGTCTTTAGAAAAACCGAATATAGGAATGGGCTCCGTAGGTGCCTCCTAATAAACGTATTGCTAAGCCGATGAAATGCCCGGGAAATCGTTAATCCTACGAACCGGCAGGCCGGCAGGTCGTGGCTCAGACTAAAGCCGCGTCCAGCCATACTTCGACCAGCTCAGCATGTCACCCTCCGCGCAACATTTTTGAAAAGTATCCGGGTAATCCTTTTTCCAAAAAAACTGCTTTGTTCTGCCCATCCGTTAAAGAGTATAATACAATATCGGACGCACTGGATATAAATTCGATAAAATCGGGATTGCTCCGAACAGCTGTAAGGGTTGTGTTTAAAAAACATAAACAAAGAAGTTTTTAATTATCAATAGATATCTACATTTTGCAAGTGTAAGTTGTTGGGGATGAGTTGAGTAATTTTTTGCTATATTTGACGTACACCTAAATTTTTTTATGAAAGTCTTTATAAGTTGGTCCGGCGACAGAAGCAAATATATCGCTGAAACATTGTAAGAATGGCTAAGGAGAGTTTTGCAAGCAGTAGAACCCTGGATTTCTACTCACATCGACAAAGGGTTAGTTTGGGACAATGAAATTTCTAGAAACCTCAATGAATCCCGCATTGGCATTTTGTGCTTGACGTCGGACAACCTCGATTCGACATACCTACATTACGAAGCCGGCGCAATTTCTAACGTTGAGAACGCGATTGTTTGTACATTTTTATTTGACATTGAGTCTATTGATATTAAACAACCACTATCACGATTCCAAAATACTAGGAATAATGAAGCAGACATACTTGCATTGCTTCGAACAATTAACTCTAAATTGAAAGAAAACAACGAAACTCATTTAATTGAGAAAGATTTAGAAGAAAATTTTAAATTATTTTTCCCAATTCTCAAGGCGAAACTTGATCTAACACCAGCTACGAATAAACCTAAGCCTAAATGAAAAGAAGGGGAAGTATTAGAGGAAATATTGCGAAGTTTAAGATCGATACAAGGCAGTAATTCTCCAGCCCATCAAACTCCGATAAAAACCAGAACAATTAAGGGACCGATTAATAATGAGGAGGAATTGATTTTGTACAATTATATTATGGACTACAAGTACAACATGGGATTAGATGATATAGCCTTGCCTAATTACAGATCAGCAATTTATTCATTTATTAAGTCGAGGGATGCAAATATTCTATTTTCTATTGATACTTTAAATAGACTCTTAACTTCTATTGCTAACACAGCCAAAATAGTTTCTTAAATTTCAATGGCTCTTTCCCCCCCATCTGGCGTGAGTATGCCGCGCAAAAGCCTTGAGCGCTGAGTACTCGTGCCTGAGTGTCGGTGTTTTTAGTTAGACACGAGTACACAGCCCGCAGGCCAGCGCTGCATACTCATATCTTTGTAAAAGATAAACAAACAGGATTAATGGCAGTACTTTGACTGTTCATACTAGACACCAAATTGGATGTTGTGCGCGAGACAAACCTGCCATTAATTTCTTTTTACTAAGCCTG
>CAIPPO010000152.1 GCA_903866915.1 uncultured Mucilaginibacter sp. | reverse complement strand
TTTGCCCACATAATAATTGTATTTATCGCTGAACAATTCGGGCAGCCGGCTTTCCCAAAGGGCGTGGATGCCGGTTTGCCCGCTGAGCTGCCCGTCGAAATTTCGCGTCAGGTGCAGCGGCACATGGGCATCGGCAATATAATGACCCAGGTTAGCAGATGTCTTCAAAATAGCAGAGGTATCATGCTTTTTAAAAGCATCCACCAGCCAGTAGTACTGCGCCTGGATTTCCCAGGGAAGTGTGCCGTATTTCTTGATGGTATCTTCCGTATATTTTTTAACCGCTTCCTTCCATTTTACCGGCAGTTTCATAAACGGTCGCTTCCCATAACGATCGGCATCCAAAAAATGCCGCGGAGACTCCAGTGAGTCTACATAGCGCTTTTTATCCGGGTCAACTGCATGCGCAGCGATGAAGTTGATATTGGCTTCATAAAAACCCGCCATCGCCTTAGGCAGCGTAAAAACAGCTGTACGGTTGATGCGTTTGTGTGCATAGAATCCCCAGGAGCTGAGGGTTGTTAGGATGATGACCGCCGCTGAGAATAGGAATGGGGGTTTCATTGTTGAATTAGTTGTAGTGGTTGTATTAGTTGTATTGGTTGTAGTGGTTGTATTAGTTGTAGTGGTTCCATTAGTTGTATTAGTTTTTAGTGGTTTTATTTGTTGTCCCGATAGTTATCGGGATGGTTGGTTATTGGGAGCAGGTAACTAATCACAGATTAACCGGTAACTGATACCTAAATACCCGGCTTCGATCCTTCGTTAGTTAGAAAGGTTATATAACCATTTAGTAGCCGATGGCATTCGTTGTATTTTTGCCTCAGATCGTTGAATTCGTTTGTCGAAATTATTTCTTCGTCGTTGGCGCAGATCAGATGGTCCAGGGTTTCATTGAGCGAACCTCTTGCATTGCGACAAAATTTGAGATTGTCCTGATAATGAAATCTACCATGACCTTCAGCAATGTTTGCTGTTACTGATCTCGAACTTCTGATCAATTGGTCTGTCAGCCGCCATTTTTCTTCAATAGGAAATCGCTTGATTAATTTTGATATGTCCTGCCCCAATTGCCGGCATTTCTTCCAGGTTTCCAGGTCTTCGAAACTATTCATTACGTATTAGTTTAATTGCTTGTACCAGCATAATTAAACTATTGATCCAACCCCAACAACTACCAAAACCAGTAGAAAAGCAAATATTATTAAAACCATCCCGATAGCTATTGGGACGACTAATACAACTAATACAACCAATACAACCAGTACAACTTTTAAATCCTTCCAACAAAAAATCAAAAACCATTGACAATAAAAAAAATTCACCCTATATTTGCAGTCCGAAAAATAAAAAGAAGAATTAGCTACAATGGCAAATCATAAATCATCGATAAAAAGGATCAGGGCAAATGCTGCGAAGCGTCTGCGTAATCGTTACCAGGCTAAAACCACCCGTAACGCAATCAAAAAGTTAAGAGATACTACTTCAAAAGCTGAAGCAGCTCCTTTGTTAACCAAGGTTATTTCGATGCTCGACCGTTTGGCTAAGAAAAACGTTATCCACAAAAACAAAGCTTCGAATAACAAATCAAAGCTGACCAAGTTTGTTAACAAACTGAAGTAATTTACTTCAACCAGATATTTGAAAAGGGGATGTACACCGGTACATCCCCTTTTTTTGTTTGCCCGGATTTTACTACCCAACCAACTTTTGTAGTTTTTTAGTCTTTTAAGATTCCCTATCATCACCATATCCTAAAATCGCGTCAAATCGTGTTGAAGCCCTACGAATCTAAGATCAGTATCAAATCCTGGGCGGAGGCCGACCGTCCGCGCGAAAAGCTCAGCGGGCAGGGCAGGAGGGCCCTGTCCGATGCTGAGTTGATTGCCATCCTCATCGGTTCCGGCAGTCGCGATGAATCGGCGGTGGAACTGAGCAAACGTATCCTGCACCATTACAGCAACAACCTGAATAAGCTGGCAAAAGCCTCGATTGCTGAGCTATCCGAATTCAGGGGTATCGGCGAAGCCAAAGCAATATCGATCATCGCAGCGCTCGAGATCGGTCGCCGGCGTAGCGAGACCGAAGAGCAGCCCGCCGAAAGCATCCGCAGCAGCAAAGATGCCTGGAACCTGATGCGCCGCCAGCTTGTGGATCTAAGTCACGAAGAGTTCTGGATCATTTTGCTGGGGCAATCGAGCAAGGTATTGAATCACCAACTGATCAGCAAAGGCGGCATGACCTTTACCGTTGCCGACCCGAAAATAATATTTGGCGTTGCCCTGGCGCAGCACGCTACCGGTATCATCCTGGTACATAACCATCCCTCAGGTAATTTAAAGCCCAGTCAGCAGGATATCGACCTTACCAAAAAACTGGTTTCCGCCGGGCGCCTGCTCGAAATTCAAATACTCGATCACCTCATCGTTAACGATAATAGCTATTTGAGTTTTGCGGATGAAGGCTTGTTGTAATTGCATCCAAAACGGAAATTTGTACCCTAAAATAGCTCCCTTCTTCCGTACTTCCGGTCTTCCCGACTTTCGGACTTCCGTACTTCCGGTCTTCCCGACTAAATCTTATCTTTGCCCTTCATTATTTTGCTGAAATGAAGATCTCCTACAACTGGTTAAAACAATTTATTGATACTGACAAAAGTCCAGAGCAACTCTCGCAGATTTTAACCGGCATTGGCCTCGAGGTGGAGAGCCTCGAAAAGGTGCAGGCAGTTCCCGGTGGTTTGGAAGGTTTAGTGATCGGATTTGTTAAAGATCGTGTGCAGCATCCCAATGCCGACAGGCTAAGCATAACCAAAGTTGATGTTGGCAGCGGCACCGACCTGCAAATTGTGTGCGGCGCAACAAATGTGGCCGCAGGGCAGAAAGTTGTGGTGGCTACCGTAGGTACAACCGTGCATCCAACAAGCGGCGAACCTTTTAAGATCAATAAATCAAAGATCCGCGGCGAGGAGTCGGAAGGGATGATTTGCGCTGAGGACGAGATTGGCCTGGGACAGTCGCATGAAGGGATTTTGATTTTAGATGCGGACGCACCAATTGGAATACCGGCTAAACAATACTTTAACTTGAACGACGACTACCTCTTCGAGATCGGCTTAACGCCTAACCGCGCCGATGCTGCTTCGCATATGGGTACTGCAAGAGATATTGCTGCCTTCCTGAAAACAGAGATCAACAAGCCGGATGTTTCGGCTTTTAGGGTTGATAACCACAGTTTCAATATTGATGTAATTGTTGAAAATGAAATTGCAGCACCGCGCTATGCTGGTGTTGTGATAGCAGGAATCGAGGTTAAAGATTCGCCTGAATGGTTAAAGGAAAAGCTGGCGGTGATCGGCTTGCGCTCCATCAATAATATAGTCGATGTAACCAATTATGTGCTTCACGGGCTTGGTCAGCCGCTGCATGCTTTTGATGCTGACGAGATCAAGGGTGGTAAAGTACTGGTAAAAACTTCTCCGGAGGGATCAGTATTTAAAACTCTGGATGAAGTTGAGCGCAAACTCTCGGCAGATGATCTGGTAATCGCCGATGCCGAAAAGCCGATGTGTATTGCCGGTGTATTTGGTGGTATTGGTTCGGGAGTGAAAGCATCAACCAAAAATATATTTCTCGAAAGTGCCTATTTCAACCCGGTTTGGGTGCGCAAAACATCCAAGCGTCACGGGCTTAAAACCGATGCATCTTTCCGCTTTGAACGTGGCACCGACCCTGACATGGTAGTATTTGCGCTGAAGTACGCTGCCCTGCTTATCAAAGAAGTTGCAGGCGGAACGATTTCGTCTGAAGTAACCGACCTGTATCCCAACCCGGTTGCACCCTTTGAAGTGGAAGTAAGCTACAGTAATATCGATCGGCTGATCGGCAAGGCCATAGGGCAAGACGAGATCAGGGCCATCATCAGCGCATTGGATATCCAAATCGTTAATGAAACAGCAGAAGGTCTATCACTCAAAGTTCCACCTTACCGGGTAGATGTAACCCGCGAGGTGGATGTGATAGAAGAAATATTGCGCATTTACGGCTATAACAATATCGAGATACCTACGCAGATAAGGGCTTCATTGAATAACTCCATCCGCCCCGAGAAGGACGACGTGCAGAATACAATTTCCGACCTGCTGAGTGCCAATGGCTTTAATGAGATTTTATCAAACTCGCTCACCAAATCAGCTTATTCCGAAAATTTGGCTGAAGCGGTTAAGATACTGAACCCACTAAGTACCGATCTGGATATTATGCGCCAATCCTTGCTGTTCTCTGGCCTGGAAGCTATTGCTTACAACCAGAACCGCAAGAATCCCGATATTAAGTTTTACGAGTTCGGTAAGGTTTACGAATACAAGGAGGGGAAATACAACGAGTACCAGCGTTTTTCAATATTCCTTAGTGGTGCTGCGGATGCCGAGCAATGGAACAATAAGCAGCAAGAGGTTAGTTTTTATAAACTGAAAGCCTTTGTTGACGGACTGGTTGAGAAACTGAATTTTAAGGACCTTCTGGTATCGGAGACGGATAGTACGGAATTAGCTTACGGATTACAATACTCCCGTGGCAATAAGCTGCTGGTTAAATTCGGACAGGTTGCTGGCGCTGCCCTAAAAAAAGCGGATGTAGACAAAGCAGTGTTCTATGCCGATTTTGATTTTGATTTAATTTTAAGTGCAGTTCGCAAGAACAAGATAATTTACCAGGAGGTTTCGAAGTTCCCGCCGGTACGTCGCGACTTGTCGATGCTGGTAGACCAGGCAGTTACTTTCGGTCAGTTGAAACAGATTGCACAAAAAACTGAACGCAAGTTATTGAAGGATGTTAACGTGTTTGACGTTTACCAGGGCGACAAACTTCCGGCAGGTAAAAAATCATACGCATTAAGTTTTACTTTACAGGATGAAGAAAAAACTTTGACCGACAAGGCCATAGAGAGCATAATGCAAAAATTAATTTATAATTTCGGCAAAGAAGCAGGAGCAGAGGTGAGGAAATAGATTAATTAGTGAATGAGTGAGTTAGTGAGTGAGTAAGTGGACCGGTGCTGATTTATTTATTCATAGAAAAAAATCAAAAACTATTCACTCATTCACTTACTCACTCATTCACTAATTGAAAATAGAATGCCATCAACAGCAGAACAATTACATTACGTCGTTGAGAAGACCCATCGCCTGATAGCGTTGTGCCGGGTTTTACAGGAGGAAAACGACCTGCTAAAAATGGAGAATGAGACGCTGTTAAAAGCGGTAAATGCTGGTAAAGATAAGACAAGAGAATTGGAGCAAAAGATGAATGTTTTGAAGATGGCAAAGTCATTTTCTGAGACCAATGAAAAAACTCTTGACATAAAGCAAAAAATTGACGAATTTGTGCAAGAAATTGATAAGTGCATTGTATTGCTGAAACAGTAGTACTATAGTGAATAGCCAAAATGGGAGAAATCTCAATAAAAATAAACATTGCTGACAGAGTTTACCCGCTAAAGGTAAACATGGAGGAGGAAGAAATAATACGCAGGGCGGCAAAACTGATCAATGATCGCATTAAAGAATACCAGGAAAATTATGCGGTCAGGGACAAACAGGATCTGCTTTCGATGGCGGTGTTGCATTATGCAACCTCATCATTAAAAGCTGAACAAAAAGTGGCAGTCGAAGACACCGACGTTGCTGATCGTGTTTACCAGTTGGACCAAATGCTTTCTGAATTTTTCTCTAAGTAATAACGTTCTTATATAATACCGGGCAAATTAAGATTTAACCGCAGTTAAATTTTAGGTTCACTATTAAAAACTTAACGCTTCAATATGAGCGGATCAAAAGGAATAAAGCCTCTTTGTAAAAGAATGGGCGATAACCTGGTCCCGTTAATGAAATGAGGTTTTTCAATACATGACACTTAAAAATTAGTTGCGGTTTTTTTATTTTATAAACTTAAACAATGAACGGATTATTATATGTTATCATCGGCCTCCTTGTAGGCGTGCCTTCGGGCGTAGTCGTAGGTAGGTTCCTGCTGCGCAAACTCTTCAAAGACCAGGAATCAGCGGCCCAAAACAAAGTAAAAAAGATTTTAAAAGATGCTGAAAATGATGCCGAGATCCTGAGAAAAAACAAATTGCTTGAAGCCAAAGAGAAGTTTCTGCAAATGAAGGCTGAGCATGAGCAGGAGATCAACGCTAAAAACAACAACATTAACCAGCGTGAAAATGGCATCAAGCAAAAAGAGCAGTCGCTTAACCAGCGCCTCGAAAATCTAAATCGCAAAGAAAGCGAACTTGACAGTACCAAACGCAACCTTGAAAAGCAAACCGAACTGGCTGTTAAGAAACAGGAAGATGTTGAGCAACTGAAACAACAGCATGTGCAGCAACTGGAAACTATCGCTGGTTTATCGGCTGAAGATGCCAAAAATCAATTGGTTGACAACCTGCGTGAAGAGGCCCGCACCAAGGCTATGATGCAGATTAAAGATATTGTCGACGAAGCCAAATTAACTGCTACCAAAGAAGCGAAAAAGATCGTTATCCAAACCATTCAGCGTACGGCTACCGAGAGCGCCATTGAAAATACAGTGTCCATTTTCAATATCGAAAACGATGAGATCAAAGGTCGTATCATCGGGCGTGAGGGAAGAAACATCAGGGCGCTGGAAGCAGCTACCGGTATTGAAATTATTGTGGATGATACGCCCGAGGCAATCATCCTTTCGGGTTTTGACCCGGTACGCCGCGAGATTGCCCGTTTGGCTATGCACCGCCTGGTAACAGATGGTCGTATTCACCCTGCACGTATTGAAGAAGTGGTGGCCAAAACCAAAAAGCAGATTGATGAAGAAATAGTAGAGATTGGCGAACGTACGGTGATTGACCTGGGTATCCATGGTTTGCATCCCGAGCTGATCCGCATGGTAGGGCGTATGCGCTACCGCTCATCGTATGGCCAAAACCTATTGCAGCACTCGCGCGAAGTCGCCAATTTCTGCGCCACCATGGCTGCCGAATTGGGCTTGAATGTAAAGCTGGCCAAAAGAGCAGGCTTGCTTCATGATATTGGTAAAGTGCCTGATGATAATCCGGAGTTACCACACGCAATCCTGGGGATGCAACTGGCCGAAAAATATAAAGAACACCCTGAAGTTTGCAACGCAATAGGCGCCCACCACGACGAGATTGAAATGACCTCGATGTTGTCGCCGATAATTCAGGCTTGCGACGCTATCTCAGGCGCCCGCCCTGGTGCCCGCCGTGAAGTGGTTGAAAGCTATATCAAACGTTTGAAAGAACTCGAAGAGCTGGCCTTGTCGTACCCCGGCGTTGAAAAAACATTTGCTATTCAGGCTGGCCGCGAGCTGCGTGTAGTGGTTGAAAGTGAAAAAATAACGGATGCACAATCGGAAGCATTAGCGGCTGATATATCCAACCGTATTCAAACTGAAATGACCTATCCGGGTCAAATCAAAGTTACCGTAATCAGGGAAACCCGTTCGGTAGCATTTGCGAAATAATAAGTATCACCCAGCCCCTCTCTTGCTGAGAGGGGCTATTTTTTTGGCAGATCAATTGGCAAATCAAAAACTAAAGAAAGCAAATGCTAAACCCGCTGCAACCAAGCCTGAGCAGCGTCCGGTTGAACGTTATTTTGATCAGTACGCCGAAAGTCATCAAAACCCTACCAACAAACTGATCCATTGGATTTGCGTACCGCTCATTGTTTTTAGTTTATTCGGGCTGCTTTGGGCCATTCCATTTCCCTACCTTAAATTTCTCGGTTCGTATAATGGTTATTTCAACTGGGCATCCTTTGCGATAGCCTTCAGTATCTATTATTACTACAAACTATCGCCGGTACTATCTTATGCGATGATATTGGTATTCATGTTATTTTCCTATATCATCGTTCAATTGGCAGGCTGGCAGCAGGCCGGAGGGCCGGCGCTATGGTTAATTAGTGTGATTGTTTTTGTTGTATCCTGGATAGGGCAATTTATTGGCCATCATATCGAAGGTAAAAAGCCATCTTTCCTGACAGACCTGAAATTTCTGCTTATCGGGCCGATCTGGCTTTTACACTTTATCTTTAAAAAGTACTCCCTGAAATATTAATAAGGGTTGCCACTTAATTTCCTCTGCATGCTCTGTATACCCTCTGCGTTCGCTGTGGTTAAAGATAGTCTGACACCATATTAAACCCGGAACACACTACAAACTGTTGATCACGATGATCTCAATTGCATCGGTTACAACTTTGCATTTGTTAGCCGAAGTTTCCAACGAGTAAAGGATATCGCGGTGCTTGATCAAACGAATCGGGTCAGTTTCATGCGCGAACAGGTCGGCCAGCGCGTGGTAATAAACCTGGTCGCTCAGATGCTCGTATTCTTTAATCATTTGGCAGGAGTTAAGCATAGCGGTAGTATCCTCCATTTTAGCTAACGAAAAAATAAGTTTCTGTAATTCGCTGCACGAACGCTTTATATAATCTGTAATTTCCCGTATTGCAGGGATGAAGTTATCAATATGATACAATTGCATACGCCCTGCGGCTTCATGTACATAATCTGCTACATCGTCAATAGCAGAAGCCAGCGCATAAATATCCTTCCGGTTCAGTGGCGTAAAATATACCCTGTCAAGTCCAAGGAATAGTTTATGGGTGATATCGTCGCCGGTTTCTTCCAATGTGTTGATCTGTTTATATAAAGGTTCGCGCTCCTCGGCCGAACGTGTGTCTACCACAATTGCTAATAGGTCAGACATTTCGCAAATATTTTGCCCGGCCTGGTTGAATAAACCATAAAACAGTTTTCGATGAGAAAGGAAGTTGTGAAAAATATTAGCCATAACCCTGTTATTCAGGGCTAAATTAGGGTCGTAATATTAAGTTAATATTAATCCGTATTAGCCTCTTATTAACTAATTGTAATTATTACTGCAGATATTTAAATATCGTAAGATGTTGAATATTAAGCTTATAATTGTATTTAACTATTAATTAGCGAATTTAATCAGGAGGTATTTGGTCATTTTTCGGTTCTTTTTAGGTTACATATATCACCAAATGTTAATCAGCTCTTAACATTGAGGTAATATGTAGTCTGCACTTTTGAGCCGAAATTTAATTTAACCTCATTAAACATGAAACCAATCTTTACAAAATTAGCCGGAACCGCGCTATTGCTCAGCCTGACGATAGCAGGTTATCAAAGTAAGGCACAAACTACTACGCTTGCAGCAATTGATAGCAAGTCAATTGATGTTAAAAAAGAGTCGGCAACTGCTACTGAAAGCAAAGTTGCTGCAAAACCTGCAGAAGATACCAGCTGGAAACCACAAAGAAGAGTTTGGGGTTACGCGTTTGGTGATTTTTACTATGCTGCACACTCAGATCAAAATACTGGTGCACGCGGTTCTGAGCATAACTATGCAGGCGTTCCGACATATCGTAACGCATTTCAATTTCGCCGTATTTACCTCGGTTACGACTATGAAATCAACAAAAAATTTAAAGCTGAATTCCTTTTAGCTTCTGAGCCGAATGCAAATACCGGCGTTAACGGAGCTACCGCTATCCAAAATGGTGATAACCTGGTTGACGGCAAAATGGGATTATACATTAAAAACATCAATATTCGTGTAAGGGACCTTTGGACAGGAACTGACCTGGTAGTTGGTGAAATGGCTACTCCGGGTTTTGCCATGAATGAGCCTGGTACAAACGGACCAAGTTCATTGGCAGAAGCAAACTGGGGAAACCGTTTCCTGGAAAAAACTGTAGCCGACTTACATAAAACTAACTCTTATGATGTTGGTGCTGATTTGGAAGGAACCTTTGATCCCGCTACCAAAAACTTTGGTTATGTATTTATGGTTGGCAACAACAGTACAGCGAGCTTATTGTCTGCAGCTAATGCCAATACCGGTTTTTACAAAATATTCTACGGTGATATTTGGGGCAAGTTTTTCGACAAACATTTATTAGTAGATATTTATGCTGATAATGTACGCACTGCTCCTGCAACGGCTGCTATCCCCGGCCAATCGCATGGCATGTGGAAAGCATCGGCTGCCTACCTTTCATCAAAATTCTCGGTAGGTGTTGAAGCTTATACACAAAAATTCACTAACGGTGTTCAAAATACTACTGCCAAATCACCAGAAGATGCAACTGCACAAGCTTTATCAATCTGGGTAAAAGTGCCATTGGTTAAAGATAAGCTTACTTTATTCGGCCGTTATGATGGTTACAATCCAAATACCAATTTTAACACGGCTGATTCCTATAGCGCTAATACTAATTTTTCTTCTTATAATCCTACTAACAAGGAAACTTTCTATACTGGTGGTTTAGATTTTACACCTGCTAAAAACATTCACTTTGCACCAAACTTCTGGTTGGTAAATTTCAAAGATCAGCGCGATCCCTCAGTAACTGGCTATGTAGCTCCTGATCACACCCTGGTTTACAGGTTAACTTTCTATTACGTGTTTGGTAAATAAAATCTTAAATAAAAAACCACAAATCATGAAAATAATCAAAAATTTGACCCTGGCCGTTGTTGCTCTTGTAGCATCGTCAATAGCCTTTTCAGCAAATGCGCAAGACAATACCTTGTTGGGCGCTGGAAGTACATTTGTTAACCCTTTGTTCTCTAAGATCTTTTCGGGTTATACTGCTTCTAAAGTTAACTACCAGTCAATTGGTTCTGGCGGTGGTATTCTACAGTTAACCAATAAGACTGTTGACTTCGGTGATTCGGATGCCCCCTTAAATGCTGATCAGGCTGCAAAAATGACTGCGCCGGTTTTACACATACCGATGACTTCAGGTGCTGTGGTTGTTATTTATAATGTTCCTGGTATTTCAGCTCCTTTGAACCTGACCGGTAAGGATCTGGCTGATATTTTCCTCGGAAAAATTGCTAACTGGAATAGTGCTGAAATCAAAGCAACTAATAAAAACGTTAACCTGCCCGATCTTCCTATCGTAGTTGTGCATCGTTCAGACGGTAGCGGTACTTCTTTTATATTTACCGATTACCTGACTAAAGTTAATCCTGAATGGGCTAAACGTGTTGGAAAAGCAAGCGCTGTTAACTGGCCTGCCGGTTTAGGCGGAAAAGGCAGTGAGGGTGTTGCCGGTTTGGTAAAACAAACTCCTGGTAGCATTACCTATGTTGAATTGGCTTACGCTAAACAAAACAATTTACCATTTGCTAATATCCAAAACAAAGGTGGTAAATTTATTACCCCTACATTAGAAGCAACTACACTGGCTAGCAACGTAGTTATACCTGATGATTCGAAAGTTTCAATCACTGATACCGACAATCCAAAAGGATATCCTATTGCCAGCTTTACCTGGGCTTTGATCTACAAAGAACAGAACTACAATGGTCGTTCAAAAGAACGCGCTACCGAACTGTTGAAATTACTTTGGTATAATATCCACCAGGGTCAGGCTCAATGCGCTCCATTAAACTATGCACCATTGTCTAAATCGGCAGTAAAAGTTGCCGAAAAAATATTAAAATCAGCAACCTTCGACGGAAAAGCAATTCTGTAAACAAAGGCTGTAATAAAAAACTAAAGCGGAGACTTAAAAGTATGAAGTGAAACAAACTTCATACTTTTAGCTTTCTGCTTTTGGTACGTTAACTGACTAATAAAAGACAAAGCTGCAGTGGAGAATAAAAGACTTGCCCTTTCTAATGCCCAACTAAAATGGGAGAACATTTTTAGACGGGTTTTGAGAATAATGAGTGCCTTATTGGTGCTCATTGTAGTTGGCGTGTTTATTACGCTAATTGTTCAATCCTGGCCTACCATCAAGTCGCTTGGTATTGGCTATTTATGGGGGAAAGTTTGGGACCCGGTAAGTAATGTTTACGGAGCGTATCCTTTTTTAATTGGTACACTGCTTACGTCTTTTATTGCCTTGTTTATTTCTATTCCTTTTTCTTACGCTATTGCTATTTATTTGGGCGAGTACAATCCCAAAGGGTGGCTTTCAGATCTGTTAAAAAATACAGTTGAACTTATAGCGGCTGTACCTTCCGTAATTTACGGCTTCTGGGCGCTGTTTGTGCTGGTTCCGATTATCCGCAACGTGGAGCTTAAATGGCATATCGCGCCTTATGGTATTGGTGTTTTAACTTCGTCATTGATATTGGCGGTAATGATCATCCCTTATGGCGCTTCATTGGGTATTACACTCATCAGGATGACCCCTTCGCCTTTAAAAGAAGGTGCTTACGCGTTAGGAGCAACCCGTTTTGAAGTGATTCAGAAAGTTATTACCCCATATACACGCTCCGGTTTATTTGCTGGTGTGCTTTTATCGCTCGGTCGCGCTCTTGGCGAAACCATGGCCGTAACAATGGTTATCGGTAATACCAGTGCACTTGCCAGTAGTTTTAAAGATATGATTTTTGGCCCGGGTAATACTATGGCCAGTGTTATCGCCAATGAGTTTACCGAGGCAGATCATACCCAATACTTATCAGCATTGATTGAATTGGGTTTGGTACTCTTTTGCGTAACCGTTGTGATTAACCTTATTGGGAAACGTATTATTACCAGGTTTACTAATTAATTAACCCTATGGATATTTTAAATAACCAAAACCAATCAATCGCCCTGCAACAGGGTATACAAAGGTTTACCATATCGGGAAAAGAAAAAAACATTTTTGCAGCGTTTTTTCTGTCGCTGGTTTTTGGACCGGTTGGCCTTTTTTATTCAACAGTTAAAGGCGGCATTATAATGACACTGGCCGGCGGGGCCACAGTTCTGCTGGGTAAAACTACCGACTCACCGGTGTTTTTTAAATGGGGATTGATCTTTGTTTGGATCATCAGTATGATCTGGTCATACAATACCGCTAAAAAGACGATTAAAAACGATGACAAGCGACTGCTGTTCCGTAATGCCGAGAGCATTCTTTACAAAGCGCTGATATTTATTCTTGCCTTTACGATAACAATACCCCTCGTTATTATACTTATTTACATCATCAGGCAGGGAGTAACGCAGGTAAACTGGCATTTTTTAACTCATGTGCCTGCTCCGGTAGGTGAAAAAGGTGGCGGTATTGCCAATGCCTTACTCGGTAGTTTTCTGATGGTATTAATGTCTGCAATACTTGCTGTGCCGGTAGGTATATCAGCAGGTATTTACTTGAGCGAAAATCCAAATACAAGGCTGGCCTATTATGCTGGTTTATGCGTGGATATCCTTCAGGGCGTTCCCTCTATTGTGGTAGGTATAGTGATCTATTTCTGGATTGTTAAGCCGATTGGTTTTTCTGCCGTATCTGGTAGTGTGGCCTTAGCCATCATGATGTTGCCTATCGTTATTCGCTCAACAGAACAGACCTTAAAAATGCTGCCCGACTCGCTGAAAGAAGCCGCATTGTCGTTAGGCGTTCCTTATCACCGTGTGATATTGAAAGTAATTGTTCCATGCGGTTTTGCAGGGATATTATCAGGTATTATGCTTTCAATAGCCCGAATCATTGGTGAAACCGCGCCATTGATTTTTACAGCATTTGGTAATAGCTACCTCAGTACCAACATATTTGGACCGATGGAAAGTTTGCCCCATGTTATTTTTACCTATGCTACCAGTCCGTATGACGACTGGCACAACCTGGCCTGGGGGGCCTCGTTCATCCTACTAGTATTTGTTCTAACACTAAATATTGTCACTAAAGTGATCACAAGAAAATGGAAAGTACAATTGTAAGCGCTGAAAATATTAACGCTTATTATGGCGAAAGTCACGCTATAAAAAATGTGAATATAAAAATTAACCGCAATGAAGTTGTGGCGATGATGGGTCCATCGGGCTGCGGAAAAACAACGTTTTTACGTTGTATTAACCGTATGCATGAATTGATACCCAATGCCCGCGCTGAAGGTGTGATGAAGCTGGATGGAGAGGATGTTTATAAAATGAATGTGATTTATGTTCGTTATAAGATCGGCATGGTTTTTCAGCGGCCAAATCCATTCCCTAATATGAGTATCTACGAGAACGTAATTGCCGGTTACCTGCTCAATGGCATCAGCGTTCCTAAAGCCGATAAAGACGTCATCGTAGAAAAATCATTAACCAGTGCAGCACTTTGGAAAGAAGTGAAAGACTCGCTCCATAAAAAAGGCACCTTCCTTTCGGGCGGTCAGCAGCAGCGTTTGTGTATAGCGCGCGCTATCGCTATGCAACCCGAAGTGATCTTGTTTGATGAGCCTACTTCGGCATTGGACCCTATATCGACCTCCAGCGTCGAAAACCTGTTCCACGAGTTAAAGCAAAACTATACTTTGATCATTGTAACCCACAATATGCAGCAGGCTGCACGTGTGAGCGACCGTACTGCTTTCTTTTACCTGGGCGAATTGGTTGAGTTTGATGATACCAAAGTGATGTTCACTAATCCGAAAGATCAGCGGACACAAAATTATATTACCGGTAGGTTTAGTTAGTGGGGGG
>CAIPPO010000151.1 GCA_903866915.1 uncultured Mucilaginibacter sp. | reverse complement strand
GTATTGGCTGTTACTTGTATTTGTTTGTCTTGTAAGCCCATTTTGCCTTTACTGTTAAAGGTAACTTTTATCGATCCGCTTTCCCCTGGTTTAATTGGGTCTTTAGGCCAGATCGGGGTGGTACATCCGCAGGAAGCTACGGCGTTTGTGATAATTAAGGGCGAGCTACCGGTATTGGTAAATTTGAAATCGTAGTTAACGATATCGCCGGCTTTGATCTTACCAAAATCATGCGTTTCTTTTTCAAATTTTAACACAGCACGGTCGGCTGTCGAACCGGCATCATTTGAAGCGGTGTTGCCCGTCCCATGGTTGCAGGCCACCATCAACATGCTGGCAGCCATTAAGGCTAAAAACAGTTTTCTCATTGTTAAATTTGTGTTTTAGGCTATTTTCAAAATATGGTTTTACTCATCTATCAAACCCCGGCCAATCTTCCTAATACCGTTCTCGGCCTTCAGTTCGAACAAAATTTTGTCTAAGATACCGTTTATAAACGAATTGCTCTTTGGCGTACTAAATTCCTTCGAAATCTCGAGGTACTCATTGATCGTTACTTTGACAGGTATCGAGGTAAAATTAACAAATTCAGTGATTGCCATTTTCATCAGCAGGGTGTCCATCATGGCTATTCGATCGGGTTCCCAGTTCTGCGTCTTTTTACCAATCATGTCCTGGTACTCGGCGTCATACCGAATTGCTTTTTGGAATAGTTCGACAATAAACTCACGGTCTTCATCCCAATTTCCGGTTACTTCGGCCAGCTTGTTTTGTTTTGGATTGTCGAACGAGAAGTTTTTGAACGTTTTAGCGATCAGGGCCTGTAACACATCCTTATCAACCGGCCAAAAGATAAATTTATCTTCAAATACCTGTTCGGCCAGTAACGATTTCAATATCACCTTTTTAAAGATGAATTTGATCATGTCCTTGTCGCTGTGCAGTGTATCGTCTTCTTTTTGCAAATACTCGGTGTATTCCGGCGCATTTTTCAAAATGGTGAACAGCGATTTGGCTAACTCGGGATCAAAGCTCCAAGAAATTTTATATTTTTTTACGGCTGCAAGGTATTCATCGTTTTTATTTAAAGATGCAATGAACCGGTTTTCGAGAATTTTAAGGTTTGGTTTCAGATCGTCGGCCGTAGGCAGGTGTTTGTGTTTTCGCTCCTCGGCATCAATAACGGCATAGCTTACTACTTCTGCTATGAGCGATAGCATCCAGATGTACATTTCGTGCACCTTTTCAACACTCTGCAGCAGGTTTTTTTCATGCTGCCTGATGTCTTTACTGTCCGATTGGTGATAGGCATAAAGCGCCTGCAGAACTTTTACGCGTAGATGTCTTCTGTTAAGCATAGTATAAAGAACGGTTAAACCGGGCTGTTACCGGTAAGGTTTTATAATTTAATAGGTTGATTTCACTCTTCTTATATCTGCAATACGCTTTTCAGCAATTTTGTTTGCCGCTTCAATCGTGGAAATTTTTTCGGCCTTTGACAGCCTTAAAACGTTACGTGTTGCCTCATAAATATTCTCGGTGAGCTGCAGCGTCCGCTTTTTGCTGAAACCCATTAATTCCGAATAACAATTGATGACACCACCGGCATTGATCACATAATCGGGGGCAAACAATATCCCCTTTTCCTGCAAAGCTCTGCCCTGTTCAAATTCATCATCCAATTGGTTATTTGCCGATCCTGCTATGATAGCGTATTTTAATTTATCTATTGTTTGCGCATTAATTGTTGCTCCCAATGCACAGGGCGAATAAATATCAGCTTCGATATCAAAAATAGTATTATTTGACACCGCTTGTGCACCATATTTTTTTGCCACCTGTCCGGTACGTTCTTCGTTGATATCACTTACGTATACCATTGCATTTTCGTCGCGCAGCAACCGTACCAGGTTTTCGCCTACGTGGCCTATGCCTTGTACTACAACCGACCGACCGGCCAGGTTATCGTTACCAAACATTTCCTTCACCGCAGCTTTAATCCCCATAAATACACCCAGTGCCGTAATCGGCGAGGGATCTCCGCTGCCTCCAATCGACTCTGGTACGCCCATTACATATTGCGTTTCCATGCGGATATATTCCATATCACGCGGATTAGTACCTACATCCTCGGCAGTAATGAACTCGCCATTCAGGTTTTTGATAAAGCGCCCGAACTTTCGCAGCAGTGCTTCCGATTTATCTCTCCTCGAATCGCCGATAATAATGGCTTTACCACCACCCAGATTTAATCCAGCCACCGCCGATTTATAAGTCATCGCTTTTGAAAGCCTCAAAACATCGTTCAGTGCATCAGCCTCCGATTTATAGGTCCACATTCTGGTGCCACCGAGGGCTGGGCCTAGTGTGGTGTCATGAATAGCGATAATTGCCTTAAGACCGGTTTCCTGGTCGCTGCAAAAAACTATTTTTTGATGACCAAAAGCATTCATCTGGTCAAACAGAGATTCGCTGGAGTTTTGGGTTGACATTATAAGTGTAAATGTGCCCGCTGTGGGATAGCGACAAAAGTATACGTTTTTTTGATTGCGGCAAACATATTTAGCTAATAGTTGATTGTTTATCATTCATCTTGCTCCAAACTTAAATTTACCAGGGTTGACATCGCCGTAACTGAATACCTATGGGGCACCAAAGGCAAAAAAAACTAACTTTGTTTCGCACATGAAGAGCCTGGCTTATTTAAATAAATTCCTGTACAAATACCGTTGGCGGCTAATTCCGGGAATTTTGTTTGTAGTTATTTCCAATGTTTTCCAGGTTTTAACCGGTTCGGTCATCCGTGATGCAGTAGATCTTGTAACCGAGAATATACCCCTATACCGACTCTTTTCAGGTTTCCATAGCCAAACAGACATTTACAAGCAAATTGGTTTCAATACCCTGATCTTTGGCATGCTAGTCCTGCTTTTGTACCTGATTCGTGGTGTATTTCTGTTTTTTATGCGGCAAACCATCATCCTGATGTCGCGTCACATCGAATACGATATGAAAAATGAGCTTTATGCCCATTACCAGCTCCTGTCCCTGTCGTTTTACCGACGGCACAATACCGGCGACCTGCTGAACAGGGTAACCGAAGACGTAAGCCGTGTGCGCATGTACCTTGGCCCGGGCATTATGTATGCCATAAATACGTTGACACTGTTCATCATCGCTATAACTTTTATGTTAACGGTTAATGTGCGGTTAACTCTGTTTTCGGTTCTTCCGCTACCTATACTTGCTGTAACCATTTACTACGTTAATAATATCATTAATTTCAGAAGCGAGAAGATTCAGCAGCGCCTTTCGGCATTGTCAAGCTTTGTACAGGAAAATTTTTCAGGTATCCGGGTGATCAAATCCTACGTCAGGGAAGATTCGGTGCGCGATAGTTTTGTTAACGAAAGCGAAAATTATAAGGTGCATTCAATGGCCCTTGTTAAGGTGCAGGCGTTATTTTATCCACTGGTATTGCTTTTAGTTGGACTAAGTAATATTATCGTTATGTATGTGGGTGGCGTGGAGGTAATGAAAGGGAATATTACGCCCGGTAATATTGCTGAGTTTATCGTTTATTTAAATATGCTCACCTTCCCCGTAATGGCTCTGGGCTGGGTAACCTCGCTGATACAACGTGCTGCTGCATCGCAAAAAAGAATCTACGAGTTTTTGGATGAGCAACCTGATATTGTTTCTCCGGCAGTTGCTCCTGCTAAGATCCATGGACAAATCCGTTTTGAAAATGTTTCCTTTACCTACCCGGATACGGGCATAAAGGCGATAAAAGATATTTCATTTACTGCCGAAGCCGGACAAATGGTGGCCATTATCGGTAGAACAGGTTCAGGAAAAACAACCATTGCCAACTTGTTGATGCGCATGTACGATTGCACCGCTGGTACTGTTTGGTTAGACGATAAACCAGTGCGCGAGTTAAACCTCGAAAGTTTCCGATCACAAACTGGTTTTGTGCCACAGGAAGTATTCCTGTTTTCGGATACTATTGCTAATAATATAGCCTTTGGTTTTGATGTGCATCAAAGGTTAAAAATTGAGCAGGCCGCTAAAGATGCCGCGGTATACAGCAATATTATGGAATTGGAGCAGGGTTTTGATACGCTCATCGGTGAACGTGGTGTTACGCTTTCGGGTGGACAAAAACAGCGCGTTTCCATTGCTCGCGCCATCATCAAGCACCCGCAAATATTGATCTTTGACGACTGCCTTTCTGCCGTTGATACCCGCACAGAGGAAGAGATATTGCGCAACCTGGGCGGCCTGATGAAAGGAAAAACCAGCCTTATTATTGCCCACCGCATATCCACTATTAAAAATGCCGACAAAATACTGGTCATGGACCAGGGCCGGATTGTTGAACAAGGCACTCACGAAATACTGATGGCCCGAAAACAGGTGTATTTTGAGTTATACGAAAAACAACTTCTGGAAGAAGAAGAAAACGTTTGATTCTTAACTAATATGCTATAAATATGCCTTAATGTTTCAAAAACCAACAACTATATCGTTTTTAATACTTGCACTTTGAAAAATTATTTATATTTATGCCGATCAAAAACTAATTACAATTTATTAACATGGGTGATTTTGAAAACAGGGAGCGTGAAGAAGTACATTCGAAAAAGGTAAGAGCCGGTAAGCGGACCTATTTTTTTGATGTGAAAGCAACACGATCAAACGACTATTATATTACGATCACGGAAAGCAAAAAAAGGCTTGAGGATGGCGTATTTATCAAGCATAAAATTTTTCTTTATAAAGAAGATTTTGAAAAATTTGCTGAAGGCCTGAAAGAAACAGTTGACTATATTAAAGCTAATCAGGATGTAGTTGAAAAACGCTATGAATACAGCGAAACCCCGGAAGTTGCCAAAGCAGCTGCTGATGATGATTTTTCATTCGATATTTAATTCAAACTAAACTAAAACTTATATCATTACCCTGCCTTTGGCGGGGTTTTTTGTTTAAGGGCAATTTGGAATAGCCAAAAACTGCAAGGCTGCATATTTCTGCTATCTTTGCGCCCGAAATAGCAGGCGGGAAGCATCTCAACGAGGTAGGTTTATTAGGATTACCCCCTCTGAAAATGTTTGCTAACGCTTCAAAATTTAATAAAGATATGGGACTTCAATGCGGAATAGTTGGTTTACCGAATGTAGGTAAATCGACACTTTTCAACTGTTTATCAAACGCCAAAGCGCAGGCAGCCAATTTTCCTTTCTGCACCATCGAGCCTAATGTGGGTGTAATCACAGTACCTGATGAACGTTTGACCAAGCTGGTGGAGATTGTGGAGCCTAAAAATGTTGTTCCTAATGTGATTGAGATTGTTGATATAGCCGGCCTGGTAAAAGGAGCAAGTAAAGGCGAGGGACTGGGGAACCAGTTTCTGGCAAATATCCGCGCTACCAATGCAATCATTCATGTGCTGCGTTGCTTTGATAACGATAATGTGATCCACGTGGATGGCTCTGTCGATCCAATACGGGACAAAGAGATCATCGATACAGAATTACAGTTAAAAGACCTTGACTCGATCGAAAAAAAGATCAGTAAGATCGAAAAGATGGCTAAAACCGGGGGCGACAAAGAAGCCAAAAAAGCTTTTGAAGTACTAACCATTTACCGCAATCACCTCCTCGAAGGCAAATCGGCACGAACCGCGCCGGTAGCTGAAGAAGATCAGGAATATATACAGGATATCTGGCTGCTGACTGCCAAGTCCGTACTTTATGTTTGCAATGTTGATGAAGCTTCTGTCACTAATGGCAACGCCTATGTAGACAAGGTTAAAGCTGCCGTAAAAGACGAAAATGCCGAAGTACTGATCATATCAGCTCAAATAGAATCGGAAATCGCGCAATTAGAAAGTTTTGATGAACGCCAGTTATTTCTTGATGACCTGGGGCTTACCGAATCAGGAGTAAATAAATTGATCAAAGCAGCTTATAAATTGCTTAACCTGGCAACCTACTTTACCTCAGGCGTACAGGAAGTTCGTGCCTGGACTATTACCCGGGGCTTTACAGCTCCACAGGCAGCAGGCGTTATCCATACTGATTTTGAAAAAGGCTTCATCCGTGCCGAAGTTATCAAATACGAAGATTTTGTAAAATTTACAGGGTCGGAGGCTGCTATTAAAGAGGCTGGTAAACTAGCTATCGAAGGTAAAACTTATATCGTGCAGGATGGGGATATTATGCACTTCAGGTTCAATGTATAATTCTTAAGCCAGGAGATACAGAGTCGGGTTTTATCAGGGTTATGTTGATTGTCCCCCATACTATAGATTCTAAATAATATATTTGCAACAGAAATCCGTTCCCGTAGTTCAATGGATAGAATGTCAGATTCCGGTTCTGATGATATGAGTTCGAATCTCTTCGGGAACACTAAGAAAGCCGCGTTTACGTGGCTTTTTTGATTTAAAGTTCAGGCAAATATTGTATCCGGATACCCAGGTCAGGCTACCAGATTATGTAGAAATTCCCGGGTAAGGGGCTTTTGAACAAAGGAGTCGACAAATTTGTACTCCTCTGAACGCTTAATATCTTTTGGGTCGATTGAAGACGAAACAATGTATAACTTGATGTCTTTCCTTAGGGAATTATGTATTTTCTGGTATCCCTTTAAAA
Source organism: uncultured Mucilaginibacter sp. (assembly GCA_903866915.1). Lineage (GTDB taxonomy): Bacteria > Bacteroidota > Bacteroidia > Sphingobacteriales > Sphingobacteriaceae > Mucilaginibacter. The sequence continues at coordinate 28,579 of CAIPPO010000151.1, read as the reverse complement.
AGTCCCAGCCGCTGTAGTCGGGCATCTGCAAATCAAGAAAAATATAATCGGGTAAATTTGATGTATTGGCTTTATTCAGTTCGAGGAAGTTGAGCGTCTCTTTAGCATCGGTACTCAAAATTACTTCTTCGATATTACCGTATTCACGCAGCATCAACTGAGCGATCTTATGGTGCATCATATCATCATCAATCATTATTAATTTACTCATAAGTTTATAGTTTAACTATTACTAAAGTTACCAACAATAGTTCGCTTTTCCAATAAATAAATTTTAGACATATCAACATACCCCTGAAAATTAACACTTTGCGGCTGTTCCAGCATACAAACCGGGGCTTTGCCACATAAATATAGCCCCGGTTAACAATAGCTCCGATTAATATATTTCGTTTAAGTACGATTTATTTTTAATTTAAACCTTTACTTTTTTCCAGCCGCCACGTTTAAATAAAAGATAACTTGATATGGCTATAAAAGTGTAGGCAATAGGTATAGCCATAAATACGCCGGTAGTACCCCATTTAAAGCCAAGAGCAAACAAATAGGCCAGGGGAACCTGGAATACCCAAAAACCAATAAAATTGAGTTTGGTGGTGGCCCACGTATCTCCGGCACCATTAAAAGCACTCATCATCACCATTGCTATGCCGTAAAGTATATAGCCCGGACTCATGATGCGCAATGCGACTGCGGCTACATGGCGTACGCCGGCATCATTGGTAAAAACAGCCGATAACGTATTTCCAGCTACCAGGCTGATTACTGTAACAAAGGCCATATAGACTACGATATACCGCATGTTTTTAAAAACGGATTCTTCCGCGCGTTCAGCTTGATGAGCGCCAAGGTTTTGTCCAACGAGTGTCGCTGCAGCGTTACTCATACCCCAGGCAGGCAGTAAAAAAAACATCAGGATACGAATAGCCGTTTGATATCCCGCCGAACCACGGTCGCCACCCAAACGCGCTACCAGTTGCGCCAGAAATATCCAGCTGCAAGACGAGATCAAAAATTGAAAGATACCGGGCATGGCAATTTTTAGTATTGCCCTGGCTTGTTGCCACTGCGGTCTTAAATACGCCAATCGGGCTTTCAAAAGATGTTTGCCATTAAATAAATGGTAGCACTGGTAGCAAACGCCTAAGCCACGACCAATAGTAGTAGCAACGGCTGCTCCGGTCAATCCTAATCCTAATACATTGATGCAAATCGGGCATAAGATAGTATTTGCAATATTAGCGATCAAAAGACTGCGCATGGCAATTGCGGCATTGCCTGCTCCCCGGAAGATACCATTGATGAGGAACAGCAGTACAATAATCAGGCTCTCGCCCATCATAATACGGGTAAAATTAGTACCTAACGAGGCAGTTTGGCGCGACGCACCCATCAGGATAAGTAGGTCAGTTGCAAAATAAAAGCCAACTATGCCAATCACAACACTGATAATTAAAGCAATACTGATGGTTTGCATACCTGCTTTACTAGCTTCTACGGTATCATGTTCGCCGATTCTGCGGGCAACAACAGCGGTTGCAGCCATCCCCATCCCGATAGCCAGTGAATAAATAATAGCCAGTACCGACTCGGTAAGGCCCACTGTTTGTATAGCGTAACTGCTGTGTGGCAGATGCCCTACAAAATAAAGGTCGACCAGCGCGAATACCGACTCCATCACCATCTCGAGCATCATCGGGATTGCTAAAAGCAATACGGCACGGCGGATACTGCCTGTAGTAAAATCGTGGTCGCCACCCGTAACGGCTTGTTTAAAGAGCGTAAATGTATTTGATAGCTTTCTTAAAGCTGAATGAAACGTTGTCATGAAAAATGAAATAAAAATTAAATGCTGTCAGCCGAAAGACTGAGAATGAATTGAGTGGAAATTAAAGTCCGGGGACGTAAGCCAGGCGGACTGCTGCTATTTTCATGACGCGGCAATTGATGGAAATTCAAAATTAGACCTAATCTTTGTTAAATCCTAATAAAATAAAGAGTAGATCGGAGTAACTAACATCACTGAATAGCCAAAAACAGGTTTATCAATAATATTTGACATGCTGAAAATATATACGGATATTACAGCTCAAAAACCTAAAAAAATATGCGCTATTCATTAATTATTCCAGCCGCGCTAATGGCTTTAGCATCCTGTAAACCAGCTGCCCCAACCAATACCGAATCGGCATTAAACGGTTCGTGGAAATTGGTTAGCAGTAAATCAATCGTCAAGAAAGACACAACTGATACTTCGCCAAAAAACGGACTGGAAACAATTAAATTATACAACGACGACCATTTTGCTTTCTTCACCCACAATACTCAAAAAACAGACAAACCGGTGTACGATTCGGGCTCTGGTAAGTATACCCTCGCCAACGAAAACTATACCGAACACCTCCAATACTGTACTGAGCGTGAATGGGAAAATCATGATTTCAATTTTACGCTTACCGTTAAAAATGATACCTTTCAGCAGCGCGGCGTTGAGAAGATCGACAGCCTGCATATAGATCACATCATTATCGAGACCTACGTTAAAATAAAATCGAAATAAATCAAAAACCCCCGATCAGGCCTTAGCAGGATCAAAAATATCATGTCAACAATCAAACCTATAGCCGAACGCCTGGTGGCACTATTGCGCGAGCACAAATTTATCGAAGCCTACCGCGAGCTTTTTGGCGAAGAAACAGAAAGTATCGACCCGCTTTATACCGTGATGCCCCCAGCAAGGGGATTGATTACGTTGGTTGAACGCGAAAAACAGTTCCAGGCCAAAGCTACCATTCACAAGGTCGAGGTTTCCGAGCCACTGATATCGGGTGATTACTTTTCCATTCGCATCTATATGGATTATACAATCGAAGATAAAGGAAGGAAATCGCTCGAAGAACTAGCCGTATACCATGTGAGGACCGGCAAGATCGTAAGGCAGCAGTTTTTTATGGATTAAGAAAACGAAGCTTCACGAAGCCCTGTACCGGCGTTGTTTGATCAGCAGCGCCAGCATTAGTGTAATACCTAAACCTTTCATAAAGCCATCAACAAAATCGGCCGATGGCCAAATATGTTTGACTATAAAACTGGCTGAGAGGATAAACAAACCTACCGCTATCCCTTTTGAGAATTTTACCGGTCGCATTTTTTAACTACTTAAAATTAACATTTTCGATTTATAATACCTGTTCGGCGTACAACTTTTCGAGTGTTCTTGCAGGATCGTCACATAGTCCCGGGTGCACTTTAGAGGATTGCACTACAGTGCTGCGTGTAGCAGTTAGCCAACGAAATCGGGACGGCAGATCCATTTGCGCGATCGGGCCGGCATCAATGCTTCCTTTGCATATTTGAGCATATGAATGCAAGTGCGCCTTTATATCACCGATGTTCGCCCTGTTAGAAAATGAACAAAGTCTGTTTTCATCAACGGAGTATAAGCATTGCAGGAACTTTTTAGATGGGCAATAAAGGATAACCCCCACATTCAGAAATTCCTCGCGTTCAACCTGGGGCACGACGCGTATCACTGCGTATTCGAACAAATTACTCCCGGGCATGCTGCGCCTCCTTTACAAAATTAGCCGAAGCAGCTACACGTGCTTCTAAAAACCCCGAATATACTGCCCGCACTTCATCAGCACTTTCGTACCATTCAGCTTTGATCCAATCATCGGGCACGAGCGAGACAATAGCGTGTATGGTATCAGGTGTTAATATTGCTTTAAATTCTTCGTTAATCGGATCCAATTCTGTTGCACGTGACAAAAGCACATGATCCTTTACCTGATAAAAAGGCCGTGTAGCTTGCTCCTGCCAATTATCCCAGGCATGATGAAAATAAAGTGCGGCGCCATGATCGATCAGCCAAAGCTCTTTGTTCCAGGTAAGCATATTGGTATTACGGGGTGTACGGTCAACATTAGTCAGCAAACAATCAAGCCATACAATCTGTGAAGCCTGTCTTTCTGATAAACGGGTAACTGCCGGATCGAATGTGATTGCACCCGACAGGTAATGCAAAGCCAGATTCAGGCCGACACTGGATTTTAACAGATCCTGTATTTCTTCATCGGGCTCCGAGCGCCCGAAGGCTGTGTCAAGATTAGCAAATACAATCTCAGGTACTTTAAAACCAAGCGCCCGGGCTATCTCACCACCAATAAGCTCGGCGATCAATGCCTTAACCCCCTGCCCCGCTCCACGAAACTTCAACACATATAAAAACCCATCATCGGCTCCGGCAATGGCTGGCAAAGAACCGCCTTCGCGCAAGGGCGTAACATAACGGGTAACATTAACGGTGCGTAATTCTGGTACGTGAAACATATTATTGCCCGCAAAGCTAAGAAATAAGCGCGGCTAAGCCTAAAAAACAAAGAGCCGCCCGATCAACCCGGGCAGCTCTCTGGATAATATTTTTAAAAACTACTTTTTGCTATCTAGTTGGTTAAGAAACAGGTAGCGTGGACGGTCATCTGCGGCCTGTGCTTTAGTAGTAACATCAATGTTAATGTAGTTTAAAATACCACTACTGTTATTAGCGGGCCATAGCGGCAGACTTTTGCCGTTTGGATTACCGGTTTTTATAAAATTGGCAAAATAGCTTTCCATCGTTTCAGATACTTTGAAATCATCCGGGCCCCATGCATACACCTTGTTACCGGGCAAATTGCCCAGGGCGTATTCAATTTCAGAAGCATGAGCCGCGCCAGCTAATGGAGGTGGCAATTTACTTGGTGCTTCTTTGGTATCACTTTTAATGACACCACCAGCCAGTCCGGGCTTGGCATTGCCCATTGATGCTACCATCTCAGGTCGTGGCCGCGAGAATATATAGCTGTAAACCGGATTTCCGCCTGTTTTAGCTGCCTGTTCTTCCCACAGCCAGGTGCTGTAAACAATAAAACGGTCACTGGCCAGGGCAGTTGCGGATTTTACAATCTCCTCTGGATTCGAACCGGGATACAATTTCAAAATGGTCGCGGTGTCATTAGGATAGGCTTGTTTTACTTTTTTTAAATAATTCTCAGGAGTTGGTGGCAAACCTTGCAAAAATGCCTGGTAAGGTATTTCGGCCGAGTTCCAACCAGCAAGTAAAGGGACATGCTGCTGTTCGCCGGCAGCATAAATTGCACTGGCTTGTTTAGGTAAAAAATAACCATCAATTACAACGGCCATGCTGAAACCGCCTTGTTTGGCTGCCAGGTCAAGTAATTTATCAGCTGGAATCGCCCTGAGGTCGGCAAGTGAATTAGCGCCAACTGTTTTTTGGAATTCAGCACCTCTTTTTTCACCTTCAGCAAGTGTAGGCACAGGGAAAATGCCACCACTTTCTCCGATCGCGGCACTAAACAGACCTTTACTAAGTGGCGATGCCATTTGACCGCAAACCGAGATCGATCCGGCCGACTCGCCGTCAATAGTAACGCGTTTTGGATCACCGCCAAAAGCAGCAATATTTTTTTGAACCCATACCAATGCCTCATGCTGATCGAGTAAACCATAATTACCGGAAGACTGGTGACTCGATTCTTTTGTTAATTCAGGATGGGCCATTAAGCCAAATACACCCAGACGATAATTTATTGTAACAGTTACGATGCCACGTTTAGCAAGACTTTCACCATCATATCGAGATTCGGACCCGTCGCCAGCTACGAAGCCACCCCCGTAGAAGTATACTAACACCGGCAACTTTTCTTTACCGGTTTTAGCGGGTGTCCAAACATTCAGATACAGACAATCCTCACTCATACCCGAAGAACGGAACTGCATATCACCAAAAACATTTTTTTGCATAGCATTTGGTCCAAAATGATCGGCTTTTAATACCCCGTCCCAGTTTTTAACCGGCTGTGGTTCCTTCCAGCGCAGTTCACCCACCGGTGGCTGAGCAAAAGGTATACCTTTAAACATACGGATCCCGGAAGCAGCATCAACCACGCCCTCTACCCTGCCATTGGCTATTGTTACTTGCGGCCCCTGGGCATTCGCATTAAATGCAGCGATGGCTGACAGCAAAAAAATGACACATAACTTTCTCATAGTTTGATTAGTTTATCGTGAATTTAAGTGATTGGTGGTTTGATAATCTGTTATACAATATTAACTAAAGCTTTCGTAATACCAAATTTTTCGTCAATAAAAGACTATCGTAAATCAAACAGTTTAAGAGTATTGACACCATTATCGTGTTCGCTTAATTTTGCAATATATTTGATGACTAGATTTTCGATTCAACGATGAAAAAGTATTTGTTTATTATAACCCTGGTGTCTCTTTTGCCGATACTTCATGGTTGCACTGATTATGGTAAAATGAAAACATACAACGGGGTCGATTTGTATCACAAAGCCCCGGTAACCGATGCCGAGGCCGAACGCCTGGGCAATTATTTAATTGGAGCAAAATTTGCCGACAGTACGGAGAAAAGCGTACAAATTACGCGCGTTGGGCCGGTGTACCAGTTTAGGTTTGTGATCAAGGAAGCTGACCAAAACGATACAACTTTATTTAAGGTTTTTAAACTTTTTTCTGCCGAGCTATCCAATGAAGTATTTAATGGCGCTCCTGTCGATATCCATATTTGTGATAAAAACTTTAAAACGATAAGGGTATTCCCCTACCAGGACATGGGAAAGAAAAAGATGTTTGACGGTGTCGAACTGTTTTATACAAACAATATAAAATCCGCCGAGGCTGATTCTTTTGGAAATTACCTTATCAAATCAGAGTTTGCTGACGGCAGTGACAAAGTTGCGCAGCTTACAAAAAACGGCGGCATTTACCGTTTCAGTTTTATAGTTAAAAATGGTGCAGAACAAGATACCGTCAGCCTTAAGACTTCCAGATTATACGCCGGTGAAATCTCTAAAACCGTATTTTCCGGTTCACCGGTAGAAATTCAATTACATGACCCCTATTGGACGCCATTAAAGATTCTAAGCATGATTCCTTCCAAAAAATAACGGAAAGCTTTCAAACTTTATGAAAACCCAAACCTAACTAAAAAACAAGAATCTATTTTTTACGGGAATTTGGGCTCTGTCTTTCAGGGAAAAATTGCAGGTGATACAGATATCGGTATATCGGCCCAATTAAACTTTAACCTCACCTTTTTTGATGCCGTATGCCTCGCGTAATAAGGCTACAAGTGTATCAAGCTTCATCGGTTTTGAAATATAATTATCCATACCATGACTGAGGCAAATTTCGCGGTCCTCAGAAAGGGCGTTCGCTGTCATGGCAATAATATAGGGCTGCCCGATATTCATATTCCTGATCGTACGGGTTGCTTCGTAGCCATCCATTTCGGGCATTTGTATATCCATTAATAAGATATCGTAATTATGTTTCTGGATTTCATTTACTGCCTCAGCACCGTTGTTGGTTACTTTAGCCGAATAACCCAACTTCATCAAAATGCGCTCGATCAGTTTCTGGTTAACAGGGTTGTCTTCGGCAATCAAAATTTCCATCGCATGTCGGGTTGCGAAACTGGCATCCAGCACATTATTTTGCTGCACTTCCTGCTGAACCGCTTCCCGACGTTCACCCAATTCAGCCACAATACTACGGAGCAGGTTATTTTGTTTAACAGGTTTGCTAAGAATGGCCGAGAACAAACCGGGATATTTCTTTCGGCTTTCATCATTTATTGAACTCAGGATGATAACCGGAACGGGCCGCGCCGAATTTTTAATTGCTTTTGCCAGGCCTGCACCGTCCATATCAGGCATTTGCATATCGGTAATAACCAGTTGAATAGTCCGGTCAGAGGCCAATGCAGCCAATCCCTCTCCTGCCGATGAACAGGTGATCGGAACCAGTCGCCAATGTTCCAGCTGTGCCTTAAGGATGACCAGGTTTGTTTTGTTATCGTCAACGATCAGCACTTTCTTGCCTTGTAAATTCGCAAATCCCGGCAGTAAAATATTTTCGGCAACTATACGCGTACTTGTTTTTGCACTTATTGTAAAATTAAAAACCGATCCTTCGCCCAATTTACTATCTACCCATATGTTACCGCCCATCAACTTTACTAAACGTTCGCTGATAATAAGTCCGAGGCCTGTACCACCGTATTTACGGGTAGTAGAAGAGTCAACCTGGGAAAATGGTTTGAATAGGGTCGGCAGTTTTTCGTTAGGTATACCGATACCTGTATCTTTAACACTAAATGCGATCTCTAACTGATTATCGGACAACATTTGTGCCAGAGAAACTTTTATAAACACTTCGCCCTTAGATGTAAATTTGATAGCATTGTTGATTAGGTTAATGATTACCTGCTTTAAACGCAAGCTATCACCTTTTACAAAACGCGGCAGGTTAAAATCAATTTGGTAAATCAGGTCGAGATGTTGTTCGGCTGCTTTTTGCGAGAACATATCCATAATCTCTTCTACGTTTTGCCGCAAATCGAAATCCTCTTCCTCTATATCCATTTTACCCGATTCGATCTTCGAGAAATCAAGAATATCATTGATAACATTCATTAAACTGTCGCCACAGTTGATGATGGTTTCGGTATATTCACGTTGCTCGTCCGACAATTTAGTTTCGGCCAGTAAAGATGCCATACCTATCACCCCATTCATTGGCGTTCGTATCTCGTGACTCATGGTTGCCAAAAAGATACTTTTTGCCTCATTGGCCTTGTCGGCTTCCTGCCGGGCCTTAAATTCCTGATTTTTCTGATCCTCGAGTTCCTCCGATTGCGATTGCAATTCTTCATTGAGGGCCTGTAATTCTTCCGATTGCGATAGCAATTCTTCGTTTACCGATTGTAACTCTTCTGATTGCGACTGCAGTTCCTCATTTAGCGACTGCAAATTCTCGGATTGTTCCTGTAATACTTCGGCTTGTTGAACTACTTCTGCAGTACGCTCTTTAACCTGGCGCTCGAGCCTGGCTTTTTGTTTTATGATGCTGTTAACACGGAAACGGTAGGCAACATAAATACTGCCAACAGTCATTGCAGCCGCAAATGCCTCGAACCACCAGGTAAGCCAAAAGGGAGGCACAATAGTTAGCTTTAAACTTAATACGCGCGGCGACCACTTACCTTCGCCATTTTGGCTTTTGACCCTGAACGTATATTCGCCGGGAGGAATATTAGTATAAACGGCTGTATTTTTGTCGCCAACATAATTCCAGTCTTTATCGAAACCTTCTAATATATAGGCGTATTTTTTTTTGCTGGGCGACGCATAATCCAGTGCAGCATATTCAAAAGATATAACGGATTGGTTATGTGTAAGCGCGATCGATTTTGATTCGACGATATCTGCAATTAGGGGAGATGGATCGCCGGCATTTTTTTTAGGTGTAACTTCGTGGTTAAATAGTTCAAAACGGGTAAGGACTAAAGTAGGATCATATCCATTTTCGATAACCTGGTCGGGAAAGAACGAATTAAACCCATTGACACCACCAAAATAGAGAAGCCCGGTGCTGCTTTTAAGGGCCGAATTTTGCTTAAATTCATCTGCCTGAAGACCATTTTCGGTAGTGAAATACCTGAATTTGCCGGTAGAAGGGTCTAGCATCGCCAGGCCGTTGTTGGTGCTAACCCAAAGATGACCCTGAACATCCTCCAATACAGCTTCTGCGTAATCATTTGGCAAACCATTTTTTGCGTTGTAAACGGTAAAGTGTTTGGTATAGGGGTCGAATAAATTCAAGCCCGCCAGCGTACAAATCCATAATCGACCGAGGTGGTCTTCGTAAATCGACGATGCTGTATTATTGCTTATGCTGTTCTTATGGTCATCGTGCTTGTAGCTGGTGCAAGTATATTTTTTAGTATCAAAAAGACATAGGCCGGCATCATCGGTAGCCAGCCAAAGATTCCCCTTGCTGTCGCAAAACATAGAATTAATACGATCACACCCCAGGCTTTTTGGGTTTGCCGGATCGTGTTTAAAACAGGTAAAAGTATTGGTTTTCCGATCATAGAGATCCAATCCATCACCAAAAGTACCAAGCCATATTCTTTTATCCGGTGTCTGGGTTATTGCATATACGTTATCGCCGCTAAGACTCCCGGGCTTCGAGGGATCATGCCTGAACGAGGTAAAATTACGGGTATCAGGGTTCATTACGCTAACGCCGTTACCCCAGGTACCTATCCACAGGTCCTTTTTTTCGTCCTGAAAAATATCCAGTACATTATCCCCAGCTAGGCTATGCTTATTTGCATCATTGTGTTTAAAGGTGGTAAAACTACCTTTTGCCTCATCAAACAGATCCAAACCGCCTCCGTCAGTACCGATCCATATCCGGTGTTTGCTATCCTCAATTAGCTTGAGGACAAAATTATTAGACAAACTGGAGCTTGAAGAATTATGGTTATAATGAGCAAAGCTGGTCGTGCTCTTTTTATAAAGATTCAATCCGCCACCAAAAACACCTATCCACATATTACCCTGCCGATCTCTGGTCACAATATCGACCGAATTACCGGTAAGGCTGCTTTCGTCTACATCATCGTGCCCGTAGTTGACAAAACGCCCTTCAGCAAAACTGTAGATACTTAAGCCCCCGTTTTCAGTTCCAACCCAAAGATTATGGTTCTCATCTTCAGCAATACTTTGTACACTATTATTGACCAGTGTATTACTTTTTCCGGACTCATGGATAAAGCGCTTGAACCTGCCAGACGAGGGATCAAACAAATTTAAACCTGTTTCCTGGGTTCCAACCCATAGGTGATGGTCGCTATCTTCAAAAATGGCGGTTACTTTATCACCTGAAATAGACGATTTATTGTTTGTCGAGTGCTTATAGCTGGTAAAAGCCTGCGTTTCACGGTTATAAACGCAAAGCCCGTTGTCTACAGTACCAATCAAAATATTATTATGACTATCCTTATAGATCGTCATAATATCATTATTACTCAAGGTTTCGGTATCGCCTGCCCGGTATTTATAGTTACGAAAAATACCGCTATTCGGGTTAAACTTACTTACGCCATCATGTTGTGTGCCAACCCAGATGCAACCATTGTCATCAACCACAACTTTTGAAAGTGCGTTGCTGGCAAGGGTGTTTATATTTTTATCATCATGCCTGTAGCTGTGGAACCGGGCAGTTTTCCGGTCGTATTTATTTAGTCCGCCGCCTGCAGTGGTTATCCAGAGGTTTCCATACCTGTCTTCCGCCAGGTCTTGTATGTAATTGCTGCTGATAGATGTCGTGTCATTGCTAATATTTCGGAAAACCTTGAATTTATAACCGTCATAACGATTAAGGCCATCAGAAGTACCCACCCATATAAATCCCCGGCTATCCTGGAGAATACAATTGGGGTTTAGTTCTGATAATCCATCCTGCGTTCCAAGGTGCTTAAAATGCAATTGCTGAATTTGTGCAACCAGGCAATAGGGCATTATTACCAACAAAGGAATAAGCAGCCTTTCGGCAGCCTTAGGCACTATAAATCTTAATATACAGAGTATTTTGGTCATTACGACAAATCGCCATGCATGCCTGTTCATTTGAAACGGGCACCTGGGAATTGTTATACGCAACCGCAACACAATGGGTTATAAGGTGTTCAAAACAATTGTGGTAAAAAAAACTGCCTTTGGGTAACAATTATCTACGAGATGGCATTTTGTACCGACAAGGGCGCGATTTTGACTGATTGCACCTTAAATCTCAAAGAAAAAGGTATCAAAACATGGCGTGACGACCAATTATGCCTGCTGGTCTATACCCGGCTGGGCGTGGTCTATTCCATTTTAGCAGTTCTAAAAAAGGTTGTTGCTTTGGACATTGAAACTAAAAAATAAACAAAGAACATTAAAATATTAAAACGATGAAAACTACAATTTTAACACTCGCAATCGCTCTGTCAACTGTATTCGGAATCAGCAAATCAGCCTCGGCAGCAAGCCATAATGAAGAAGTTACCAACTTAACTGAAGTTACCCGCATTAGCAAAATAGAAGTTCGCGGCAATATTGAACTGTACATTTCAGATGGTGTAAAAGACCAGGCTAAAGTATATAATCACTACTACACCGAAAACGCATTGGTTCAGGACCAGGATGGCGTTTTAAGAATCACTTCCTATTCGGCCCAAAAATTAGTGGTTTGGGTTACCGTGAGCGACCTCCGCGAAATTTCGGCCTATGACAATGCTGCCGTAAAATCATTTGGAAAACTTTCGGCACTCGACATCGATGTTAAATTACACGATCAGGCCCTGGCTCAATTAGATCTTGACGCTTATGAGGCACGTGTAACCCTTAGCGGTAAATCAAAAGCTGATTTGAGCGGAAATATTGAACAAGGAAGTGTTAAGTATGATCGTTCAGCTTACCTCAATGTAAGCAAACTTACAGCAGCGAACGTAACTAAAACGATTACCACTTTTAAAGGATGTGTTTGCCATGACGAACTGGCTTCGCTGTAATCGATACCAATATAAGTAAAAAGGGTCCCGGAAAACCGGGACCCTTTTTTTTTGAAAAATTACTAAGCGCTTTTTTCTGGCTTTGCAGGGCTTTCATCCAGTTTCAAAGTGTAGGCAGACTCAGATGCATCGATAGATAATTGAAGCAAGTCAATTGCCGGTACATCGTTTTCCGGGGCCGGTATGTTTTCTTCCTGCAAACCATTGGAATGAATATCTTTTTGGCTCATTTGATCGTCTTTGTCTGACTCTTCCGAATCATCTAAAGGAATAATATCTTCTGGCTCTATCATAGTTTTTCCATTTAAAATAATGTGTTTAAACCTGCACTATCAAAATGCCAACATGACAACACTCAAATTTGTTTTGAAAACAAATTACTTCAGGCCATATACGATAACTTTATGCGAAAAAGTACCCAGGTAAACCTTACCATTTGCTATAGTAGGGGCACAAAATTTGGCATAATATCCGGGGAAATCATTGGCATTTTGCCCGCTGTTCCAAAGCTCTTTAGTAATATTGGATGCATCAAAAGCTCTTAGAATACCAGGGCTTGTTTGTCCGCCTGCGTCGCCAGTTGAAGCATACCACGCCCATAAAATTCCATTACTTGTACCATTTGATGATACTGAAAGCATTGCACCCGAACCGCCACCCGGTCCCGAATCGGGCGAGGTGGTTGGCGTGAAAGCAAATTTGCCGTTATTGAATGCATAGGATCGAAGTTTATCATTTTCGGACCAAAAATAGACATAGGCATTTCCGGCACCCTGGAAAAATGAAGGTTGGCAATGCATGGCATTATTAATAGGTATGGTTTGCACCACCTGGTTGGCTACTGAAGAGTATCCTCCCATATTATCTTTATCCAATAAATAGATATTACCGTCCTTACAACCCGTTACAAACAAATTAGAGTTAGGTATCAGGAAAGTACCCATAACGCCATAGTCGAGATCGTTTGTATTCAAATCAACATAGTTGGTGGGTGTAAAATAACTGCTTACCTGCATGGTATTACCTGAGGGCGTAAGTTTCAAAGCACTTTCTGAACGGTTGGTAAGATTGGCAGGATCAGGATTAGGACTATTTTCATTTGTTCCGTTACTAGAGCTTGAAAAAAGGTTGCCCTGCCCTACAGTGCCATTTCCGGTAGTCACATACAAGCTGCCCTGGGCATCGGCTGCAATTCCCATTCCACTTTCCCACATACCTCCGGCTTCCCCGCTGGGGGTATCGTTGTAAACAATGGTTTGCGCAAGTGATTTGGCATCATAGCCAAATATCCAACCGTGGTAAGGGTTCCAGTCGCAATGTGACGAATAGCTGATATAAACAGTACCGTTTACCAACGCCAGGCCCTGGCGCTGATTATTACGTCGCGGATCAAAACTTACAACACCGTTTACTGCACCATCACCGGTACCCGGTACACTTGCTGTAATTTTTACCGGGCTGCCTGCCTGTTCGGCACCAGTAGTTATGTTAACAGCATGCAGGTATTGTACAAAGTTTTTACTATCGGTACTGCGTGCAACAAAGTAAATGGTTTGCGATGTGGGGTCTATCACAGGCGTACCAACTATGCCAATGTTATAGCTAAAATCCGTATAAGGATTACACCATCCCGAGTTCATATCGGCATTATTTGGTGTCCGCATACCTGCTTGTGTATAGTTTTGCTGCCAGAATAAGGTTCCGTTATCAGCATCATAGGCATAGATACTATTGTTAACCGTAGCGATAAAAACCACATTCCGGGTTTTGGAGCCGATGGTAAGATTACCTACGATCAATGGTTGCGAATAGGTTTGATCATCAACGGAAAGCTCAAACAACTTTCCAAAATGCGCCGAAGTAACGTTTGTAGTTGTTAATGCTGTTTCCTGGTTGTTTAAACCTGCACGGGTATTATCGTTGTGCTGGGTAAGAACCGATACATGCTGTATATTGGTGGAATCGGCAGGCGTATTTCCGTTTCCGTTTGTGGGATGCACCGGATCTTTCTTTTTACAGGCAAAACACACCAATAGCAATAAAATTGGCAATAAATTTTTTTTACACATATAATATTTTGTTTTCTGTTTTAATCTAATTGGAGTTGCAATATATGTAATTCACTTAATTTCTAAAAATCCATAGTATATGCTGGAACCTACTACGTACCGCTGATCGGTAAAATGAAAAATCAAAAGCTCAGTTTCCTAATCAGGTTATTTTGGAAGTCTGCGATATAAACATTCCCTGCCTTGTCAACAGCCAATCCAACAGGGCGAAAAAAAGTAGATTTCGATGCATCTCCGTTATCGGCACCACGTTGCCCGCTACCGGCAATGGTTGATACCCTGCCATCCGGGGTAATTCGCCGAATTTTGTGATTCATATCGTCAGCTACGTAAATATTATCGCTTTTGTCAATAGCGATGCTCGCAGGATGAGAGAAGGAAGCTGCTGGGCCCTTCCCATCTTTCGATCCGCGATTTTTCTTGCCCCGGGGAGCAGGCTTTCCGGCAAAAGTGCTAACATTTCCACTGGGATCCATCTTGCGGATCATATTGTTAAATGTATCAGCTATAAATAGATTTCCTTTACTATCCAGCGCTATACCCTGAGGTAAATAAAAAGAAGCCGCCGTGCCCAAACCATCTTTTGCCCCCGGTTCGCCAGTACCGGCAATGATAGTCATTTTACCATCTGGCGTAATTTTGCGGATCACGTCTTTTGCCCAATCGGATATGATCACATTACCTTGTTTGTCGACCAGGATACCCCGGGGATTATCAAGCCTTGTATTATCTTGTTGGTTTCCCCTATTAATGGGCGTAAGGGCACCAGCAATTGTGGTGACAGTACCATCAGGAGTAATTTTACGAATAAGGCTATTCTCTGTATCAGTCACATAAAGTACGCCCTTATCATCAACCGCAATGGCGCATGGATAAAAAAAAGATGCCTTGCTGCCCTTACCATCCGCATTTCCAGCAATTATACTGCCGGCTATGGTACTTACTACGCCATCTGCGCCAATCTTTCGAATCTGATTGTTGCGTGCGTCGGCAACGTACACATTATTATTGCTGTCAACCGCTAATCCTGCGGGGTTGGCAAAGGAGGCATCGGTAGCTTTGCCATTTTCGGCAGCAAGATTACCATTACCCGCATAGGTTGATACAGTAGGTTGATTATTCTTTGGTGTACATGAAAGCACGAATAAAGCAAACAGCAATAGAAACAACTGGCTTCGTATCATAATGGCAATTTGGTTAAAATTGTTGAAGCCCTAAAAATAGGAGATTTATCTTGTTTTGGAAATTACCAGGTTCAGGTTCCCGGTTGGCTACTCGTACGCGGCCCGCGGTTACCTCCCTGGCCTTTTTTCTTTTTGAAATTCCGGCGCTTATCATTACCACCGCGACTGTTGAATGAAGTGGACTCTCTAAACACTGGCGCTTCGCCAAGTTCGGCAGGCAGGGTGCTTTCATCAATGCTGCGACCGATCATTTGCTCGATACTTTTGAGCTTGCGGGAATCGCGCTCATTTACGAGGGTAATGGCTGTGCCTGTAGTTTCCGCGCGGGCAGTACGGCCAATGCGGTGGATATAATCTTCAGGATCAGAGGGGACATCGTAATTGATTACCAGGTCTATTCCTTCCACATCAATACCCCGCGAGAGGGCGTCGGTACCAATGATAACGGGCAGGGTCCGGTTCTTGAAATCGAGTAATATCTGTTCGCGTTCAGCCTGTTCAAAATCGGAGTGAAAAGCATTAGCTTTTACATGAGCTGAACGTAGTTCGCGGCTTAATCTTTTTACTTCGTCTTTGGTATTGGCGAAAATGATGGTGCTGGTATAATTGCCCTGGCGCAATAATTGGATAACGAGTTTCGACTTTTGTTCGTTATGTACTTTATATATCTGCTGGTTGATTCCCTGCGCTGGTTGCGAGGTTGCCAGGTTGATCTGTTCGGGATTTCTCAGGATGGAACCTGCCAATTTTCGTATCGGTGCCGGCATAGTGGCCGAAAACAACAGGGTTTGCCTTTCCTGCGGAATATCTCGAATAATGCGCATGATGTCGTCCATAAAACCCATATCGAGCATACGATCGGCTTCGTCCAAAATCAAATATTTGATGTCATTTAACTTCAAAACACCCGAAGTTAAGTGGGCAATCAATCTACCTGGTGTTGCTACTAGGATATCTACTTTATTCTGTATACCACGGCGCTGCTGCTCATACACGATGCCATCTCCACCACCATAAACAGCAATAGAGCTTAGCCCTGTAAAATAAGCCAGACCCTCAACCTGCTGGTCTATCTGCTGTGCCAATTCGCGGGTTGGCGCCAATACCAGGGTCGTGGTACGGTGTTCCCGGTTAGGCTGGCTGCTGATCTGGTGTAATACCGGCAACAAATAGGATGCGGTTTTTCCGGTTCCGGTTTGGGCGCAGGCAATCAAATCCTTACCCTGTAAAACTACCGGGATGGCTAATTCCTGTATTGGCGTAGGGGTGGTGTATCCCATGCTCAGGATACCTTCGGTGAGCTGCTCGTTGAAGTTAAAATCGTGGAATGTCAAATAATTTACAAATAATGGCGAAGATAGGTAAAAAATGTCATTGGGTCATTCAGTCATTGGATTATCAGTTATTAGTTATCAGAAAATGATCGGCCCGGGCCCCGGAAATATCATTGACTCCACCATCACCCTACCATTCAAATGAATGCACAAACTCCTGGTCGAGCAGCCAGTGATTGAATTTCAGCAGATTGCTTTCTTTGCCACTGACAGCCATGATAAAAACAATGTCCTGGTTAAGGCGGGAAACTTTCATGCTATTTAGACTGATTTTCAGGTCCTTCATTTTATGACGCAATACGGGCGATTTATCAACTCCCTTGATAACAATTTTGTATTCGGTATGCTGGAATCGGTCGTCGATCCATATTTGAATAAAATCGAGGATATACAAAACAAAAAGTGCCATAGCCAGGGCGGCTACAGCCATTACAAATTCGCCCAAGCCAATCAACATCCCAATAGCTGCAGCTATCCAGATGGAGGCTGCTGTAGTAATGCCCGAAACAGACCCGTTGTTACGAAAAATTACACCCGCGCCGAGAAACCCTACACCAGTAATGATATTGGCCGCGATGCGGTCGCGGTTATCTACCACACCTAACAAGTAGGAGCAAATGGTAAATACAGTAGCTCCGAAACAAATTAGAGCCAGCGTCCTGAATCCGGCCGGTTTGCCCCTGATCTCGCGTTCGATACCTAAAATACTTCCCAAAAGTATAGAAAGAAACATCTTCAGTATCTCGTCGCCGTAAAGATTGTGGTATAAATGTTCAATAGATCCGCTTGTCATAGCAAAATAGACTACAAATATTGGTAAGGTAATTTATAAAATTAACGAAAGTTGAATTTAGTTTAATACAAATATTACCCGGCAATGTATTTACCAACCAGTGGTAATTTGCTAAGCAGGTAAACAATAACAAATGAGAGTACCAGGCAAACCAGGGCTGTTAGTGGAATGCTGTAATATGGATTGCCGAATTTTGAGCTTAATCCCCAGTCGTCTAATCTACTCAACAAGAGGGCATGACATAGGTAAATGCCAAGGCTGAGATTACTTAACAGATCACGTAGTTTAGCCAAAGACGGCGGCAGGTAAAAAACCGTTGCCCGAGCCAGCAGAAATATACCTGCTGCATAAAATATAACAAAGGGCCCCAATGGCTCATAGAGGATCGTACTGATATCTTTTGTTCTGTTCGTGATTAGGTAGGTACCCAGGATGATACTGGCAAGGCATAATAAATAAAACAAAAGCAAGCCGGTTTTAGGTGAAGTTGCCGGTAATTCAATGTTGGCCAGATAATAGCCAAGAACCAGATACCCGATATATCCGCTGAAATATTTGTTTTCGATCTGCGGCCAGTAATCGCTCAAATAGGGCTGACTAAATGCGATCACTATAAACCATACCAATAGAAAATACTTGATCTCGTTCTTGCCGGCATTCCGAACAAATTTGCCAATAACCGGGATCACCAGGTATAAGCCAACCAGCATATACACGTACCATAGATGATAGTAAGCGCCATTGCGTAATTGATGTAGTGCTGATAGTGTGTCTCGCCAAAAATCACCGTAAAACGGAAGTTCTTCATCATACCAGCTGTAAGCTATATAAACCAGGCTCCAAATCAAAAACGGCCACAATACCCGGGTAAAACGCTTTTTCAGGAAATCGCCCAATTCATAATCCCTGCGTAATTGCAAGGCGCCTGATATCATCACAAAAACAGGAACTGCAAAACGCGAAAGCGCATTGTACAGGTCGGCGGCAAACCAGTCGCTGAGTGGAGCGGTCTTAAAGTTCATCAGCAACGGCGAAGCGGCGTGCAGCACGATCACCGCAAATAATGCCAGTACGCGCAGGTTGCTTATCCATTCGATGGTAGCAGGCTTCTGACTTGCAGCAATATTGGATAGTGAATTTTCCAGAACTAAAGTTTTGATAAAAATAATAAAAGGAAACAAAAAACCCGCGCCGGAAAAATCCGGGCGGGTTGCTATCTAATAGTTAATGGGTGTGCTTTATTATTTTTTAAGTTCGCTAATAGCTACTTCAGGTTTCAAAACATTGTGAACCTTTTCAACGATGATGCTTTTAGCTACGGAGAAATCAGCTGTCTGTTTAATGTCGGTGGACGAAGCACCGATTTTAATCTTGTATTTGCCAGCTTCAGAAACCCATGCAGAAAGCGCGGTATCAAATGAATCGAGGTCTTTTGCTTTGAGTGTAAAGGTTAATGTTTGTGATTCACCAGGAGCCAAATTCTTTGTTTTACCGAATGCTCTCAGTTCTTCTGAAGGTTTTTGCAAACTTTTTGCAGGTGCACCTACATATAACTCAACTACTTCCCGTCCGGCAACGTCACCGGTATTGGTAACCGTTACGCTAGCTGTCACCGAGCCATTGAATACTTTCGAACTTAATTTAAGGTCGCTGTATTTAAAGCTGGTATATGACAAACCATAGCCAAATGGATATGCTGTTTTTACATCAAAGGTATTATAGTATCGGTAGCCAACATAGATACCTTCTTCATAGGTAACTTCAGAAGGCCGGCCTGTCATTGCAAACGCTGCTGTTGGCTTTTGACCTGCAGGCAAAGGCAGATCTTTGCCAGGGAAGTTTTTAGCTGAAGGTACATCATTATAAGTTACCGGGAAAGTTGCTGGTAATTTACCTGATGGATTTACTTTACCATTTAATACATCTGTAATGGCATTGCCTGCTTCCAAACCTGGCTGCCAAGCCAGTAATATTGCATCGGCCTGGTCTCTCCAGCTGGCAGTTTCAATTACACCACCAATATTTAATACGATCACTAATTTTTTACCTTTAGCATGGAAAGCGTCAGAAATACTTTTGATCTGTGCTTTTTCTGAATCATAAAGGTTGAAATCATTGTCTAATTTACGATCAGCACCTTCGCCTGCATTGCGGCCAATGGTATAAATTGCTACATCAGCGTCGTTTGCTTCCTGGGCAAGCAGATCGGCATTAATATCTAATTGTGCAGGTGGAGGTGTAGTCATGAAAATTGACATTGCATTTTTAGGATGCTTAGCAGCTTCTGCAGCGAGGTAAGACTCGTAAGCTGCTCTTAATTTGGCATCAACGGTATAGCCACCATTGGTTAATCCCTGGATCAGGGAAATGGTATATGCCTTATTCACGTTACCACTACCGGTACCGCCAGCGATCAGGTCGTAAGAAGTATTGCCGAACAAGGCTACTTTTTTAGCGCTGATTAAAGGCAGAGCTTTGCCTTCATCCTTCAATAACACCATGCCCTGAGCAGCAGCAGCACGTGATACCTGCGCATTCTTTTTCAGATCGGGTGCGCTTGAATACTTGTATTTTTTGAATTCAGGCGATATCAGGATAATTTTTAACAGGCGCTCTACGTTGGCATCCAGTTGTTGCTGGCTAATTTTTCCCGCTTTTACGGCTTCAACAATATCTTTTGATTGGTTCGGATTTCCCGGCATCAGCAGATCGTTACCTGCATTCATTTGCGCAACTGCATCGTGGCCGCCAAACCAATCGGTCATAACCAAACCTTTAAAACCCCATTCGTCTTTTAAAACTGTAGTTAACAAGTCGTGACGCTCAGAGGTATAGGTTCCGTTCAGCTTGTTGTAGGATGACATTACTGTCCATGGATGCGAACCTTTAATAGCGATCTCGAATCCTTTAAGATAGATCTCGCGTAATGCCCTTTGGCTTACTATGGTGTTTACGCTGTTACGGTTGGTTTCCTGGTTGTTAGCGACAAAGTGTTTGATAGATGTACCAACACCCTGCGACTGAATACCATTGATCACGGCTGCCGCAATGCGACCCGATACCAATGGATCTTCTGAAAAATATTCAAAATTACGACCACCAAGCGGGTTACGATGAATATTTTCCCCGGGACCTAACAGTACATCGGCGCCATATTCACGTACCTCATTTCCAAAAGCTTCACCAACCTGGTGAACTAAAGCCGGATCCCATGAAGATGCCAGCAAAGTACCTACCGGGAATGCCGTAGCATAATACGTTTTAGAACTATCGCCGTTGCGGATCGGGTCGATGCGAATACCGGCAGGACCGTCCGATACCGTAATAGAAGGTATACCTAAACGCGGAATGGCATGCGTACGACCAGCAGCACCCGGAACTTTTTCGGGGATGTTATATGCATCTTCGTCGGAAGGAGGCAGTTTGAATCCGCCAATATTGATTCCTTCTTTCATTTGTTTGGGAGAAGGCTTTGGCATACCGGGCATTTTAAAGCCCATACCTACTACCAGTTTCGCTTTTTCTTCCAGCGTCATCGCTTTAACAATTGCTTTAACAGGGCTTTTGCCCAATTGCGGAACAGCGGTCTTTTGTTGTGCCGATGCACCAAGGCATAATAACAAGCCAAGGGCCGTCATTAATGATAAGTTTTGCTTCATTTTTGGTTTATTTTGATTTGATCCGCCCGATTCGCAGGCAGTATTATAGGTTAAATATTGGTTTGACTGAACGCTTAGTGTCAATCTGACACAATGATACATAAATTTTATTCACATCCAAACTTTTGATAAAGAATTATTTAAATATCAAAAAGCAGGCATCTTTCCAATTTCCGAAATAACAACTATGACTTCGGTATACAAAATAAGATAGACAGAAAGCCAAAACACACAGACGGTCGGCACCCTGCAACCGACGGAGTAATAATGCAGGCAATTGATTTTATTTAACTATTTTGCCCATGCATAGAATAGGATAAAACATGACTTATTGTTTAGGAATAAAAGTTAAAGAAGGACTGGTTGCAATTGCCGATTCGTTGATCACATCGGGCACTGATACTACCGTTAAAAAGAAAATATTTGTTGAGCAAAAAGACAATTTCTCACTCTTTATCATGACCAGCGGGTTAAGGTCGGTACGCGATAAAGCAATCGTTTATTTTCGCGAAGAACTGGAAACGCATGAATTTGATAAGCTTTATAAAGCAGTAAATGCATTTGGCCAACAGGTTAAACGGGCAGCAGAGGAAGATAAAGAAGCACTGGAACGCGCCGGTTTTAAATTCGACCTGAATACGATCATTGGCGGCCAGCTAAAAAACGACGAAGAACACAAACTCTTCCTGCTGTATCCGGAAGGAAACTGGGTAGAACTTGGACAAGGAGCGCCTTATGTAATCATTGGTAATTCGGGTTACGGTAAACCGATATTGAACCGTACTTTAACTGAAGATTCGGACCTTAGGCTTGCGTTAAAGACGGGATTTCTGTCGTTTGATTCAACCCGGGTCATAGCAAACAATGTGGGTTACCCGATAGATGTGGCGCTTTATCGAAACGGCAGCTACCAGATGGTAGAGCAACACTACGAAGAACGGGATTTGAAAGACATATCCGACCAATGGGCCCAGGCATTAAGGAACAGCCTTGAACATATTCCGGGCGATTGGATGGAAGCGGCATTTGCCAAATTACCCCCAAAAGATCAATCTTAAATCAGGGTTATGAAATTCAGGATATCGACCGAAATGACTTATGATGTGCGTTCAGCCGGTACGCTGTTATTAAATATTCATGCGCTGAGTACACCAACACAAACAGTACTGGAAGAAACCTTTTTGGTAGATCCGATCATAAATATCGAAGAAATACAATCGGGCAATGGCGAAAACCGAATTGTAAGGCTAGAACTTAACGAGCCCGGTATGGTTCAAATAACTTACCAGGCATTGGTTGACAATTACTTTCAAATCAAGAATTACAACGCCCTTGAGGAGATTGTAGTAAGCAAGATGGACCCGAAAGTGCTGCCATTCCTTTATCCAAGCAGGTATTGCCAATCGGATAAACTGTTCAGGCTGGCCAATAATCTTTTCGGGCATATCATCAGCCCTTATGAAAAAGTAGTAACGCTAAGTAACTGGATCAACGGGAACGTAGAATACCAGAGCGGAACAACTGATAATCATACTTCGGCATTTGATACCGTTACGGAACAGGCTGGAGTATGCCGCGATTTTGCCCACCTTGGCATTGCGCTTTGCCGGGCTTTGACTATACCTGCCCGTTATTTTACCGGATATGCCTACCAACTTTCACCGGCCGATTTCCATGCTTGTTTCGAAGCCTATATCGGCGAAGAATGGATTTTGTTTGATGCAACCCGACTCGCTCCACTGAATGGCATGATCAAAATAGCTTCAGGGCAGGATGCTGCTGATACCTCTATCGCAAATATTTTTGGCGACATCATTTTTACGGCGATGCAGGTAAATTGCGAGCTTGAAGATGAAGGTTTTGAACCTTATTACAGGTGGTTTTAACGCCGGTATTGCATAACAACGATAGGCAATAAAGTTAAACCTTAAATAACGTGAAGTGCAGCTGAACTTACTTTAACGGTCGGGCAGCAAATTAATATTTCAGGACCCAATATTTTCCCTATTTTACGACCAAATAAAAAGCTAAAAATGAGCGAAACGCCCCTTATCCAAATCCGTAATCTTACGAAGTACTACGGCACAAAACTGGTCCTCAAAAATCTTTCACTTGATATCTATCCCGGCCAGGTAATAGGGTATATAGGACCAAATGGTGCAGGCAAGTCTACAACGGTTAAAATACTAACCGGCCTTATTCCTGATTTTTCCGGAGAGGTGATCGTTGATGGGATCAGTATGGCGAATGACCCGCAGAGTATCAAAAAGCTGTTCGGCTATGTTCCGGAGAATGCAGAAATATACGATGTGCTTACCCCCCTTGAATACCTTGATTTTATAGGGAAACTGTATGGTATGGAAGCAAACACCCTGGCAGATAGGGCAACTAAACTGCTGGCAGCATTTGGATTGGCTAACAATGTGAACGACCGGATGGATACCTTTTCAAAGGGCATGAAGCAAAAAGTATTGCTCATTGCAGGTATTATTCATAATCCTAAGATCATTATCCTTGATGAGCCTTTATCGGGGCTCGACGCCAATGCGGTTATCATGGTCAAAGAATTGATCATGCGCCTGTCCAAAGAAGGAAAAACTATATTTTACTGTTCTCACATGATGGATGTGGTAGAAAAAGTTTCGGATCGGATCATGCTGATTAATAAAGGAGAAGTGATAGCCGATGGCACCTTTGAGTCGCTCAAACAAAATCATAGCGATACGCTTGAACGTATATTCTCAAAATTAACCGGCCGGGAAGATTCGGGCAATGAAGCAGAGGCCATCATTAACGCTTTAGATTAAGCTATGAACAAAATATACCTTCGCTTCGTTAAATTACTGAACCCGGTACTTAGTCGGGCAGGTGTTGACACCGTCCAGTTATACGATATCCTCCGTATCAAACTTATCATCGACGAACGCAGGCCGAAAGCCATGTTCGCAGTCCGTCAAAACAACAAAAAGAAAGTTCAATCACCTTGGTTTGTGAGCTTTTTCAGTATTCTGATGGGCGCATTTATCGGTTTGACCTTATTTCTGAACAATATGCCTTATGTGGGGCAAACCATTTATTTCAGCGTTTTCATGGTCCTCATGTCACTGACGCTGATATCGGATTTCACTACAGTATTAATTGACACACGCGATCAATTCATTATTCTGCCGCGCCCCGTAAATGATCGAACCATTGCCGTATCGCGTATTCTTCACATCAGCATTTATGTCCTTCGCCTTGCTTTATTACAAGGCTTACCGGGTATGGTGATGATTGGATTTATTGACGGACCGGCCGCAGTGCCTATATTTTTCATACAAATTCTCGAGGTAACGTTCATGAGTATCTTCCTGGTCAATATTGTTTACCTGGTGTTGATGAAATTTGTTAGTCCCCAAAAATTCAAGGATATCATCAATTATATACAGATCGTATTTTCGATACTAATATTCGGTTCATACTATTTATTGCCGCGATTGATCAACGTAACCATACTCGAGAACATAAGCATTCTCAGCCATTGGTATTCCTATATACTGCCCCCGGTATGGATCGGAGCACTTAATGAATTGTTATTTCATCACGGGCGCGCCAATTTAATAACCATTTTCCTGGCCATCACCGGCCTGGTGGTGCCTTTATTGGGCCTTTGGCTGGTAGCTAAAGTACTGGCACCCGGATTTAACAGGCGTTTGTCAATCATTGCTACGTCTGATGGTTCACAGAACACACCTGCTGCCGTTAAAACTGAACGCAATTCAGGTTTTATGGACAAAATTGCCGACCTGGTGGCCCCCGATCCGGTAGAAAATGCAGGATTCCGCATTACCTGGAAACTGGCTACCCGCAGCCGTGAATTCAAAATGAAAGTGTACCCGGCATTTGGTTATATCCCTATCTACTTCCTGTATTTTACCTTGAACGGCAAAGGGCAATCGCTGGCCGAACGATGGGAAAATGTGAAGGCTGGCCATAACTATATTATTCTGGCCTATCTGTGTACATTTTTACTTATGGCAGCTTTGTCAAATGTTGCCATGTCCGACAAATACAAATCGGCCTGGGTCTATTATACCACACCAATCAGCGAACCGGGCAAAATACTCTCCGGCATGTATAAGGCTATTCTGGTTATATTTTATATTCCATACAGCCTATTCTGGGGTGCAGTTATTGTTAGTATCTGGGGGCCTGCGGCCATCAACGATGTGTTATTGGCAATGCTGGTTGGCATCATTTATGGTATTTTAATGGCTCTGTTTTTGATCAAAGGATTGCCTTTTTCCAAGCCAGTAATGATCAAACAGAGCGGAGGGCGGATCGTCACGACACTCATGACGATGATCCTTTTGGGCGGCATGGGTGTGGGGCACTATTTTTTGATGCGATGGGAAACCGTCATCTGGATAGCCATTATACCTTTCTTGTTCATCAGTTGGATCATGCTGTATTACTACAAAAAAACCACCTGGGAAGGTTTGGAAATGGCGGACGATCTGTAGTTGGAAAGCAGCATAGCAAATATTTAAATATTTAATCTTGTTAATTACACCTTTTTATAAAGGCTGAACCGGGCTGCCAGTCCATGAGGTTCCGGCTGCAAGATGCTCGCCTTTCATGACAAGCGACAAAGCCTCTATTTTGGTATCATTGCCCACTTCGCTATCGTAAAGGATAATGGTACCGGCGCCTATGCTGCTCCTGGCTCCTATTTTAACCGTTCCAACCTTCATCACCCTATCCTCAAACAAATGTGTTTGAGGGCCGCAATCGGCGTTTAACGCTGCATGGTCGCCGATGCTGACCATGTCAAATTCGGTGATATCCGTGGTATTCATCCAAACCCCTCTGCCAATTTTGGTGCCCAGCAAACGCAGGAATATGGGCAGCCAGGGTGTGCCCTGCATGTATTCGAGCAGGAAAGGTATCGACAAAGCTTCGTAAGTTGACGTAATCGCTTCGCTGCGCCATACCTTCCAGGTCCACATTGGTTTTTGTTCGGTATTATACTTCCCTATAAATACCCATTTGAGCAGCAGGGTAAGCAGGAAAGCCGGAATACCCATATAAAAAAGGTAATAAAAAGGAAAGTAAAGGATGATTTTCCAGAGTGGCTGATCGACTACCAGGTCGTGCCCGTAGGCGATAAAAAGAATAGAGGAACAGATAATAGCACTTTCGGGCAAAATGATTCTGATAAATTCAACCGTTGCCCGTGCAAATTTGCGCGCCTTTTTGGGCCTGATGGTCAATTCGGGAGGATATGATTGGCTTTCCTGCCTGCGGGGCAAAGCAATGGCCGGCGAGCCAAACCAATCGCGCGCATTGCTTTGCAACATTTGTTCTTTATCCGGAGGTGTTGACAAAACACCGATAAGCATATTTCCTTCCAAATGATACCCCTGCGGGATCAATGCACTATTCCCCACAAAACTGTAACTGTCGACGGTGGTTTTGTCCAGTATCAGCTGTTGTCCGCGAACGTCGGCTTCACCAAGTGTCACGGCATCGGCTATAAAGGCCCCATCACCAATCTCCAATAGTGCATGGGTAACATTGCTGGCAGTTGAAATTTCTGTTTCCTTCCCGATCTTAGCGCCCAATGCCCTGAAAAAGCGGGCAACATATACCGTAGCATAGATAGGGTGCAATACGATAAGATTCAGTGAAAGCAATTGATCGACGAACCATTTTTTTAGGTAAAACACACTGTAAACAGGATATTTTCCTGGCTTCACGTTCCTTTGCAACAACCGGGTCAACAGGATGGTCTCGGCTGAAAATAATAAAATATAGAGCAAGGCGAGTCCCGGCGCACCGATCATGTAGGTAAAGTCGTAGTCGCCAGCCGCATTATCGAGGCTGTTGATGGTCATGATGGTTGGCAGCAAGGGTAACAGAATTATAAATGGGAATACCAGTATAAATAACGTAAACGCCAGCTTATACCTGATTCGTCTGGATGTTGAAACTGCTAATGGATGAGCCAAATCTTCTATCGCCTTTGTTTCTTTGTATTGTGCCGGACTACCTTGCCATACTTCGGCTGTTTTGATTGTTTTACCCTGCTGCAAGTGGCTCAAGTCCTGAAGTTCGCCCCAGTCTTCGATAACGGCACTTCCCGAAATCATGGCGCTGCTGCCGATATAGGCGTGTTCGCCTATATGAATCTTTCGTAATTTCAGCAAACCATCTTCCACCCAGGCATTATTAAGCCGGGTTTGAGAACTTAAGCTGGCGTCAGCTCCAATAGAGATGAGGTCTTCGGCATCAAAGCTAAAATCGCTGATTTGGGCATCAGCGGCAATTTTCATACCCAGCAAACGCAGGTAAACAGGGTAAAGCGGCGTACCATTCAGGAATTGGGCAGGTAGCAAACGCTGCATGGTTTTTACAAACCACCAACGAAAGTAATAAGTACCCCAAAGCGGGTAATCCCCCTCGCGAAACTTACCGATCACCAGCCATTTTGTTGCCAGTGAAAGCAGCGTAAAAATGGGCGGTATGAGTGAAAACAGTGCAAGGGAGGTAAGTATAGCATAAAGAATATGTAGTGGATTATCGATGGTTTCCTGATCGACATAATAATACCCGAGGTAAGGTATAAAGATCTGAAAGGCAAACAAACCATAGATCAGCAACAAAGCCAGAGTTTGAGCCGACCAACAACTTAGGTAACGCCATAGCGGTGTTTTTTGAAAACCACTTGCCGGTTGCTGCGGCTCCGGCTGCGTGGGGGTATCCCAAAATGCAATCAAATTACTGATGGGCCGGTGCAGGTATACATCTTTTAGCGAGACATGCGGCATCCCTGCATCCTTTCTGAGTTGTGACACGAATCCGGCTGCCAACAAAGAATGCCCGCCCAGGTCGTCGAAAAAATCCATCGATACTTCAACAACATTATTGTGAAAAGTTTTGTGCAGACTATTTAAAACCTTGTCATTTGTTGTTGCATCCGGGTCTAGTGTTTCCTGCCCAAAGGCATCGGTAAGTTCTGTAAAAGCGGCAGGTACGGGTAAAGCCTTTCGGCTAATTTTCCCGCTTGACAGACGAGGCATTTCGGGCAGGCCCATAATCACGGCGGGCACCATGTAGGAGGGCAATGTT
>CAIPPO010000150.1 GCA_903866915.1 uncultured Mucilaginibacter sp. | reverse complement strand
CTGATCCCCGCGCGATACCTTCCCCTGTTTTACAGGGGAAGGAGGAGGCTGGGGTCACGATAACAGCGCCTGATATCTTTTAGTTAATCACTTAAAAAAAGGATTTGACGTGGTGAATGGCAACATCTATCTTTAGTCAAATTTTTGATGATGAATAAATTACTATGCCTCTGTCTGACGGCAGCAATTTTGAGTATTGGAACTTGTGCGGACGCACAGAAAAAAAGCTTTGTCGACGTTGCCGGATTGGACCCGCAAGTAAAACCAGGCGATAATTTCTTTCGCTATGTGAATGGCCGCTGGTACGACACCGTTAAGATCGCCAGCGATCAATCAGGTGTGGGCTCTTACTCTTTTCTGAACATTCCGCAAAAGAAATTATTGCAAAATATACTTGATAGCGTATCAAAAGCTAAAAACACTATCGGAAGTATCGAGCAGCAGGTAGGCGATTTCTACGAATCCGGCATGGGCCTGGCCACCATCGACCGACGTGGCTATCAACCCGTTAAACCCATACTAACCCGTATCAATGCAATCAACAATAGAGCAACACTGCTAAGGTTCGTGGCTACTGAATTCAAATCGGGAAACCGTTCTATCATCAGCTTTGGTATTGGCCCGGATAACAAAAATAGCGCCATCAACATTGCTCATATCTACCAGGGTGGTATTGGTTTACCAGACCGGGACTATTATTTCAAAAAAGATTCAGCAACACTCCACGTTCAGCAAGCTTATAAAAGTTATATCCGCACCTTATTTCAACTGACTGGCAGTACTAAAGCCGAAGCAATAAAGGATGCTACTACTGTTTACAGTATTGAAAAGCAGCTGGCCGCATCGCATAAAACGAATATCGAACTTAGAGATGTTGAAGCCAATTACCATAAACTTTCGGTTGGCGCGCTTAGTAAAACACAACCGAACCTGGGCTGGTTAACATTGCTTGCCAATTTAGGTGCATCTACCGACTCGGTTGATGTGGCACAACCCGCCTATTTTAACAGGTTAGATACCTTGTTAAAAACGATCAGCCTGGATCAATGGAAAATTTATTTAAAGGCAAACACTTTGGAAAGCTATGCGGAAACACTCAGTAAACCATTTGTTGATGCCTCATTTGAGTTTAATAAGGACTTAACCGGCGAGGCCACGCAAAAGCCGCGCAGACAGGTGATGACCGGACAAGTGGATAATTATCTGGGCGAGGCTTTGGGGCAGTTGTATGTTAAACGATATTTTAACGAGGATGCGAAAAAAAGAGTGCTCTCCCTGGTCAACAACCTGCAGAAAGCATTTGAGAACAGGATTAATCACCTTGACTGGATGTCTGACAGTACCAAACAAAAGGCCAAAGAAAAATTGTATGCCATCATCAAAAATATCGGTTATCCGGATAAGTGGCGGGATTATTCGAAGGTTCAAATCAAAAGGACGCAATATTTTGAGAACATCCTTGCCTTAAATCAAAACGATTACCGGTTCCAGTTGGCTAAGCTAAACAAAGCTGTCGACAAGACAGAATGGGGTTTGGACCCTGCTACTGTTACGGCCTATTATAATCCTTCGGTGAACAAGATTGTGTTTCCGGCGGGAATTTTGCAATACCCTTATTTTGATTTTACTGCCGACGATGCCATCATTTATGGCGGCATAGGCATGGTTATCGGCCATGAGATGACACATGCCTTTGACGATCAGGGAGCCCAATTTGATAAAGACGGCAACGTAAAAAACTGGTGGACAAAAGAAGATTTTCAAAGATTCAGGGCTAAAACCGGGCAACTGGCGGCCTTATATAGCACATTTACCGTTCTGGATACAGTGCATGTTAAGGGCGCCCTTACGCTGGGCGAAAACACTGCAGATAACGGCGGCATCGCTATTGCTTACGATGCCTTCAAGATGACCCCTCAAGGTCAGACCACCGAAAAAATTGATGGTTTTACCCCAGACCAACGCTTCTTTTTGTCGATAGCCAGGATCTGGCGGGTAAAAACAAGAGATGCGTTCCTTCGAACCTATGTGAATACCAACCCGCATTCACCGGCTACCTGGCGTGTCAACGGGCCGCTGATGAATTTTGAACCATTTTACCGGGCTTTTGATGTTAAACCGGGTGATAAAAATTACAAACCTGAAGATCAAAGAGTAAAGATATGGTAAGCGGCAAACTACCCGGGTGGCTATTCGTATGTTGTGGTTATTAATGGGATCGCCGTCGTCTGCCATAATAAGTAATAATACTTCAATATAGCTATTGTCGAAACAAGGATAGTCAGGCTAAATAGATTTTCAGGATATAAATTTATATCCCCCCGTATTTGTCTGTAGACTGACACTACCGGCATAGTTGTTCGAAGAACCAGGTTACGGTTGCAAAAAAAGCCTAGGCCCTGTGCGATACCTTCCCCTGTTTTACAGGGGAAGGAGGAGGTTGGGGTCTCGATAAAAGCCCTGGCTCCGTGCGATACCTTCCCCTGTTTTACAGGGGAAGGAGGAGGTTGGGGTCACGAAAAAAGCTGAGCCCCGTGCGATACCTTCCTACCCCCTGCTGTCCGTAGTTTATAACTACGGACGTATTTGTCTGTAGTCTGACACTACCAGCATAGTTGTTCGAAGAACCAGGTTACAGTCGCAAAAAAAGCTAAGCCCCGCGCGATACCTTCCCCTGTTTTACAGGGGAAGGAGGAGGTTGGGGTCACGATAAAAGCATGAGCCCTGTGCGATACCTTCCCCTGTTTTACAGGGGAAGGAGGAGGTTGGTGTCACCATAAAAGCCTGGGCCCCGCGCGATACCTTCCCCTGTTTTACGTGGGAAGGAGAAGGCTGGGGTCACGATAAACGCAAGAGCCCCGTGCGATACCTTCCCCTGTTTTACAGGGGAAGGAGGAGGTTGGGGTCACGAAAAATGCCTGGGCCCCGTGCGATACCTCCCTACCCCCCG
The DNA here is from genome assembly GCA_903866915.1 of uncultured Mucilaginibacter sp. Classification (GTDB taxonomy): domain Bacteria; phylum Bacteroidota; class Bacteroidia; order Sphingobacteriales; family Sphingobacteriaceae; genus Mucilaginibacter. The sequence continues at coordinate 17,736 of CAIPPO010000150.1, read as the reverse complement.
CTATCGGTAGTTAATAACGACTCAATTAATCAATTACCCATAGATCATCATACGCATTCCTTCCATTTCAATGAAGCCGGCTTTCGTATAGAAATCCAGAATTGCCTTACCGGTAAAAAGTATGGCAGTAGTGACACCTATAACTGCAATGTCGTCTTTCATAATTTCCAGAATTTGCCGCCCGATTCCGCTTTTTTGTAACCCGACGCTAACAAACATTTGTTTTAAAAAAAACACTTGTCCCGTATAATAAGGCTCAATATTTCCTACGCAAGCTCCAACTACCTTATTATTTAAACTCGCCATCCAACCCATAAACCCAGGCGTATCAAACGAATAGTTTAGCAATGCGATTGCCGTTACCATGTCCCATCTGTCATTCCATGGCTCGTTATTGTAAGCATCTATTAATACTGGGGCGCAAACCGCAATGCTTTCTTTATTTACAATTCTCTCTATTATCATTTTACTACTCATTCGTTTAAATTTTTTTGACCATCCGCTTCTCTAGAGAATTGATAGTTCAATCCTTATTTTAAGGCTTAGTCGTATTTTTATGAACTTCCTTGCAGTGTGTTCTATTTTTTATTGTCGAGCTAATAGCGAACGATATGAATTCCCCCCAGCGCTGTGCATAGTTTATAACTACCGGCGAGTATAGCTGTAGTCTGTTACTACCGGCATAGTGGTTCGAAGAAACAGGTTACGGTCGCACAAAAAGCCTGGGCCCTGTGGGATACCTTCCCCTGTTTTACAGAGGAAGGAGGAGGTTGGGGTCACGATTAAAGCTAAGCCCCGCGCGATACCTTCCCCTGTTTTACAGGGGAAGGAGGAGGTTGGGGTCACTATAAAAGCATTAGCCCTGTGCAATACCTTCCCCTGTTTTACAGGGGAAGGAGGAGGTTGGGGTCACGATAAAAGCCCTGCCCCCCCGCGAAATCTACCCCTGATCCAATGTCTTTTGTTAATCCGGCCGGTGCTATTTCATCCACAATTAAAGATTAGCATTAGCTAATTTTCTCAGGCACTTATAATTGTACAACATTTCCCGTTAAGTTTTCTGTAAACTGCTCATTTACAGTAAATAAACAAATTTAGTGAACACCACCGGAAATTGAACACCGGAAAATCAACGAAATCCGATAATGTATACTGATAATCAACCATTTAGCGAGGTGGAAAAAGCTGCGGCGATAAATCTAACTAAACAGCTGTGATACAGCACTTTGGTCAACCAGGGTTAGGCTGACCGGAAATTTTGAACAAAACACAGCAATAAGTTATTGATTTTCAATCATTTCCAATTTCCGATAAGGCATACCAAATTGAACACTTAAACTAAAGGGTTTCAGGCATATACAAAAATGCGCTAAAATGACCGGATACTTTACCCTCATTTTCAGGCCATAAATGCCTCTCGTACAGGCTGTTTTCGGATAGAAACAGGTGCAGAACGGGTGTTTTCATGAACAGTTTTTATACAAATAAGTCGCGTTTGCTTATCAATCAAAACACGTCCTGGCCCTGCGCGAAACCTTTTACTGAAAAACGAGAGCGGGAGAAAGATGGGGTCAGGCTAAATGAAAAAAGCCTCCGGATCGAATCCGAAGGCTTTTATGATAATTGAATTCTATTGGATCAATTATTTTACGCGAGCGCTTTTTGCAGGAACTAAAGGTACAATGATGATTGCAACCAAAAGAGCGATTTCTAATACAGTGATCATTTTGTTTTGATGTTAAATAATATAATAAACCATTAATACGATGGGCACTGAGGGGACTCTTTTTACAGGTTGCAGCACAGTGTCTCTGGAACACCTTATTGCTAAAAACATGCCATAAAGCAAAAATGTTATCTCCTGAAAAAATGCTGAAAAAGGGAAATTACCCGAAATAAGAATTTAGTTTTAAAAAATTCATAAAACTAAAATTTTTTGAATGACAGGTTTTCAGCACTAAAAAAAAATGGCAAAAAAAGAGAAAAAAATGTTTTTCAAAAAAAATCAACAATTTCTCTGTCAATCCGGCTCATTTTCTGAAATATTAGGGTCTAAAATCAAAAAAAGGCGTTGAAACAATGATTTTCAAGCGATTTTTTTGTTGTAAAGGTATTTTTTGACTCTATTTTGCCAATTATGAGTTGTTAAAGACAACATTTGGCCGCAAAACTACTACAAAAATAAAAATTTGTCATTTTGGCATATTTGGGGCAATACGCCATTATGACAGAAAAACCAGTCGAAAAAAGACTGCCAAAATACTGCCATAATGGCAAACCTGTAGAATATGCCAAAAACAGCCCAATTTCCGGGCCGTGCCAAACTATCCAATAAATAGGTGAAATGACGAAGATCAGATGAGGTTGAGCATCTTCTGGGTAGCCTTAATAGCCGAAACGGTTTGGTCACTATCGAGTCCGCGGGTTTTAAATTCGCGGTTATTGTACTCCCAGGTGATAATGGTCTCGCATAAAGCATCCGACTTACCGCCGGGTGGGATACGCACCGCATAGTCGGTAAGTACCGGCAGGATGAGTTTCTTTTTCTGGTAGATAACTTTCAGGGCATTCATGAAAGCATCGTACTGGCCATCACCCTGTGCATGCTCTTCAAACCGCTCGCCGTTAACATTGATATGCAGGGTAACCGAAGGACGCAAGTTCTTGGAGTGGGTCAATACATAGTTTTCGATATGCACCTTTTCTTCGATAGCGCTACTGTCCAGCACATCCGAAATGATGTATGGCAGATCGCTTTGGGTTACCACCTCTTTACGGTCGCCCAGTTCAATGATTTTTTCGGTCACTTTTTTCAGGTCGGCATCCGAAAGTCTGATCCCCAACTGCTGCAGGTTATTTTCGATATTGGCTTTACCGCTGGTTTTGCCCAAAGCATATTTACGGGTACGGCCAAAACGCTCAGGCATCAGGTCGTTGAAATAGAGGTTGTTTTTCTTGTCGCCATCGGCATGTATACCCGCGGTTTGAGTAAACACGTTCTCCCCTACCACCGGCTTATTTACCGGAATACGGAAACCAGAAAAAGTTTCCACCAATTTACTCACGGTATACAGCGATTTTTCATCCACCGAGGTATGCACGTCTTTTACATAGTCGTTCAATACCGCAATGGTACTGGCCAAAGGCGCATTTCCTGCACGTTCGCCCATGCCATTGATGGTAAGGTGTAAGCCTTTAACACCGGCCAATACACCTTCCAGCACGTTGGCTATACTCAGGTCATAATCGTTATGGGCATGGAAATCGAAATGGATGCCCGGGTATTTTTGAATTATAGGCGTCAGGTATTCTTTTACTTCCGATGGGATAAGTACGCCGAGCGTATCAGGAAGCAAAATGCGTTTGATAGGCTGTGTTACTAAAAAATCGAGGTATTGGTATACATATTCCGGAGAATTGCGCATACCATTGCTCCAGTCCTCAAGGTACACATTACAAGCTATACCATTTTCAGCCGCATAAGCAATCACTTCGGCTACTTCTTTAAAATGCTGCTCCGGTGTTTTCTTTAACTGATAAGTTAAATGATTCATTGAACCCTTGGTCAGCAGGTTCATCACTTTGGCACCCGCCTGTACCATCCAGTCGACCGAGGTTTTACCGTCAACAAAGGTCAGCACTTCTACTTTATCAATAAAGCCATTCAAATTGGCCCATTCGGTAATCTTTTTAACCGCCTGAAACTCCCCTTCTGACACCCTGGCCGATGCAATCTCAATCCTGTCAACTTTTACTTCGGTCAGCAAAAGCTGGGCTATGGTCAATTTTTCAGAAGCAGAAAATGATACACCGCTGGTTTGTTCGCCATCCCTTAGCGTTGTATCCATTATTTCTATATGGCGTGGTAATACGGGCATGATTTGATCAATAAATTTAACTGGCTGCAATTGGTTGAATGCTAACCGCCTGTATGGTGTAACAGGAGTGCAATTATCGGAAAAACGACGCTAAATCGCTAATTATTTATGAAGAAAACAATGAACATTCCTCTCTTTTGAGGGCAATTTACCAGTGAGTAAACCAATCAAAAACATTACAGCAACATTTGATCGATATTATTCCAAAACATCCAATGTTCATCAAGGTTTGCTGCTCCAAGGCTTGAATAAAATTTCCGGGCTATTTCGTTACCGGGATCTACAATTACCCGTTGAGCGCTTTGCGCTATAAACCACGCTGCCAAAATCCTGACCAGTTGCTTTCCAATTCCTTGCCGGCGATAAATGGTTTCTACATCTATCACCGATCGTCGCTTCGCGATAACTAATTTTCATCAAATAAATGAGAGTGAATTCCCTGGCGAAATATGGTGCGCCTTTATGCCCGGTACATTCTTGTTCAACCATTCCAGCATGAATTCCGAACCCGGCTCCTCACTGGCGATATGTCCCAAAACGATCAGGGCAATGTTGTCGCCTTTCGCACGGGCATCCCGAACATATTCAGCAGTTTCCCATTCTGAGACCTCGCCGCAGAAAATGGCATTAGGTTTATATTTTTCTATTGTTTCAATATGGGTCTTTACGCCAACTGCACCCGGCAAAACAACTATCCGACGGCAAGTTTCATTGAGATCACCGATATAGCGCAGCTGTTTAATATCCAATTTTTGCTTAGCGTGGTATACCAATTCGCGAAGAGATATACTTGCGAAATTAAGCAGGTTAGGGTAATCTTTATCTGCATAATCCAGCCATTCGAGCTGCTTTAATACAGCTATTGTTACAGCATCCGGTTTAAGGGTGTGAACGTAATCATGATTGCGCCAAACAACTATATTATGCTCTTTCAGTAAAGCAGCTTTATATTGATAAACAGCATCATCTTTCAACCATGCAGTATCATCCGGGTGATTGTAGAACGTTGGTTCATGTGCTATTATAAAGTTAGCACCAAGTTTAATTGCTTTTCTGATGATATCTATGGTAGCAAACATCGTTGTAACGATACCAGTAACAACGGTATCGGGACTACCAGACTTTAAGGTGTCAACTGTTTCAGCTTTTACGCCACCGGGTACACTTTTAATAAACAGATCCATAATCTGCTTTACTGTATATGGCTCAGCAGGTTTGATGAAATTGGCAGTTTGACCAATTAATGGTTTCGCCAGCATAACACCGGCACCTGCCGCAATAGCGGTATTTTGAATAAATTTCCTGCGGCTTAAGCCTTTGTTGAATGAATGATGATCTGTCGACATATAATGGGAATAATTTATAATCAAATTTATAGTTTTAGTAAGAAAAGCTATCCCTGTCAAGGAATAATATCGCATTGGAATGAGTTCTCAAAAAACTAGCCGGACATAATTCGTCAATTTTACCGCTCAACATTGCTGCTATAGCATCCGCCTTGGATTTTCCCGGCACCATACAATAAATTGCTTGCGCCGCCAACAGTTTCGGGATCGTCAAAGTAATAGCATGTGCAGGCACATCGCTAAGGGTTGAAAAACAGCCATCGTTAACCTGTTGTTGCCGGCATACGAGATCAAGATCGACAACTTTAACAATTTTAGGATCATTAAAATCAGCAACATGAGGATCATTGAATGCAATATGGCCATTCTCTCCTATACCCATACAAACAATATCAGGCGGGTATTGAGCTAAAAGTTGAGCATAACATTCACATGTATCTTCTGCATTAACTGCATTACCATCAATATAATTTACTGATCGAAATTCCAGCTTGTCGAACAAACTTTCTTTAAGAAATCTGCCAAACCGTTGGGGTGCATTTTCCGGTAAGCCAATGTATTCGTCCATATGAAAAGCATTAACGCAGTTCCAATCTATTTCTTGCTGCTTAACTAAAAATGCGAGGAACTCATTTTGCGACGGTGCAGCAGCAAATATGATATTGACGACGGCTTTGTCAATCATCAACTTCCGGATTTTGTCCGCAACGATTTCTGCTGCAGCCTGGCCCAATGCTAACCGGGTATCCAAAACCTTTACTTTTAGTCTATCCCGCTCAAATTCCTTCATAAACAACTTTCCCACCAATAATGGTTTTTAATACATTAATATCCTCATCGAAAATCACAAAATCGGCGTCTTTGCCTGGAGCAATTGTTCCCTTGCGATCACTAATCTTCATAATGCGGGCCGGTGTCTCACTCGCCATCCTTATTGCTTCCACTAATGGCACATCTGCCAGATTGATCATGTTGCGTATCAATTGGTCAAAAGTTGCAACACTACCTGCAAAGGCTGTCCGGTCGGGCATTTTCGCAACCCCATCTTCTACGATTACTTTAGTGCCGTTTTTCAATCCACCTAAAATGCTTTCGCCAGGTGGCATTCCAGCTCCACGCATAGCATCGGTGATTAGGGCAATATGCTGGGGACCCTTGATCTTATAAACCAGTTTCAGAAGCGGTGCCGGCAAATGCTTTCCATCCGCTATAATTTCTACATCCATATCATCTATCAGATAGGCACTTTCTATTACTCCGGCATAGCGAAATGCATTCCGACGGGTAACGCCCGACATGGCCGAATAAAAATGTGTGGCTAGTGTATAACCTGCCTGATAAGCCTCAACGACTTGCTCATAAATTGCATCTGTATGAGCAATAGCTGGTAATACACCCTGAGCTGACAAATATTTGCCAAATTCAATCGCTCCGTGCAATTCGGGTGCTGCACTCCATCTTTTGATAAAATTCGACCGGGATAAGACTTCTTCATATTCAACAGGGTCGGGGTTGCGGATATATCGAGAATCCTGGGCGCCCCGCTGACTCATTGCAAAATAAGGCCCCTCGAGGTGGATGCCCATAAATTGAGCACCGAGGTAATTTAATTGCGCTGCATCTTCGTAAATACTTAGGGTTTGAAGCAGGTCTGATTGCTCGCAGCTCAACGTAGTAGGAAACATCGACGTGGTTCCATGACGAGCATGTATTTCGCCAATCCGAAGAAATCCATTAACTGTATTATCCATAAAATCGTGCCCGCCACCACCGTGCACATGGATATCGACAAAACCCGGACTAACATAATGCCCTTCTGCATCTATGATTACAGTAGCGGCAGTAGCTATATTTCCCTGTTCAATAGCCAATATCTTCCCGTTTTCGATCAATATCGAACTGTTATCGATAATGCTATCCGCAACAATAACCTTTCCGTTGATGATCCTGGTACGCATAGCCTATTTTTTACGGGATAGCCTGTTAAATAATAAGTGACTCTTGCTATCCCGCAGGTTTTGCTCTTCAGCAAGCTGACCAGGGTAAAGAAAGGCGGCGTTTAAGTAGTTAAACTTTTCATCCACCAACGCCTGTTTATTCATCAAAACTTTTAAACGCACCAGAATATCCGAAATTTTAGCTTGAAAAAAATCCGGTGAATTTATCTCAGCTTCTATTTTTTCGTAAGTCAAATAATTAACCCTAATTGCATTCATCAAGCGGTAATGTTCAAATTCCATGATATTTGCAACAGGCTTCAATTTGTTCAGGATAGTCATTGCCAGGGTGGCGCTGTCCAGTAGATGTGCAACAGCAAGCTGACCGTCTGTACTCACTTTACCCTGAACTACCTGCAAGGGAGTAGTTGTTAAAGCCTTCCAAAACTGTAGCGCCTGCTCTTGATTAAAGCCATATTGACTTTTGGCATAATTGGTAACGAAAGTGTCAATAGCTATCGGCTTTGCACTTTTCAAACTTTCAGTATAGGCTGCCAGCAGCATATTGAAACCACTTATGGGATAGACATGACGAATGGCATACAAATCGAGTATATTATCTTCGGTCTCCATTACGGCAGAATAGCCCCCTGATGTCGACCACGAGGTCATCACCATACCCTTATAACCCAATTGCCTGCATGCTGGCACAAACTCACTGATATTTTTAAAGTGTTTATCCCACATGGTCAGGAAATAATTATCGGGGTACGACCTGATAGCAGGTGCTCCCCATATCTCCAAACCACTTTCGACCAACTTTTTATGTTCGCCAAAATTGTCCATATCCCATCCGTAATTCCAGTCGACCAGGATAGTACCTTTTGGTAATAGGCTGATAGCTTCAGGATATTTTAGTGCGATATCTGCCCACATTACCGGTTGCTTACCCAGCCTGATCACAATATTGCAAAGCATCCTTATATAATCGATATACAAGCGGGATTTACCCACTTCAGCAACCCGCTTGCGACAACGTTCGTCGTGACCCAGCAGGTAAGTTTCATCGCCGCCGATATGGATATATTTAGAGGTATGTGCTGAAGCAAGTTCCTTGTACAGATCACTGAATAATAGGCTGTCCTGGGTGATTTGTAAAGGGCAAACTTGCGAGTAGTCCTTTTGATCTTCCCGCAGATCTTTATATTTAGAGTTGCGCAAAATGTACTCAACGTGGCCAAAACTTTGCTGCAAGGGTATCACATCAATACCTAAAGTATTGCAATATTTAATAAAACCAACGATCTCGGCTTTTGTATAGGCATACCGGTTTGGAATCAACGGATGCTTTTCAAAAGGATAGGTTCCCTCCCATTCCATGATAAGCGTATTGATACCGTTCTCACTTAGCTTTTTCGCGAAGCTTTTTAGCGCAGGCATGGGCATTACCTGGATACGCAGATCGAGGTGGAAACCCCGAACTGCAAAATCATTGTTTTGAGCATAGCTTTTTGCTAAACAAGAACAGCAAAATAAGAGGAGGAAAAAGTATTTCTTCATCAGGATTTACAGCGGAACTAATTCTGCCGCATAAATTTAGAACAATATGCCAATGAGTGCTGTTTTCATCGTAAATATTTGTAGCGTTGTTAGAAATACACCTAAATTTAGATATCATGAAAAAACTAAGCGAACAGGAAATAGGGACACAATTGCAGGATTTGAATGGATGGGCATATAAAGAAGGCGTAATCGTAAAGAATTTTGTTTTGCCAACTTTTGTCGATGCCGTCCTGCTGCTGACGAAAGCCGCATTTATTGCCGAAAAGCTGAACCACCACCCCGACTGGTCGGGCGTATACAACAAAGTGACGCTCAGACTCAGCACCCATGATGCAGGTGGCGTTACACAAAAAGATCTCGATTTTGCAATCGAGATCGAAAAGTCTTTGTCAGTCTGAGGGCTGTTAGGAAGATTTTTTGTGGAGACGATAATGTTCCTTTCGCTCATTATCCTCGTCGTCCATATCAGGTCCTTTTTCAATTTTTCGCCAATCGATGGTCTTGTTGTACCGTTTCATAGCTTGTTGCGGATCAAACACCCTAACATCGCTTTTTACAAAAGTGTAAGGCTTGAAGTCGGGTTTTGAGGTAAAAAAGTCTTGCAGCAAACTGCCGGTAGCATCATACTGGTTTACATAATTGACGCCAAGAATATTATAGATCGTCTTCAAAACAGCACCAAAATTTGCATGGGTATGGCTAACGTAGCCATGTTTAACATAAGGCCCTGCAAGCATTAATATTGACCGGTGGGCATCTATATGATCAACACCACCCTGAGGGTCATCTTCGGTAATTATCACCAGCATGTTCTTCCAGTATTTAGTGCGGGAAAGAAAATGCAATATCCTGCCAACAGCTAAATCGTTATCAGCCATAAATGATTGGCGCATCACATAACCATCCTGCGGTCGGATATCAGCGGTATGGTCGTTAGGCACCTGCATTGTGATCAATGAAGGCATTTTTTGTTTGCCTTTGATCCACATCTTAGTAAACTCGCCTTCAAACTGGTCCATCCTGAACTGATCGGGGATATTGGTATTAAAACCAGCATAATTATGACTGGTACGGTTGAAAAGAGCTTTTTGCATCGGCACCATCACTACGTGGCCAGAGCCCGTAGCGGTATCGGCCCATTCTTCACGATTATGTGCGGTCTCGTTCGCCTCGCCGAAATTGTAAAATTCAATATGCTGGCGGTCAAGTGCTTCCCATAAACCACCCCTTTCAGCATAATCTTCGGGGTCCATACTACCTGTCGAGCCCGGGAACCTGCGTCCTGGTGCCGCTGAAAAAAACTTAGCCGTTTTGCTGACGTTTGAATTTGCTTCCACCCACTCGTTCGGTATAACGCCAAGCATCCAGTGGTGTCCATGAATGGATGCATCACTGTCACAATAGTAATTATCAGAAAATGCGAATTGCTGTGCAGCTTTGATATGGTTCGGCGATACATTCATATTATGATATTGCACCCTCAACGCATCAGGCAAAGTGTACTCACAATGTACGCCGAAACGGGCCAAAGTGCTATCGCCTTTAGCGTTCTTTAGTTGGCCAAGAACTTCGTCATAAGTACGGTTCTCTTTGGTGATATAAACAATATACCTGATAGGTGTTTTAGTAATGCCCGGCAAAGCAGGTAAGGGATTTTTTGAATCCGCTAAAACTGATTTTTTGTTGAAAGTATTTGCTAATACCTGCCGGGTATAAGTGACCAGCTGACCAGCATCAGGTGTGTTCAACTTCTGAAATAAGCCTAATTGGATATCGCCGATGTAAGTCCCCTGCGGAGGAGCAACAAAACCCTTACCTCCATTTGGACCAGCACCCAAACCACGGCAGGAGGTTATATATAATTCTTTTTCATCAGCAGACATTCTGACACGCGACGGCCCCCAGCCGGTAGGTATCAAACCAATAGTTTTACGGCTTGGAACATCTATAACTGCTACGCTATTAAATCCGAGCAAAGCAACATAGAGCGTTTTTTCGTCCTTGCTCAATGTAATACCAAAAGGCAATAAACCCCGGTAATGATCGATCAGGGGGCTTACCTTAATAGGTATATCGCCCAGCAGGCGGTGATTTTTATAGTCGATTATTGTAATATTATCATTGGTTGCATTGGTAACATAGGCATATTCATTGCCGACGGCGATTGAATTCGGACTTGCACCGCCAACAACTTCGGCGCCTTCTATCATTTGCCCTATCTGGTGCCCGGTCTTGAAACGGTCAACCACCTGGTTAGTAGACAAGTCGATCGTAAAAACACTCATAGCTTCCGGTGACGAAGGACTGCCTACTCCGGGGATGGTTCTTCCTTCCACTACGGTGCCATTAATTGATTCGGGGGTATTGTCGCCATATGGATGATGCGTGATCATGATCGAATCGACATTATTCGGAGTCGTGCCTTTAATGAGCGGGTAGGAATACATGCCCACATTTGCAACGAATGCAGTTTGATGATCAGGACTTAATGATAGCCCGAATGGTTGCCGTCCAACAGGTATAGAAGCGGTAATTTTTGAAGAGCCCAGATCGATACGTACCATCCGGAAATTGCCGCGATCCAGCACCAGCAGCTCGTTATTTTTTTCATTCAACACCAGGTCCGAAGTGAAACTATCTTCAAATTTTTGGCCATTTACGGTGCCATTTAAAGATAACGAGTCAAGTTTTTGCAGCTTTTCAGTATCAAAAACAATGACAGAACCGTCATCACCCCCACTCAGGTAAACCGTTTTTGAATTAGCCGCAAAAGCTACCCCAAGAAACGAACCATTATAGAAAGGTGCAGGTTTTAATTGCTTGTAAGGAGGAATACGGGTAGCGGTCAACGCAGCCAGGTCGATCAAAGTAACCACGCCATTATGCAATGTTACCGCTTTTTTCCCATCAGGCGATATTGCTAAACCAAAAGGATCATGGGTTATGCGAAGAAACTGCCCCGCTGGTGTAACATATCTTCCGCTTGCCAAAACCGATCTGCCGGTACTATCAATTTTACAGTATTCTTTAATGCCGGGAACTTCTAATATCGACACCTTTTTTTGGGCAGATACCCTCACAGTAGCAAGTATTGCAAATAAAAAAAGGCAGGGTAGTTTAAATTTCATTGTTATGTATTAGGAAAGTGCTAAGGTAACGAAGTCGCGTTAAGCCCATTTGTCCTAAATATAAATTAATGTATAAGTTGGCGCGAAAAACTTGTTTATTGCCACTAAAATCAAAGTATTTATCTTAGCATATCATTACATAACCGATATGAGATTTTTCAGACTTTTAATATTGCTCAGTTTTTTTATCGTAGCCAATAACGGTAAAGCACAAACTAAACGGCTCACCTATTGCAACCCACTTAATATTGATTACGGATATACACCATTCAAGGATTTTTCAAAATGGGGCAAACATCGCGCAACTGCCGACCCAACGGTAACCCTTTTTAAAGGCAAATATTATATTTTCTCGACCAACCAATGGGGCTACTGGTACAGCGACGATATGTTGCACTGGACTTTTAATTACCGCAGCTTCCTTCGGCCTTATAATGAAAACCAGGGCGATAATCTATGCGCCCCGGCCACTTTGGTCAAGGGTGACACCCTTTTGGTTATCGGTTCTACCTATAATAAAGATTTCACTTTATGGATGAGTACCGATCCGGTTCAAAACGTATGGAAGCCGGCTAAAGACTATTTTAAAGTAGGTGCCTGGGATCCGGGGATGTTCAGAGATGATGATGGGCGCATTTATATCTACCATGGTTCAAGCAATACTTTACCACTTTACGGACAGGAAATAGACCCGAACACCTTTGAACCCATCGGTCCTAAAGTAGAAACAGCGCATTTAAATTACGACGAACATGGCTGGGAACGATTTGGCGAAAATAACGATAACGTCTTCCTTGGTGGCTTTATGGAAGGATCGTGGATGAACAAATATAATGGTAAATACTACCTGCAGTTTGGAGGATCGGGTACCGAAGGGCGAGGCTATGCCGATGGGGTATTGGTTGGCGATAAACCACTGGGGCCATTTACCTACCAGCCACATAATCCATTCTCCTACAAACCGGGCGGCTTTGCCAAAGGCGCAGGTCATGGTGCTACCTGGGAGGATAAGTTTGGTAACTACTGGCATATCTCTACCATGGTGGTCAACGTGAAAAACAACTTCGAACGTCGCATTGGTTTCTGGCCGGCTGGTTTTGATAAGGATGGCATTCTGTATTGCAATACTGCCTATGGCGATTTTCCTCAATACCTGCCTAATAGCAAAGAAGACCATATCCAGGGTAATTTCACCGGCTGGATGATCTTAAATTATCAAAAGCCTGTAGAGGTTTCCTCCACTCTGGGTGGCTATCATGCCAATAATGCCGTTGATGAAGACATCAAGACCTATTGGAGCGCTAAAACCGCTAAAAAGGGCGAATGGTTAAAAAGTGATCTCGGCGAGATCAGTACGGTCAACGCTATTCAGGTTAACTACGCCGACCAGGATGCAGAATTTATGGGTAAATCGCAGGGTGTATATACCCAATATGTGATCTACGCCTCGGTTGATGGTAAAAATTGGAAGGTATTGGTAGATAAGAGTAAAAACAAAACTGACGTACCGCACGATTATATCGAGCTAAGCAAACCCATCAAAACCCGGTACCTGAAGATAGTCAACATACACATGCCGACCGGCAAATTTGCCTTATCGGGTTTCAGGGCATTTGGTAAGGGTGCAGGGGCTAAACCAGATACCGTTAAAGACTTTATAGTTTTACGGGGTGATGCCGAGCGCCGCAACTCCTGGATCAGGTGGTCGCCGGTTGACAATGCCATTGGTTATACCATTTATACCGGGATAGCACCCGATAAACTATACAGCAACATTATGGTGTATGGCAAAAACGAATACTTCTTCAACGGCATGGAAAAAGGTCTGCCCTATTATTTCCAGATCGAGGCTTTTAATGAGAATGGGATATCGGCGAGATCTAAGGTGATTGAGGTGAAGTGAGAGAGGTGGGGATAAATCGGGTTGGAAATTTAATACCGTTGAATCTGAAATCCCTAAAATAGAGTAAGAAGGCAGGTAGATCCGTGTCAGGCTAACGAAGTTTTAAAAACTTTGTTAGCCTGACACGGAGCATGTTACTCTAATTTTTAGTGATCAACTGGGGTTTAAAATCCAGATCGCCGACATAAACAGCGCCGTCATCGGTTTTCTTCATTTGGAGCACGATGATCTCTTTTTTTTCTTGCGGCGTGCCGTAATGGGTATATAGTTCGGCCATAATGGTAGTCGGGCCGGCCAGGCTAGCCTGGCGGTCGCCGTAATAATTAATCTCGATCTTATAGGTGCCCGGCATGGCATTTTTCAACATGAATTGCTCCGGACCAAAACCTTGGGTCATATCGTGTGAGATTCTACCACCGATCACAGTATTAGTATGCGAAAAATAGCATTTCTCGCCATTGGGGTCAGTCACCCACAAATCAATATCAGTATTGTTCATGTTCCAATCCATTACGATTCGCACATCTACCGGGATAGGTTTAATAACCGCTTTTGATACCCTGGAAAGATTGAGTTTAACCTTATTTTTTGCAATAATGCAGTTGATCTCCGGTAAAAATATCTCCTGAATACCATCATACAAATCTTCGGCATCATCGGTATAACTTCTGGTCATAGCCCCGTAAAGCACGTCCAGGGCCCGCTGATGTTCGCCACAATCTTCCAGCGCCAGGCCGTAGTCGCGCCAGCTTTGGGGGTCGAGCGGCCTCATGATGGTTAGTTTTTTGAAAACAAATAATTCATCTTTAAAATCTCCGATCTGCTTCAATTTGTAGCCTAACATCTTGTAGAGCTCATAGCTTCCCAGATCAAGCTCAGCCAAATTGCTCAGTATGCGCAGCCCCTGCTCTTTATTTCCCGCCTTCAGGAAATGATCAGCAACATCAAAATAATATACCGGGTTATTGTAGAGTGCCTGGCGCAGCTCGAGGTATTTCTGGTACTGACCGGCTTTATCCGTTTTCAATATCTCCTTCATATAATTGGTTAGTGCCGCCTGATAAACCAGGTTGATTTCGCTATTGCCTTTTGCCTTTTTAGCGAACAAACTTGTGTCAACTTTTGGGGCTTTAGGACTGGCATTTTGGGTAGTTATAATAACCACACCATTTGCACCATTTGAGCCATAAATAGCTGTGGCTGCAGCATCTTTCAATACATTTATTGTTGCAATATCATTGGGGTTAATATTCGATATGCTGTTCTGCAGGACACCATCAACCACGTACAATGGATTTTGGCTACCAAAATTGGAAATACCCCGAATTGCTACCGGTTGCGCTTCTGTCACTACAGACAATCCTGCCGCTTTACCCGCCAATATTTGGCCAACGTTGGGATTGTTGCCCGGCAAGTCTTTTAATAAAGTTTTTTCAGTAATATCATCTTTTGAAGATACCGTGGGCTGAGCAGTATCCGTATTGTCATTTGTAATATTATAAGACTCAAACCCGGACACTGAACCTGTTAAAGCTCTCCTTGAGCGGGTCCCATACCCTACAACAACTACCTCATTCAACTGTGAACTTGTTACATTTAATCCAATATTTCCAATTGTATTGCTATTTACCGCTACCTGCCTGGGAGCAAAACCGATATAAGAAACTACCAGCACAGCTCCATGCTGCGCATGAATAATAAAATTGCCATCAACGTCACTTAAAGTGCCGGTACTTGTTCCTTTTACCTTGATAGTTGCGCCAACAATCGGACTCCCATCATCATTTCCAATAACCCTGCCTCTTATTGTTTGCAGCGGCCCATTTGGCCTGCTAACTATTTGAACTTCATTCTGCCTATAATTCTGACTTGAAGTTGGGGTATGATGAACTACAGGATTAGTTCTGATTCGATGGTGAGGTGTTGGTTTAAGACGCTCAACTTCGGTGGTATCTTTGTTCCACCACTTGGTTAGTTCTTTCATCATATTTTCAGAAGTGCTCAAATTATCCCGGGTTTGCCGCTGGGTATTCCCCCTTTGCTTCATCATAGCATCAAATTCACCACGTAATTCAGCCGGAGGTTCGATATCGTATTTGATATAGTCATTTACCGACTCCAGTACGATAAGCGAGGTATTGCGCGTAATGATGCCAAAACGTTTCCCCAGCGACTCAATGTCCTGCCGGTTGGCCTCGTAGTTGATATCAAGTTCATCAATCTTTTTTTGCGCCCACAACCTGGCCACATCAATATGGTCGATTGCGCTTTGCTCTGCATCGATCGGGATCACTTTTTCATAACTAACTTTTCCTCCATAGCCAAACTCCAAAACTAAGTTCTGCGCTGGTTCGCGGCTTATCCCCGCAATTGAAAAAGTATTACCTACTGCAACCTGTAATGTAGGATAGCTTTCTTCGATACCTGCACCATTTTTAATACCAAGGAAACGCAAGGGTTGGGTTGTCAAAGTAGTAAGCGCTTTTTCGTTATCGAATTTGACCAGGTCGACCAATTCGCCGCCGGTTTTAAGGCTGATCCATTTCAGGTTGCTATAATCTGCCGATGCCGATGAATTGATACTGTATACCGGTTTACTTCCAACACTGATACCTTTTTCACCAAAGGTTTGATGTCCATCGCTTAGCAGCAAAAATTCATCTTCATCATATTGCGACAGGTTAAGATTGCCAAAATCAGTGGCACCATCATAAATGGCATTCCCTATTTCTGTTTTTAGGGCCGACCAATCGCCGTTGCTGATGTTGAACCTTTTATTTTCCCGGATCGCATTGCTAAATTCAACCAGGTTGATCTCCGCATTACCGATCCTTTTAAAATAGGCATCAAGCAAGGCAAATTCCTTTTTGGTATCCCTGTTGGAGCCGCTTAGAGAAACATCCCATAACAAACCGATCTTATGCGGTAATGGTTTATTGATGGTTTGCGATCGCAAGTTGGTATTGACAAAAAAGTAGTATTTATTGCCAAACTGCTCCGCCATTACTTCGCTGGCATCTATGGGTTTGGGAATGATGAATGATAGCGGATGGTTTGCTAAATAGTTCCGCTTTTCAATAGAAGCAAAATAAATATGCTGATGGTTATTGAACTGTAAATTATCATTATTGGTAGAGTCAATCACGGGGGCCACTGCGCTTTGAATAACTGATACACTTAAGGCAAAATTTTGTACGGAGTCCTTAACGTTTAAAGGCAGTGTATATTTTAGGTTACCATTGTCGGCCAGGGGTATTTCCTCTTCGTAGCCGATGATCACGGTACGGGTACTATGCGGATTGATGGGATAGATCCGGGTGCGAAAGCTGTTTCCGCTAACCTTTTCGAGCAAACCGGGGTCTATGCGTCGGCGTTCTACTGATTCAAAAACTACCGAGCCTTTTCCCCTGTCGACAGGCACAGCTTCGCGCATATGGCCATTGATATCAAGCGCATACCGGGTAACACTTATTCCGTCCTTCAACGGAAATTCAAGGTTACCTTCTAATATGCGCGACGTTGAATTGTAAAAGGTCATTTGCCAGGTTGTGCGACTAATATTGCCGTATACCGTTACATCGATCTTCAGTTGCTGCAATTGCACGCCGTTATTTGGTTTACCGTCTACAGTAAGTTGTGGCGATTGCGCACGGGCCGGCATTTGCAGTACCATCAGCACGCAAACCGAAAAAAGGAAAAGGTTAAATTGTTTCATGGAATGTTGATTTTCCTGTAGGATGCAGGAAGATTGGTTATTCCATAAATGGGATAGAAAAAATTACAGGTAATACTGCAAACTTATCGCATCACCCAAATCCGCTTCAGGGGAGATGTTTTTAATTTGCCGAAAAGGCCCCTAACGTCATTACCAAAATCAGCCCGATAGCAGATTTATGAAGTTTTAAAAACTTCGTAAATCTTTTTTTTGAACACGATTTTCAGGATTTCTTGATAAATAAACAGGATTTTGAATTTTATCTT
>CAIPPO010000149.1 GCA_903866915.1 uncultured Mucilaginibacter sp. | reverse complement strand
TGCCCCGTAGGGGCTACCCCTTTGTAGCCAAAATCGGAAAAAGATGTTTTTGCCCCGTAGGGGCTACCCTTTAAGCGTAGTTCAGTTGCAATGAATATTTTAGTTAAATCTTCAAATTTCCAAATTGGATAATCTTCAACTTTTAACCAGCCTCGCAACAAACATCGTATCCGCCTTATGTTCGTAGCCCTTTAATACACTTTGTTCTTCGAGCTTCAATCCCATTTCTTTCACCATAAATTTAACGGCATCTTCGTTCTCCTCTTTAAACGCTGAGCATGTGATATAGATCAAAGGCTTGCCCGGTTTTAGGTATTTGACCACGTTGGCGGTGATACTCTGTTGTAATTGCTGGAAAAACCTGATCTTTTGTGGTTGAAACTGACTGATCATTTCCGGGGTGCGACCCCAGGTACCTGATCCGCTGCAGGGTGCATCAAGTATAATGCCGTCAAATTTATAGTTATGGAGTTCCGAATCTACGTTTTGGGTAAGATCAAGCGTTTTTTTCTGGTAACGTAAGATTCCGGCGTTGCGGAAACGTTCGTCAAGGTTGGCCAATACCGATTCACGGATATCCGATACCACCAATTTTATATCATGTTGTTGCTCGTGCAGCAATAATGATTTACCGCCCGATGCTGCGCAGGCATCCCACCATGCTTCCCAGCTTTTGGGCCTGAACCATTTTGCGGTTTGTTGCGATGAATGATCCTGTACCTCGAACCAGTTTTGTTGTGGAAACAGCACATCCAGTCGTGTGCCGTTGGGAAGTGAGAAACAATTATCGCCCTCATCTTTAAAAGTGATGTTTTCTTTCGCCAGTGTACCTTTTACCAGTGTCTCATAATTATTGCGGATACGGATAAAAAGATCGGGCTGAACAAAAAATGATTCCAGGAAAGCATCCTTGTCAATGCCTTCCGACACGTTTTCGGTCCATGGAAACACATCTTCCAGTTTAAAGCCAGGATAGGCTATTCTTATCAGTTTTATTTTTTCAGCGATAGTAAAACCGGCGCAAAGTGCCCAATCGGGCTTGAAATGTAGGAGGAAGGAGTTAGATTGGCTATTGCACAAAAACTCTGCAACAACCAGCCGCTCCTCAATCGGCGTATTATCAAGGGCCTTTCCCAGCCGGAAATAATTATAGATAAGCCGGCTCGCCACCTTTCGGTCGGTTGAGCCCATTTGTTTGTTCTGACGGAAAAATCCGGGCAGGAATTTGTACAAGGGGGTATCTGCGGGGTAATCGCCCAAAATTCGCTGAAAAGTTTTAAGCTGGTTTAGTGCCTTCATTCTACCCGTTTAAGTTCGAGGTTTTCGTATTGCAGCATGTACACGTGGATATTGATCCAGCCTTGCCCCGCTTTTTTGATAAATTGGTACCTGTTGAGCAGTCCTTTAAATTCTGTTTTATCCAGTTCTTCTGGTTTGCCGGAATTGAGCAGATTGCCGAAAAAGAGCCCTTCATCAAAACCCATCATTGCGTAATAATCCGGATCGGTATGATACAATTGGATATAATCGCGGATAAACGTCTTTACCCTTGTCGATTTGCGATCCGCGTTATCTGTCGAAGTAATATGCGTTTTCATATCCTGTAGCAATTCTGGCTTAAGGTAAGCAAATTTGCTCCAGCTGGGATGACCGAATAGGGTGACTTTATATTTTTTCGACAGTGAGTCAAGTGATTTTAAGGTTACCATTAGAAATCCCTGGTTGGTGGAAGGCGCAACAAAAATATTTTCTTCATTTGCGGAGAGCTGGGGTACTAAACCATCAAGCTGCCCATGTTGAATAAGGGTTGCTATAATTTTTGTGCGATTTTTTGATATACTATCTAACTCGTTTTTAAACGGCGTAGCATAGGCGTTATCCTCACTATATCCCGATTTAAGGATGAATACCTTTCTTGTTTTGTAATGTTCGTCAATAAATTTTGCTACTTCTCGGGCATGGTATTCAAGCGGTGTAGCTACAGTTACCAGATTGTTGTTTTTTATATGAGCCGGTGAGGCCGGTGAAAGCGGTGAAACGATCAATTTTGGCGGGCCTGATAAAATGTCGGCAAAAGCGTGAAGGTCGTCGGGGAAAACCGGACCAATAACCAAATTGCTGCTTCTTATAGAAGCATTATAAGCCAACTGTTGTGCTTCCGAGGCCTGGTCTCTGGTATCAAATAATTGTAATTTGAAATTATCACCTTTTGCAGCAAGTGTATCCAGGGCCATTTTAAATCCCTGATAAAAATCAAGGGAAAGATCGGCATGCGAAAGGGTAGCGGCATTATATTGTGCGCCCGAATTAAGGTTGTCTAATTCGAGCGGCAATAATAATGCTATACTTTTTGTAGGTGAAGCGGGTTTTAATGGCCCGGCTTCCAAGGGTTTTTTTGGCTCGGTTTGTTCAACTTTGGGGGTAGTTGACACACCTGGATTTATCCTTGGCGAACAGGCTACCGTTGTTAGGGCTAAAAAAGCCAAAAGAATCCACTTATTCCCACTCAATTGTGGCAGGTGGTTTCGAGCTGATGTCATATACTACCCGGTTAATTCCCTTTACATTGTTAATGATCTCGTTGGAAATTTTCGCCAGCAGATCGTAAGGCAGATGGCACCAATCGGCTGTCATGCCATCAAGTGATTCCACTGCGCGCAGGCAAACAACGTTTTCGTAAGTACGTTCGTCGCCCATTACTCCAACCGACTGTACCGGCAAATAAATAGTGCCGGCCTGCCAAACTTTATCGTAAACACCAGCAGAGCGCAAATTGTTGATATAAATTGCATCGGCTTCTTGTAATATTTTAACTTTTTGGGGAGTAACCTCGCCTAATATCCTGATTGCCAGTCCGGGACCCGGAAAAGGATGTCGACCCAAAATATTTGGATCAATCCCCAAAGCCTTGCCAACTTTGCGAACTTCGTCTTTAAAAAGGGTATTTAGCGGTTCAACTACTTTCAATTTCATAAAGTCGGGCAAACCACCTACGTTGTGGTGCGATTTGATGGTAGCCGATGGTCCTTTAACCGACACAGATTCGATCACATCCGGGTAAATGGTGCCCTGGCCCAGCCATTTGACATCCTGTACATGATGAGCTTCGTCGTCAAAAACTTCGATAAACACCCTGCCTATGGCCTTACGCTTTTTCTCGGGGTCGGTTAATCCTGCCAGCGCATCATAAAAGCGTTGCTTTGCATCAACACCTTTAACATTTAGCCCCATGTGTTTATAGGAATCCAATACCGATTCAAATTCATCCTTACGAAGCAGACCGTTATCGACAAATATGCAATACAGGTTTTTTCCGATGGCATGGTGCAGCAATACCGCCGCAACAGACGAATCAACCCCACCCGATAAACCTAAAACTACTTTATCATTGCCTATTTTTTCTTTTAGCCCGGCAACCGTAGTTTCGATGAATGAATCTGGAGTCCAGTCCTGCGCGCAGCCGCAGATATCGACCAAAAAGTTTTCGAGCAATTGCTTGCCGTCGATGCTATGGGTAACTTCAGGGTGGAATTGTATCCCGTAGGTTTGCGTATTTTTGATCCGGAAAGCAGCCACTTTCACGGTATCGGTACTGGCAATAACTTCAAAATCCTCGCCGATGCTCACAATGGTATCTGCATGCGACATCCAGACCTGTGAGCCTTCAGGTACTTGCTTGAACAGCGGATTGCCTTTTTCTATATAATTCAAATTGGCGCGCCCATATTCGCGGGTACTCGATTTCATCACTTCGCCGCCGTTAAAATGCGCAATATTCTGTGCACCGTAACATACCCCCAGAATAGGGAGCGTTTGATGGAATTTGGCGAAATCGAACCGCGGCGCATCTTCCTGGCGCACCGAATAAGGGCTGCCTGACAAAATGATGCCTTTTACGCTGTTGTCTACTTCGGGAAAATGGTTGAAGGGGTGGATCTCACAATAGATATTGAGCTCCCTGACCCGGCGCGCGATGAGTTGTGTGAACTGCGAACCGAAGTCAAGAATCAGGATTTTTTCTTGCATGGGCAAAGATAGGGTTTAGATCGGGAATTGTGAAAGGAGATTTAAGATTGTTTTGGTCATTTCGCTGCGCTGTCCTAAATCTCCCGACGCCCTATTTCCAATAACCACTACCCAATGGCCTAATGACGCGAAGCAAATGGCTTCGTACCTATTTATCCTCCAATAGATCCACACACTTAGCTGCCAGGTCCGGAATTCGTTGTGTAAATCGATTATAGCCGGCATCATCGCCAATATTTTGATAAAGCGTATGGATCAGGTCAAGCGTATCATCGTCCGGGTCGCAAGCCTGTGCTTTTTCCAGCAGGGGAAGTGACTTGCGTACTGCTATTAAATAACGCTCGTGCAGTTGGTTGTAGGCGGGATCAGTTTTAGGAGTAACGTACATTATTAACTGTATTTCTTCAGCCTTCGCATTATATAAAATACCAAGCGCCCGTTGTACCACAAAATAATCTGGTGCCGCTGATGCTACCTTTTCATAGAAGTAAATAGCTTTATCTTCCTGCTCGGCTTCATCATAGGTTTTCGCAAGTTTGGCGTAAAAGTTGACCTTTGAACCAGGCGTAAGTTTTGCGGTATCAGGCAAAATCTGCTCGCCAATGAGCAATGCCGTGTAGGAATCACCGTTTAATGAGGCCAGGTCGAAATTGCCGAGTTTATTGTACAAAGCGGTGTCAGCTACTTGTGCTTTAGATGCTAGCGAAATTAAAAACAGCAAGCCGAAAAAAAATGGAAGCTTAAGCATAGGAATGCAATGTCTGGTAAATATCGCAATAAGCTTTGGCATTTATCACCTAAAAGCGCTTTTTTGCCGATATACCTAAACGTCGTCCTTATGCAATTGCGCTGCTTCCCAGCCAATGATTGCCGTTTTTCGGGTGAGTCCCCAATGGTAACCGCCCAGCTCACCGGTAGAACGGATAACCCTGTGGCAGGGAATCAGAAAGGCTACAGGATTATCGCCTATAGCTGTACCTACTGCCCGGCTTGCATTGGGTGAATTTATTTTTTGTGCCATTGCGCCGTAAGTCTGCAAACCACCAAAGGGGATTTTAAGTAGTGTTTCCCAAACCTTTAATTGAAAGTTTGTGCCTTTTAAATGTAATTTAATAGCGGGTAATTTCGACCAGTCTTTTTGAAAGATCAATAGGGCATCCTGCTGAAAAACATCGGTTTTTTGCGTGTAAGTTGCAGCCGGGTAGCGGGCATTTAAATCGGCAAATGCCTTATCAGCTTCATCTGCAAAAGCAAGATAGCAGATACCTTTCGTTGTTGAAGCAGCCAGTATAGTGCCGAAAATACTTTCTGTAAAGCTGTAGTTGATATTTAATGCCTGCGCACCGTTTTTGTATTCAGCCGGTGTCATGCCTTCGATATTGATGAACAAATCGTGTAGGCGGCCTGTACCTGAAAGACCTGTCTCATAGGATGCATCAAAAAGTGTGGCTTGTTTTTCTTTTAATAATCCCTTAGCATATTCGACACTGAGGTATTGGAGGAATTTTTTAGGACTAATACCTGCCCATTCGGTAAACATCCGCTGAAAATGGAAAGGACTAAGGTGAACTTTTTCGGCAACTTCATCCAGGTTAGGTTGCGACCTGAAATTTAACCTGAGGTAATTAATAGCATCCGCTATGCGGTTATAATTGATATTTTCCTGTGACTTCATAAATAAAATTGCTAATTCAAAACTAGCCACCCTTTTGCAGCAAAAAAACCCGGAACTTGCTTTATTCTATCATTGCAATTCCTGCTATTTAAACTCCAAAAGCTAAACTCCGCAATTTGAATTTATTTTAGTCTTTTCGTCATTTTCACAATGCCCATTAGCAAGCCATCAGGCAGCGTAATACTAATATCTTCAATCGCCAGATAACCCATTTTAGCGTAAAATGGCACGCCGGGCAAAGTAGCACCCATTTCCATCTGGTGAAATCCGTTTGCAATTGCAGCCTCTTCACAGGCTTTGATCAATAACATGCCAACGCCCTGCCGTGCATTATCCGGATGAACGAAAAATGCACGTACCCTTGCAGCATCAGTTGCGGGATTGAGCAATGGGTCAGCTTCAGTCTTAAACTGATCGCCGCCAAAAAGCGTGTTGCGTTTACTCCAGCCGCCACAGGCAATGATTTGTTCTTCATCCTCCACAACAAAGTAAGTGCCGTCGGCTATTAATTGGGTATCTACGCCAAAAACGTATCTTATCGCACTCTCGGTTTGTGCTGGTGTATAGTAACCAATGCTTAGCCCCCTTGCAGAAAGCGCGATCAATTCCTTTAAAAGTGAGATATCATTTGCTGTGGCATGGCGTATTTTAATCGGCATCACCAATGGTTAAAATAGCGAAAATAATATTTAAAATGAAGGCAAAAAAAATCGATACGCAACAGCAATACCGATCTGAAAAAAAAATACAACCCAATAGCGCAAGGCTATATCACGATCCAGCTAAAACAAAATTGGCTGTTCCGAAATCAGGAATGAATATAGCTTTTCAAATGCTCTATCGTCTCCAGGTGTGTGAGAATGGTTTCGGTCACCAGGTCATTGATGGATACGATGCCGCATAATTTATCATTCCGGAAAACCGGCAGGTAGCGGATATTGTTTTCGCTCATGATATGCATGCAGGTTTCCACCGTATTTTCGGGTATAATATGTGGCAGGTCGGTGCTCATGATTTCGCGTACGGTAGTTTCGTCAGATGATTTTCCCTTAAGAATAACTTTACGGGCATAGTCGCGTTCCGTCAGCAAGCCAAGGTATTCACCATTTTCGGTTACGATCACCGAACCAATATTTTTATCATCCATCAGCCGAAGTGCATCTAATACTGATGTTTCGGCGTCGATACTGATGGCGAGGCCGCCCTTGCGGGCAAGGATATCCTTAACTTTTTTCATATCGTATAAATTATTGAGTAAACAGGCTTACAACCAAATATACAAATTCAATTAATAAAGCAAGCGTAATGCATTTGATTTTCAAATATTTATTTTAGTGGAATTAAAGCGTTGCTATCCATGAAGATTACTCGTATTTCGCTGATCCTTTTACTGACGATCATTTCCCGGTTTGTTTCTGCCATGCCTGCAGATAGCGGCCGTTTTTTTATCGCCGCCGATAGTGTCAAAATCTATTACGAAGTAAAAGGCGAGGGCTTCCCTGTTGTACTCATTCATGGTTTTACAGGCAACAGCCAGGGTTGGAAACGGGGCAAACTGTATGCCGACTTGCTGGCGAAGGGTTATCAGGTAATTGTAATGGATCTGCGTGGAAATGGCAGGTCGGATAAACCACATACCGACCGGGCGTATGCTAATAATGCTGAAGCGAAAGACGTGATGAAACTGGTAAGCGAATTGGGTATTAAAAGCTATGATCTGGTAGGTTATTCACGGGGTTCGATCATCGTTTCCAGTCTGTTGATCATGGACAGAAGGGTTAACAAAGCAGTAATGGGCGGAATGGGCGATGGCTATACCGATCCGCAATGGCCCAGAAGGATACATGCTTATCTCTCAATAAAAGGCGATACCAGCTATCATGATGTTGATGCGATGATGAAATATATCCATAGCCAGCATTTTGATAATGAATCGCTTGCACTTCAGCAAAAGTGGCAGCCCACGACAAACCCGAAACAGCTTGCACGCGTACGGATACCGGTTTTGATCATCCGGGGTACTGAAGACAAAGAAAATGGATCAGAAACAGCTTTGCAAAAAATGATCCCCGGATCAAAACTAGTATATGTACCCGGTGACCATAACACCGCTTCATCCCAAAGCCAATTCTCAGACGCCGTGCTTAACTTTTTTAAATAATTAAAATTTTCTGATAAATATCAAGTAACGGATATGTTGCGTTGGTTTTTTGCGTTTCTTTAGAAAACAATCCGGAGGCAATTATTTCAGGATTTGTATCAGGCTACAATGCGAATATATTTTTTACTGATTTTTTTCATTTCAATTTCGCTTAGCACCCTTGCTCAAAAAGCGCTCGATCATAGCAAACTGATAGATACCAGTGGCAAACGTGACCTTATCGACCTTGCCAGGACTGAATTGCATATTCGGCCTTCCCCATTAAATTATGAACAAAAAAGAAGGGTTTATTTCTCATTGCTGCCGGCATCAAGCAGCCTGCCGGGTGGTGGGCTAGCCTTATTTACGGCTACAACAGCCGGTTTTTATTTAGGCGATCGCGACAGTACTTATATTTCAACAGTTTCCTTCGCCCCTTATTTTAATTTTACTGGAAGATTCGGCTTGCCGCTTCGTTCAAACATTTGGACCAAAAACAACGATTGGCTCATTCAGGGCGATTCCCGCTTCTTGTATTATCCCCAGAGTACCTGGGGATTAGGCGGACAATCGCCGGAATTCAATAATTTCACTATCAATTACAAATATATCCGCTTCTACCAAAGTGCCCTTAAACGTATCGAGCCCTATTTTTATGTCGGTTTGGGGTATGCAATGGACTATTACCTGGATATTGAAACAAATAACCCAAATGCGCTGGGCAAATTTACGGGATACCAATATGGCACGTCATCCGACAATAATTCATTTTCTTCCGGTATCACTGGGAACATACTTTATGATTCCCGGAATAACGACCTGAATCCATTGCCGGGCATGTATGCCGACCTTGTTTACCGCATGAACTCGAGGGGACTGGGAAGCAATGCCAACTGGCAATCGGTATACCTCGATCTGCGAAAATATATTTCGTTTTCAAACACCGGTGAACGAAACCTTTTGGCTTTCTGGAGTTATTACTGGACCACTTTTGGTGCAGGTATCCCTTACCTCAATCTGCCAAGTATCGGCTGGGACCCTTATCAGCATTCGGGTAGGGGTATTGAACAAAACCGCTATCGGGGTAAGAGCCTGCTGTATTTTGAAACCGAATACCGTCGCGACCTATCAGCTAATGGCTTGCTGGGTTTTGTAGTATTTGCGAATGTGAATTCTGTAAGTTACCCGGATAACGATAACTTTAACTATTGGCGTCCCGCGGGTGGAGTGGGACTCAGAATAAAATTCAACAAACGGTCGGATACCAATATCGCAATCGACTATGGCTTTAGCGAAGGCTACCGGGGTTTGATCGTTGGACTTGGTGAAGCGTTTTGATTTCCCTGATCGTCACTAGCTGTAATCTTTGCATTTCCTCTAATTTTATTACCTTTGATGCCTTTTAATTGGGCACTAACTCTTTTAGCTTGACTGATACTATTAAATCTCAAAAGGTTTATTACTGTCCGCGTTGCGGTTCTTCTTTTCATTTCCAATTACATCGCAACTGGTTTGTTAAATATGCTTTGTTTTTTTTGCCGGTACGCAGGTATTTTTGTGCAAAATGCAAAAAGGCTAGCTACGTTAAGATCAGAGATCGCGAATCGTCAAAAAAATAAATGCCATTTTTATTGTACCATTTGGGATACAATTATTCACATTTATTAGTAATTGAGCGAATTTGATGGTCAGATAGCCTGCTCCCTCCCGACTAAAACCGCTTTGCTTTATTATTTGTTCACTTTATTTGTAATATTCAGCTTAGCGGCAATGCAAAATGCCATTTATTGATATGCTATCGGCAAAGTGATGTTTTTTTGGTATATGAATTGTAACCCATTACCATATATTGATCAGTCGTAAAAATTGCCATGAGCCGGATATTGATTGTAGATGATAATGAGGAAATTTTAGCGATCATGAAATTGATCTTAGACGATTTCGGTTACAATGTAACCACGCTTGCTAATGGTAATTTGATTTTTGACGTCATCAAAGACTATAAGCCGGATTTAATTTTGCTGGATATTATGCTGGGTGATATGGATGGCAGGGATCTTTGTTTACAATTAAAACAGAACAGTATGACAAAAGATATACCAGTTATCCTGATCTCAGCCAGCCATCAGGTATTTGATCACCTGCCATTGAATATTGGCGCTCCCGACGATTTTCTGGCAAAACCATTTGATATCGCTGAACTTTTGGACATGGTAGGCATTCACCTTGCTACCCACTGAGCCTGTTTTACTTAAATGCTCCTTTTTTGTAAAAAGTCAGGTATTCGTTAAAGTCTTTTTTTACCTGTTTGGCATAGGCGGATGCGTACTTGAGCAGAGGTTGATGCCATGCATGATTTTTACCAAGGGTTAGCAATTCATCGGCAATTGCCGAGCCTTGTCGGCCCGAACTTCTCAACTGCGATGAAGCAGCAAGAACAGCCATATCAACGATTACCCGATTGATGTCTTTATAATTATTTTTTATCTGCTCAAAATCTATACGGTCCTCGCTTGGCTGCATTTCTTCTAAAACAAAACTGTCTCCCTTAAACAAAGTACTGTCAAGCAAAGCAGGGGAAACGGCTTGCATCCGGAATTTCAGCGTAATTACCCTTTCCGCTTCCGTTTGCCAGACAGGTTGTTTTAAACCTAAATAAGGCTTGAGCGAGGAGGGTGCCGCTTGTTTCATATCCAAAAACAAGCATTTTGAAGATTTCGCCTTGTTTTGTAAAAGTATAACATACCTTTTTACACCTAAACTTCCAGTACCAGCCAGCCTAAAAATAACGTCCTGCACACGGTAATCGTCCAATAGCGTCGATCGTTGGTTCAAATATTGATCGATATGAGCCAATAACTCTGCTTTTAGATCAGTGTTAAGTTGAGTGTGTTTGGGGTAATCGGCAGACAATAAAAGTTTGCCTTTCTTCGACAATACCGTGCGTTTTTTTAACAACTCTTTTTGCCTGCGTTTTTCCACCTGCAGCAAAAATTGATTGACGATACCCTCTGCAGTACGGGCATCAAGGTTAACAGTTTTTCCTTTTGCCAGCGTTTTGGCATAAACATCAATAAACTGCCTGGTAACGTTCAATGCCTCTTTTTTTGGCAAGTCTAACCCCTCGAAGGCAAGCAGGATACTCGTAAGCATCCGGACAACCTCCCAAAGGCATGGGGCCAGAATGGCTTCGTCAAAATCGTTGAGATCAAAATAAACCTGGCGATTATCGCCTTTAAAACTTCCAAAATTCTCGATATGCATATCCCCGCAAATCCACGCAGGCGGCGAAACAGGAAAATGTTCAGCTTTACTCAGGTCTTCATAAAATAGATGGCCACTGCCCCGGAAAAACCTGAACCTGCTTTCTGCCATTGCCTGGTATTTTAGTTGAAGCTGTTCTGGAAGGCGGCCTTTGTTGAATTCGATTATCCGTGTCGCTATGTCAGGCATCAGGAATGTATAACTGTTGTGTTTTTTAAAACGAGCAATGCAAATATGTAAATTATTTTACGTGCAACGATTTGAGTTCATCATCTATTCTTTGATCCCATATTTCCTGCTCGTCACTGTCCATACCATGCCTTGTTTCACGATCATATTGGTTTTGCATACGCGTTTGTTCGCGTAAAGTCTCCAGATATTGTTCGTTAATGAAACCATCATAAGACCAAACTGGTAAAGCCATGGCGGCAATTTTTTGTTTAAAATGTTCACCTACAATTTTTGCGATATCAAAATGTCTTTGTTCATGATTAAGGGCATAGAAATCTTTATTGCCTTTTGCCCAGGCTGCGCTTTTAGGCAGGTACACTTTAACGGCTATGGTCAAATTGATCAAACCATTTTCAACCTCAGTTTGTTCATTAAAACCTATACCCGTAAAAACTTCGGCTTCAAAATTTCCGATGCGGGGCTTGTCCCGGAAATCGGCCCAGGTTAAAGGGCGACGTGGCGAGTAGTAAATGGTATCCCCTTCGTACCTATCAGTATAATCGGTAAAGTTAAGTTTAACGGCCCTTGCCAACCGGATATCACTATTAGCATGCTGATTTAGCCAATTGTTGAAAAAGGACAATGCGCTAATTATGCCTCGCCGAAGGATAGTCTCCGGAACCTCATTTTGCAAAGCCGAGCGGGTATACCGCGTGCCGCCTTTATAGCTAATCAGTGGTGTCACTACCCCGTATTTGCGCTGTATGCCGAACTTAAACTCAATATCCAGCTTCCCATCTATTTCGCCATTTGCAGCACCAGTTTCTGTTAGCCGGTATTGTTTCAACGCCAAAATTACGGGTCTGATTGTGTCATGCTGACTAAAATTTTGATCGATAAAAATTTTAATTGCGCTTGTATCTCCACCCTTTAAATTAAATACTCTGAATACAAGCTTTCCATTACTGTTTAACAGCAGCAATGTTGCTGTTTCATTGCGAACAGCCCGTTCATCAGTCACGTCTGCAATATGAAATGCATTTAGGTTAAAGGCTGGTTTTTCGTCCTTAAGCAAAATGGTGCCCTCATTGTTTTGCGCATAGGTTGAATTGCTGCTATTAATTAACGCAATGAGCAAAAACAAAAATATTTTTAATTGGTTATTGGACATGTCGTTTAGGAATGTTGGGTAGCAATTGTACTACAAACGTTGCAAAGTTTTCCACACAAATAATACGCTTGTTATGCCCGCGTTCATTGATTAAAAAGTGTTGTTCACATTTGTGAATTACTTGTGTGGATTGCATTTTTGCGATATAACTAATTTCGCATATTATATCTCGCGCTATGAGTAAACTGAAATACGTCTGCCTGTTCTTTCCTTTATTTTTCGCCTTAGCTGCCGTCGCTCAGCAAGACCCTTCGTACCAGGTATACCGTACTTACCATACCGCCCTTGATTTAATGGCTAAAGGTAAATATGTTGCCGCTGCCGAGCAATTCCGACAGATCGAAAAGTTGGGTCTTGTTACTTCAACAGAAACCCGCTACGAGTCGCAATTATCGCTGGTAAAAGAGAACGCTCAATATTATGAAGCATTTTGTGCTTTAGAGTTAGGTAACGATGATGCCGAGAGCCTGTTTCAGAAATTCATCTACGATCACCCGGAAAACCCGCTCACCAAATTAGCCTATTTTGAAATTGGCAGCTATTACTTTAAACAGGAAAAGTACAAAGAGTCACTTGAATGGTTTGATAAAGTAGCCGCCGGTGATTTGAACGGAACTGAGAATACCGAATATAAATTCCGGAAAGGCTACGCCTATTTCGCAACAAATGAATTCAACAAAGCCCAGTTGCTGTTTGGTGAAGTGAAGAATGCCGATTCGCCTTATACCATTGATGCCACTTATTATTTTGCGTACATCGCCTACCTGAACAAAGATTACCACCTGGCTTTGGTAAATTTTGAACGTATCAAAAAAACAAAGAAATACGAAAGCAGCTATCCCTATTATATTACGGCAATTTATTTTCTCGACCGCCGATACAACGACGTACTTAGCTACGCTGTGCCGATCCTGAAAGCTACTCACCAACAACACGAGACCGAAATGCTGCGTGTTGTTGCCGCCTCATATTTTGCCAACGCCGACTATAAGAATGCGGTTGCTTATTATAACCAGTTTGAAGCCGGCGATAAAGGGCGCACGCAAAACACCCAGGATAGTTACCAGATGGGCTATGCCAATTACAAAGTGGCTAATTATTCAAAAGCCGCCCGCGAACTGGTGAAGCTGGTCGATCAAAATGATAGTTATAGCCAGAATGGAAACTACACGCTGGGTAATGTGTTCTTGAAAATGAATAACAAGCAAAGTGCACGTAATGCATTTTTTGTTGCTTCTAAACTTAATTTCGACCCTCAGTTGCAGGAAGATGCTTTGTATGAATATGCAAAATTATCTTACGAACTAGATTTTAACACCGCTGCACTCGATGCCACACGCTTGTATCTGAAAAATTATTCACGTTCGGTCCGAAACGATGAAATGAAGACCTTGCTGGGCGAGGAGTTGCTTAATTCGCATAACTATAAGGAAGCAGTTGATATCCTGGAGCCTATTCCGAACAAATCGGCCAGTGCAAAAACGGCCTATCAAAAAGTTACCTATTTCCGCGGACTAGAATTTTACAACGAACGTGCTTTTGAAAATGCGATCGGTATTTTCCTCCGGTCGCTTAAATATCCGATGGACAAAAAGGTAGAAGCACTCACCGTATACTGGATGGCAGAAGCTGGCTATGAGGTACGCAAATACGGCGAATCAGTAGAGAATTTCGAACGTTTTTTGGATATGGATTATGCCAGTCAGCTGCCGGTTTATAATTATGCGAACTATGGCCTGGGCTATGCTGCCTTCGGGGCCGAACAATACCGAAAAGCTGCCACCTATTTCGAAAGGTTTTTGAAAGGTGGTGAAACCGATAAAAACACCATCAATGACGCAGTAACCCGCCTGGGCGACAGCTATTTTGTACTTAAAAGTTATTCTCAGGCCCGGGAATATTATGATCGCATCATTGCCCAGCATAGCAAGGGTGAGGATTATGCGCTGTTTCAGCGGGGTATGATACAAGGTTTGCAGGGTAATCCCGATGCCAAGATCAGCACCCTGACCGATGTGCTGAATTTGTTCCCGAATTCTGATTATGCCGATGATGCTTCATTCGAGATCGCTTATACCTATTTCCTCAAAAATGATGGCACAACGGCCAAAGCCGACCTGTTATCGATGATCGAAAAATATCCGCGTAGCAGCTACATTCCAAGGGCGCTGGTTACCATGGGTCTGATCGACTATAATGCAGGTAACGACGACCAGGCTATTATATCGTTCAAAAAAGTTATTTCAGATTACCCTTCTACCGATGAGGCGAAACAGTCGCTGAAACAGATCGAGAAAATATATACTGACAAAGGCGATGCACAAACCTTTATCAACTACGCGGCATCAACCCCGATAGGCAACTATTCTGCGTCAGAACAGGAAGGTATCATGTTTAATGCTGCCAATAGTCTTTATTTAAGAGGCGATGCCAATGGAACCGTACAGGCAGTGAGCGCTTATTTTGATAAGTTCCCTAATAAGCCTATTTATGATAAACAGGCAAGGTTTATACGGGCCGAGAGTCTGGTTGCTTTAGGCCGGCCAAATGATGCCGTGCCCGATTATAATGTGATCTTAAACGACTGGACCAGCGCCTATACCGAGAAGTCGCTCATCAGCATGGCTAAATTGTTCCTGGCTCAAAAGCGTTATAATGATGCTGTTGTTTATCTTAAAAAATTAGAAACAACATCAGAATATAAAGCCGATTATTCTTTCGCTATCAATAACCTGCTGTTATGCTATGCCAAAATGAGCGCACCGGATGATGCCCTTAAATACGCTCAACTGGTGCGTGAATATGAGAAATCATCCCAGGAAGATAAGTACAAAACAGGCCTGTATGCCGGGTTGGCTTACCTGCAAAAAGGTGATACTACATCGGCTATTAAACAATTCGATTATACGGTGACCAATACAAAAACCATTGATGCTGCGGAAGCTAAGTATAATATTGCCAATATTGAATACCGGAGAGGCAAATACAAAGCTTCACAAAAAACCTGTTTCGATCTGGTAAAAGAATTGCCAAACTATGATTATTGGGTAGCCAAAACCTTTATCCTGCTTTCGGATGACTATGTGGGATTGAAAGACGATTTTCAGGCTAAAGCAACCCTGCAAAGTATTGTAGAAAATTACAAAGGAAATGACGATATCCTGCCAATCGCGCAGCAAAAGCTTGAGGCCTTAGGCGGAGCCAAACGGAAGGGTAAAATTGATACTGGAACGCGGCAAAAAGCTGATACTGATACAGCAGACGATGCTAAACCTGATACAACAAAGAATAACTAAGCACAGAGGATAAGACAAATGAGACACAAATTAATCTATACGTTTTTTGCCTTAACAATGGTATTCTTTGTTGCTAATGCTGATGCACAGACCAAAGAATCCAGTAAGAAAAAAACCAATAAATCTACCAAACCTGCCGCAGTTAAGTCAAGCAATCCTGTAGCAGCAAAAAAATCCGATAAAGCCCCAACGATTGATACGGCTAAAAAGGGCGGTGCCGCTCAGGGCCAAAATGGCAATAGTTTATCGGAAGAGATCGTGGTGACCACGGCTTATAAACCGGTTTTAGCAGATGCTGTCAAGATACGCCTGAACCCCGATCTTTCTGACAAGACGCCATTCAAAGCGCCACTGACTTATATCACACTTGATAAACGCCTGGAGCGCAATACCGATATCAAGCAATTGGAAGCGATGAAGATGCCTAAAGAGGAAGATTCTATTCCATCCAATAACTATGCCCGAATCGGCATCGGTAATTTTAAGACGACTTACGGCGAAGCTTATATTGATAATGGTCAGGATCAGGCATTACAGATCGGCGCTTTTGCCAAACATTTATCACAAAGCGGTAGCATTAACAAACAGAATGAAATTTCGGATGAAATAACTGGTTTTGTTAAAGGCATCACCGACGACAACACTTTTAGTGCTCGTATCAATTATCACAGGCTGGGTACCGATTTTTATGGTTTCGATGTCAATAACCCTCCGGGCGCTTTCAATCCGGCAGCACAGCATTTCAATACGATTGGCGCTGAAGGCGAGATCACCAAAAATTATAAGGGAGAAGCCAACGAGTTTACCTACGCTGCCAAGCTGGATGGATATATCTGGAACAACGCTTTCCAGGCTCATGAAAGTAATGTTGTACTAACCGGCTTCATTAACCAAACCATTCAGCAGTTTTATGCAGGATTAGGCGGTTCGCTCGATCTGAGTACACAAAAGGACAGCCTTTATTCTAATAATAACAGCATTTTGCGTTTAAATCCCTACCTCAAATTCCAGGGTGATAGTTATAAGATAGATGCAGGCCTGAATATTGCCAAGGAATTTGGTTTCTCGCAAAGAATATTTGTTTTCCCCGCTGCTAAGCTTGAGTACCAGGTGATACCCAAATACCTGCGAATTTTTGTTGAGGTTAAAGGCGACGTAAACAAAACATCATTACGTGACCTGGCCGACGAAAATCCTTTTATCGGGCAAAATATCAATATCATCAATTCGGTTGATAAGTTGGACCTTAGCGCAGGCTTAAAAGGCACTATTGCGCCCGGACTGGGTTTTAAAGCGGATGTATTCAGCAACAGCGTAAAAAATCTGCCTTTATTGGTAAGCAATTTCAATGCCTCGGGTATCGACAATAAATTTGCGGTGATCTATGATGGTGGCAATGCAAAAATAACCGGCTTTAATGGTGAGCTCGATTTCAGGGCATCGCAAGATTTTGATCTTTTTGGCAGAGTTGAATTTCGTAATTACACCCTCGCTACCGAAGCTAAACCCTGGAACCTTCCAAGCTTTAAGCTAACCGCCGGAACGGTGATCCACATCACTAAAAAATTAAGTGTTAATGGTACCTTACTTTACCGTGGCAACACTTACGACAGGGTATTAACTTCAGCACCATTCTCGCCTCCGGCACTTACAACAGTAAGTATCAAAGGTTTTGCCGACCTCAATGGCGGTGTAGAATATAATGTGACCGATCGTATTTCAATTTTCGGGCAAGTAAATAATATTCTGAATACAACAAATCAGGTTTGGTTATACTATCCTAACTACGGATTTAATATATTTGGTGGTGTTGGATTTCACTTTTAATGGCGCTTGTAGCCTGGTTTATAGCAGTTTAGGATGGATTTAGCCATTTATATCAATGAGTTATTGGGTTTAAAAGGCGAAGTTAATGTGCCGGGAATAGGTTTTTTTAGCCAAAAGCGCATCAATGGCTATTTTAACGAAAAGGAAAATAAATTCTATCCTCCCCGTCACGAGATCGTTTTTGATCCCTCTTCGGAAGAAGATGAGGGCCTGGCCGAATATATATCTCAAAAAAAGAAGATATCACCTGCTTCGGCAAAATATTTTATTGAGAAGTATACAGCAGGCTTAAAGAAGGAAGCCCTGGTGCAAAGTACTGCCATCGCCGGCCTTGGGCACCTGTTCTACGAATATTCAACCCTAACTTTTAAGGCTGATAGCCACGCGGCACATAGCGACCCGACTTTCTTCGGCTTTGCTCCGGTAAGTGCGCACCGTGTTGCCTCAGGTTCATCAATAGTAAATGAAAATCAGGCGGCTAAAAAAGTAAATGAGCCGGAAAATAAACGTGCTGGCGATGATTCAGTTAGTATCAATAAGGAAGTTGAACCGGTTGTTGAGCAGGAAACAGAATACCAGGAGGAAGAATTTGAAGAAAAGACCAGGAACAATACCTGGATCTATATATTGCTGATCATCATTATTGCGTTGTTATGTTTTGGCGTTGCCTATCAGTATAAACCTGAATGGTTTGGAAAGCGCCGGCCAGTTGATACTACCATCATTGTCAATGGTCCACCACCGGCGGCAAAAATACCAGATACGGTTAAAACTGTCAAAAAGGATACATCGGTAAAACAAGTTGCTATCGATACCTTTGCCCAAACGCGGTATGAAATACAGGCCGGTGCATTTAAAACTTTGAATAAAGTTAATGCTGTCATTAGCGAATATCAGAAATTAGGTTTGCAAGCCCGGTTGTTGCAGCATTCAACAGGCACCCTAAACAAAATAACACTCGGCACTTATTTTAAGAAGGAAGATGCGATCAGGGTAGGAGACAGTATTAAAAAGATACCGGGAATTAATTCAGGAGATATTTCAATTATACCATATTATCCAATAAAAGTAAAATGATGCTATTAGCAATACTCACAGATACGGTTCATTCGCTGACCGATACCAGTAAACACCTGCCGCAGGTAGCCACGCAGGACGACCTCCGTTTTGGCGACCTCTTAGTGAAGGGCGGTGGGGTAATGGTACCTATCGGGCTGCTGTTCGTTCTTGCACTGGTCATATTTTTTGAAAGATATTTTACCATCCGAAAAGCGGCTAAAGACGAGTCGAACCTGATGAGCCAGGTGCGTACCAGCATATTGACCGGTAAACTCGATTCCGCTATCGCAATTTCGCGTAACAGTAATTCAGCACTCGGACGCATGTTGCAAAAAGGTTTATTACGTATCGGTCGCCCGATCAAAGAAATTGAAGGCGCCATCGAAAATATCGGAAAGATCGAAGTATCCAAACTGGAGAAGAATATCACCATTTTAGGTATCATAGCTGGTATTGCACCCATGTTTGGCTTTCTCGGTACCATCTATGGTGTAATCAAGATATTTTATGATATATCTAAAACCGATAATATCAGCATGGGCGCCATTTCTGGTGGTTTGTATGTAAAAATGGTGACTTCGGCTGCCGGTCTGATGGTAGGTATAATTGCCTATGTAGGCTATCATATCCTGAATATGATGGTTGATAAGGTGATCCTGAAACTGGAAACTGATGCTATTGAATTTATTGATCTGTTAGAAGAACCGGGCAAATGAATTTAAGAAAAAGACACGGGCGCATATCGGCCGAGATTCATACCTCGGCAATGAACGATATCATGTTCTTCCTGCTGCTGTTTTTCCTGATCGCTTCGGCTATTACCAACCCGAACGTGATCAAGTTATTGCTTCCTAAATCATCTTCCGGGCAATCGGTTTCTAAAAAGACCATATCTGTCACCATTAGTCAGGACCTGGTTTATACCGTTAACAACAAACCAGTTAAAATAGAAGACATGCAACAAACGTTACTTGGTTATAAAAACCTTGCAGCGGAACTTACGATCGTTTTATCAGTAGATCGTACGGTAGCGATCCAAAATGTGGTTGAGATCATGGACATCGCACAAAAAATGAATATAAAACTGGTTTTGGCGACAGAACCGAAGGGGAAATAGGTATTAGTTATTGGGTATCAGTTATTAGTTATTAGGTATTAGGTAGCAGTTATTAGGTATTAGGTAGCAGGGTTCGCAAACCGCCTTGCGCCAAACGCCACCTGCACATTAAAAAAGATGGATTTTCAGCAACGCGAGGAAAATAATTATCCGAAAGCATTTTTGGCAACGGGCATCATCGTAGCCTTATTTGCTTTGCTGTGCTATTATATTGTTGTTTTTACCAGTGTACCGCCTCCGGAAATGGGAACAGGGGGTATATTGGTCAACTATGGTACCTCGGATAAAGGAATGGGCAGTGATTATATGAGTACCGATGAACCTTCCATCGCCGAAAAAGCAAACCATACCCGACCAACCAAAGTAACCCCGGTACAACCTACACCCGAGAAATCGCACGAGGACCTGAGCGACAAAAAAGTGGTTACCCAAAATACCGAGGATGCACCTGAAGTAAATGCCAATTCAAAAGTCACCAGCAAAGCAGTGGCTACCCAGCCGGTATCCAAACCAGCCAAGCCAACCCTTAACCAAAATGCCTTGTACAAAGGCAAAAGTAATGGTGGTACCGGCGAAGGCGATGGCAATACCAATACCCCTGGCAATCAGGGCAAGCCTACCGGTTCAACCCTGGCTAACAATTATGACGGAACCGGCTCGGGCAATGGAGGGAATTTGCAGATGGCGCAGCGTAGCTTCGTTAGCCCACCTAACGTTAGCGCTTCACATCAGAGCCGGGGCAAGATAGTGGTAGAAATACATGTAGATAAGCAAGGCAATGTAATTTCCGCAACTGCAGGTGCCAAAGGAACCACGATTAGCGATAACAACCTGCTCCAAAAATGTCAGAACGCCTGCCTCAACGCCAAACTAAATGCGCTCGAATCTGCACAGGACACCCAGATAGGTTTTGTGACATTTGTGTTTAAGCTGCAGTAGTGTTTCTGGCGGTTAGGCTATGGTCCATAGTCGATAGACGGTAGTCCATAGATCATGGTTTTTTGTAGTTTTGAAAGTCGAAATCGGATGATTTAGTCTATTGACCCTCCGACTTATGCTATCGACCATCGACCATGGACCAAAAAAGAATGAACTACCAACAAACACTCCGCTACCTTTACAGCCAGTTACCGATGTTTACGCGGGATGGTCCCTCGGCATTTAAAAAGGACCTGGGCAACACGCTGGCATTGTGCAGTCGTTTAGATAACCCGCAGCATAAATTTAAAACAGTGCATATTGGTGGCACAAACGGTAAGGGTTCAACCTCGCATATGCTTGCAGCTGTTTTACAGGTAGCAGGTTATAAAACCGGGTTATATACCTCCCCTCATTTAAAAGACTTCCGGGAACGTATCCGAATTAATGGGGTAATAATCAGTGAGGCCTATGTGGTTGAATTTGTTGCAAAACATCAAGCCGATTTTGAAGAAATAAAGCCCTCCTTTTTTGAAATGACTGTCGCCATGGCATTTGATGTTTTTGCCCGGGAAAAGGTAGATATAGCCATTATTGAGGTGGGTTTGGGAGGACGCCTGGATTCTACTAATGTGATCAATCCGTTGTTGTCGGTCATCACCAATATCGGCTGGGACCACATGAATATGCTTGGCGATACCCTGCAATTGATAGCCGGCGAAAAGGCAGGTATCATTAAGCCGCATACGCCAGTAATCATTGGCGAATACCAACCCGAAGTGTCGCAGATCTTTATCAGTAAAGCAAAGTCGGTTGATGCCCCAATTAGTTTCGCATCAGAGGAATGGAGTTTGGAGGTGAAAGGTGAAAGTTTGGAGGAGAAAGGAGAAAGGAGAAAGGAGAAAAGGTTAGTGGGTTTAGCAATAACTATAAAAGATTCAGAACTCCGGACTCAGGACTTAAGACTCGACCTTACCGGCACTTACCAGCTTAAAAACGTAAAAACAGTGCTATCAGCTGTTGCGGAATTAAGGCGGCAGGGTTTTGCAATTTCGGATGAAAACGTAGCTATTGCATTGAGCCAGGTAAGCAAGTTGACCGGTTTACGTGGACGCTGGGATATATTGAGTCATGACCCTGCAGTTATTTGCGACACCGGGCATAATCCGGAGGGGATAGCAGAAGTTTTAAAAAATATCAAAAACATTAATTACGATGCTTTGCATTTTGTAATGGGCGTGGTGAATGACAAGGATATCTCAAAAATACTCGCCATGTTGCCAAAGGATGCTACCTATTATTTCTGCAGGCCCGATATTCCCCGTGGTTTGGATGAAGAAAACCTGAAACAGCAAGCTGCTGATTTCAAACTGAACGGTGAAGCATACTCTTCGGTAAACGCAGCCCTCAAAGCAGCCAGAAACGCAGCCGGCATAGACGATTTGGTATTCGTTGGAGGCAGTACCTTTGTAGTAGCTGAGATCATTTGAAAAGAACGAAAGGTCAGCCAGTCTTCAAATGTCTGTCAATATCAATATTTCTTAAAAATTCCTTTAGCTGCAAATTCTGATTCCAACAAAAACCTTACTTTAGGGCTCACAAATCAGAATTCCAATGACCTATCTTGCTTCTCCAAATCGTTATAAAGACATGATCTACCGCCGTTGCGGCCGTAGTGGTATTAAACTGCCGGCGGTGTCGCTCGGCTTATGGCATAATTTCGGCGGTGTAGACGTTGAAGAAAACTTCCGCAAAATATTGCACCTGGCATTTGACAGCGGTATTACGCATCTCGATCTGGCCAATAACTACGGTCCGCCTCCGGGCTCGGCTGAAGAAAATTTCGGGCGCATATTGAAGCAGGATTTTAGCAGCTATCGCGATGAACTGATCATTTCGAGCAAGGCCGGCTATCACATGTGGGACGGACCTTATGGTGAGTGGGGCTCTAAGAAATACCTCGTTGCCAGCTTGGACCAAAGCCTGAAAAGGATGGGATTAGATTATGTAGATATTTTCTATCACCACCGTCCCGATCCGGATACTCCGCTGGAAGAAACCATGTCGGCTTTGGACCTGATCGTAAGACAAGGCAAGGCTTTGTATGCGGGGATATCAAATTATCCTGTCGATGAGGCTGCAAAAGCTATTGCGATACTCCGCAAACTGGGCACACCATGTTTGATCCATCAACCTAAATATTCGATGTTCGAGCGTTGGGTAGAAGACGGGCTTTTGGATGTACTTGAACAGGAGGGTGTAGGCTGTATTCCGTTCTCGCCATTGGCACAAGGCTTATTAACCAACAAATACCTGCACGGTATACCCGAAGATTCGCGTGCAGCAAAGTCAACCGGATTCCTGCAACTGAGTCAGGTAACTGACGAGCGTATCGCCCAAATCAGGCAGCTGAATGATATCGCTATAAAACGCGGACAGAGTCTGGCGCAAATGGCCCTGGCCTGGTTGCTGAAAGATGAAAGGGTAACTTCGGTGCTTATAGGCGCAAGTCGCCCTGAACAACTGGCAGATTCATTGCAATGCCTGGATAATATTCATTTTTCGAAAGAGGAATTAGATCAGATCGAAGTTATTTTAAAATAGGCCTTTGCCCACATACTCATTATTGCTTTTATGACAGACGTTAAATGGGGCATCATTGGTTGCGGCAACGTAACCGAAAAGAAGAGTGGCCAGGCATATAACAAAGTACCCAATAGTATGTTGGTTGCTGTTATGCGCCGTGATTCGGCCAAAGCAGCCGATTATGCAGCCCGCCATCGGGTGGGCAAATGGTATTCGGATGCTGCGGCCTTACTGAATGATACCGAAGTTAACGCAGTTTCTATTGCAACCCCGCCTGCATTTCACCTCGAATATGCGATTGAAGCGTTAAAGAAAGGTTTGCATGTTTATATAGAGAAACCGGTTACACGAACTGCAGCCGAGGCGCAGGCAATGGCCGATGCAGTAAAAACACACCATGGCAAGCTTACCGTTGCGCATTACCGCCGGGCGCTTCCCATGTTTTTATATGTGAAAGATTTGCTGGCTAAACAGGCCATAGGGGATGTTCGCACCGTGCAGATCAGGATGTGGAAGAGCATCAGGCCCGATATTGTTGCCGATTCGGAAACCAACTGGCGTGTGAACCCCGAACTTTCGGGTGGCGGATATTTCCACGACCTGGCTCCGCATCAACTCGACCTGATGCTTTATTTTTTTGGCGAGCCAGAGAAATATCATGGCTATTCGCTGAATCAATCTAATACTTATCCGGCGGATGACCACGTTTGCGGCGAGATTGTTTTTAAGAATAAAGTAGTGGTAAATGGTTCCTGGAGCTTTAATGTTGCCGAAAGCCAAACAATCGACCTTTGCGAGATTGTCGGTACCCAGGGTAAAATCAGCTTTCCCTTTTTTGGCGACTGGGTTAGACTGGAAAACGAAGCAGGAATACAAACAGAAAAATTCATCCATCCTGAACATATCCAGCAACCCATGATTCAAAAGATTGTTGCTTATTTCAGAGGTGAGGGTCCCAATCCCTGCCCGGTTGAAGAAGCTGTTGTGTTGATGCAGCTATTGGATGCCTTTACAACTTAAGCCAGTTAATTTATCAGAACAACTTCCCCAAATTCTATAAATCGATTTTCATGAACTTAAATGGATAAAAGGTGTTCCGGCTAAATAATTAAAAATCCTATAGTTCAAAGATTTACGAAGCTTTTAAAGCTTCGTAAATCTTTTTTTAGGGCTTTTTCGGCACTTTCAATCCTTCTTTCCGTGCTTCAGACAGGCCTATCGCGATAGCCTGTTTGGGGTTGGTTACTTTTTTGCCACTCCGGCCACTTTTAAGTACGCCTTCTTTCATTTCGCGCATCGCTAATTCGACATCCTTGCTAGCTTTTTTCGAATATTTTGCCATGTTTTCTGGTAATTATTGATAGCTAAACAAGCTAGTGGTGCCCAAGGTTTTATCATGTTTGTTATTTACTTTTATAGCAATGAGCCGTATTGCTGAAACAGATTTTAAACCCCGATGGTAGTGTTTACTTTCATATTCGACCGACCCGAACGGCTTGCAGGTTCCAGGCATTTTTTTCATCTCATTGAACACAGTGTTATTTCGCTTATAATGGATTGCTTCACCCAGTGTAACTAAAAATTTAGTAGTTTTTTTTTACTTTTCCATAATTAAAACCATTACCTTTAAATATCATTAGGTAGAGGATGAAAAAACTGTTTTGCCTGCTTTTAATTGTTGCAGTTGCCTCGTCCTGTAAAAAGGATGCCCCGAAAGTTGCCAATGGCTCCCAAAATATAGTCGATCTCAATAGCTCCCTTTTAAATTTTTCCGTCAACGGGCAGCTTTTATCCAGCAACATTGATACGGTTTTACACACCATTACCGTAGTAGTACCGCGCAATGCCGACCGGCATCAGTTAGCTGCAAATTTTGTGCTGAAGGCTGCAGTGAGTGCAAAAATAAATAACGTAGCAGTAAGCAGCGGAGCTGCCCTGGATCTGAGCCAGCCAACGGTTTTTACACTGGTGGCGGCCGATCAGAAAAGTACGTTATCGTTTACTATTGATGCCCAAACAGATATTCAATACATGGGCGTAAGGGGAAATATACTGGCGTCAAAAAGTCTGAACCGAAGTTTTAATTATTATATGGATCAATGGGACGGAAGCACGTACCAGTCGATTAATTGTGGTCCAACTACAACAACTATGGCACTCAGATGGGCTGATTCGACTTTTGGGGGTAAACCTGTTGATGCTCGAAATTTGATTACCGAAAATGGCGGTTGGTGGTTTACCGGGGATGCTATACAATACTTGCATCTTGATGGTGTTAATGCCAGAATTGATACGCTCGATAACGTTTCAAGCGT
>CAIPPO010000148.1 GCA_903866915.1 uncultured Mucilaginibacter sp. | reverse complement strand
GTTGTAACAGGCGTTTTGGCAAACGTACCTGGTAATTCCGATCTTCAGTTTGACTTTGTTCTTCCAATGGCCTCATTAGCCAGGACTAATGATGATTTAAAAAATAGCGTATGGACTAATTTTAATTTTTACGACTATTTACAATTAGACAAGAGTT
The DNA here is from genome assembly GCA_903866915.1 of uncultured Mucilaginibacter sp. Lineage (GTDB taxonomy): Bacteria > Bacteroidota > Bacteroidia > Sphingobacteriales > Sphingobacteriaceae > Mucilaginibacter. The sequence continues at coordinate 1,731 of CAIPPO010000148.1, read as the reverse complement.
TTAACCCTTCTGCCGCCAATTTATTAAGCCTGGAGAAGCAAATGAACCAAATATTTCATAAGCATTCTCCCGATATGAAGGCCACATTCCAATTGCAGCCTTTAACCAAAATTCACCTCTCCCCGCAAGAACAGGGTGATGAGCCGGGGCACGGTAATGCGCAATATGTAAGTATATTTTTTATAGTAGCTATTTTGATACTTGTTGTAGCTTGTATCAATTTTATGAACCTGGCAACTGCGCGTTCGGCCCGGAGGGCTAAAGAAATTGGCTTACGCAAAGTGGCGGGCGCTGTACGGGGGCAGTTGATCATCCAGTTTTTAAGCGAATCAGTATTTATTTCTTTCCTGGCCTTATTGCTTGCAGTTTTATTGGTCCGCCTGTTCCTGCCGGTGTTTAACGAGCTTGCAACACGTAAACTTACCCTCGATTTTTCCAACGTGCAGCTTTGGTTAAGCCTTTTTTGCATTGCATTGTTTACCGGGCTTATCTCCGGCAGCTATCCTGCATTGTTTCTTTCCGGCTTTAATCCTGTTAAAGTGCTCAAGGGAAATGTAAAATCAATGGGTGGTAACCTGTTGTTCCGCAACGCTTTGGTCGTAACCCAATTCATGGTATCTATTGTATTGCTCGTAGGAACAGTTGTTATTTATAATCAGCTTAAATTTATCAGGGACAGAAACCCCGGTTTCGAAAAGGCCAACCTGTTGTATATGCCGATGACAGGCGACATCTGGGGCAAGCAGCAAGCATTTAAAAATGAATTGAAACAAAACCCGCTCACCAGTGACTTTACGATAATTACCGACGTGCCCGACAACCTGGGGGGCTGGACCGTTAGTGTAAACTGGGATGGCAAAGATCCCCATTCGCAAATGCCTTTCCCGGTTATGGGTGTAAACGAGGATTTTACCCATACATTCAGGATGAAGTTGGCAGCAGGGCGCAGTTTTTCAAGAGAATTTAAAACCGATTCATCCAGCTATATGATAAATGAAAAAATGGCGGGAATTATGGGTTTAAATGCTAAAACCGCAGTAGGTAAATCATTAACGCTTTGGGGTAACAAGGGCACTATCATTGGGGTTGTAAAAGACTTTAACTTTAAACCGGTTCAGCAGGCTATAGAGCCATTGGTGATGAATTTTAATAGGATAGGTGGTTATACGGTAGTAAGAACATTGCCCGGCAAAACCAACGCTACTATACAAGCTTTAACAGCAATTAGCCAGGAGCTTAACCCGGCTTACCCCTTCAAATTTGATTTTCTTGACCAGGATCTGGCTAACCTTTATAAAGGCGAACAACAGATGGGCAACATTTTTAACCTGTTTGCCATCCTGGGTATTTTTATATCCTGCCTGGGCTTATATGGTTTATCCGCTTTTATGGCCGAGCAGCGTACCAAGGAAATTGGCGTGAGGAAAGTATTAGGTGCATCCGTGTTAAACCTCGTCTATCTATTATCCTCCGGTATCACCAGGTTGATACTGATCGCTATAGTTATCGCCATACCACTTTCATGGTACGCAGTAAACAGTTGGTTAGCAGGTTTTGCCTATCATATCACTGTTAGCTGGGTCATATTCTTCATAGCCTCGGTGGCAGCATTAAGCATCGCCTGGATTACGGTTAGCTATGAATCGGTCAAAGCGGCTATCGTAAACCCCATAAAGAGTTTGAGAACGGAATGATAGTAATTTCGGATTTCGAATGTTCGATTTCGAATTT
>CAIPPO010000147.1 GCA_903866915.1 uncultured Mucilaginibacter sp. | reverse complement strand
TGTTAGGATCTGCTTTTATGGCAGCCTCAATTTTATTGATCAGGTCACCCTGCTGACCAGCTTGCAGGTTCACTTCAATTTCGCGTTTACGCAATTCAGTATTAGTTGGAAATTTGCTTGTGGCCTCGCCAATAGTTTTTAGTGCGTCGGTTGTATCTTTATTGAAAAGATAAATAGTGGTCAAATCGTTATAAACATCACTTTTCTTTGAATAATTGGTTGTGATCAATTTGCTGTAATTGGTAATAGCACCAGCGTAATTCTTTGCATTTGAAGCCGAAATAGCTGTATACAAAATCAGCAAGGTATCTTCCGGAACAATTTGGCGGCCTGCATCAAATGCCTTATAAGCATCGTCGAAGTTTTTAGCCTGAAAAGCTTTCACACCCTTATCCAACTGGATTTGTGCAAGCTCGCGACTTGCATGAAGAATAACATTTGTGTTCTCGTTTTTTGTGTCCCCTGCCTGTGCTTTTTTAATGGCATCTGAAGCGGTTGCATATTCAGTTGCAGCAACTGATGCATCAGTTTCTACGGCTGCCAGCGATGCGTACACCATGGCTTGGGTGGCATACATGGCCGGTAAAGTTGCAGTTTTTGAATTTGCTGCCGCTTTGTCAATTGAAGCTTTGGCATTTAAAAGGAAGGGTTTTGCCAATAGCTGGTTACCCCTGGCTATATCATATTTCGAATAATTATCCTTCGCATCATCAATGGCTCTTTGCTGTGCAAAAGCACCGAGTACCGAAAAGGCAAAAAATGCCGTCAAAAGTCTGATTTTCATGTTTTATTGATTTGTTAAATTTTTAAGTTTATTAATTGTCTTTTCCAGCTGGTTCTGGTTGCCCATTTTAAGGTAAACTATTTGAAGCAATTGAAGGCATTTTACATCATTTGGCGATATTTCATTTGCCTTTTCAAGCCATATTCCTGAGCGTTCAAGACCTTTGTGTTGATCATTTTTTATTACAGCTTCCCGCAAATAAAGCAAACCCAGGTTGTAAATAGGTTCAAAAACCAAATTATTAAGCTCTATCGAACGTAAATATAGTGATTCTGCTTTATCAAATTTATTTAAATGGTCATAACAATTAGCGGCAATATATACCATTTCGGCATTATTAGGATTCTCGTCCAGCAAGTCGTTCAACAAGGGCTCAAGTGATCCATAATCGCGCTTATTATTATAAATATTGGCCTCATCCAGCAACAAAAATCGGTCTTCAGGCAGCTTTTTCCTGCCCTTATGTAACAATTGAAGCGCTTTTGTTGTATCGCCTATGGCTTTAAAAGCATTTGAAGCCGCCTCAATAACTTCAGCTTTTGAGCTATCGGTTTTAAGCAGATCGGTATAATATTTCGTTGCGTCGATCAAATTGCCCATTTTGTTATTGGCGTAGGCGATATAACCGCTCAGCTCTTTGTACTCAGGCGCAAATTTTTTTGCTTTTTGGAAAGATTGAATTGCATTATAAAAGTCTGATATACGCATATAATCAAATCCCTGCCTCAGGTACACATTGGCTACACAACGCCGCGAAAAATCAATTTGATGCTGATAGCGATAACTTCGCTTATCTGCCATCAATTGCCCGACTAACCTGTTTACTTGTCCGAAAAAAATTGGCGGCATCTTCAGCCTGTTTGTTGAATCTATGAATACAATACTGCTATATACTACAGCTTTGTAGACATTTTTTTCAAGGTCGGCTGAATCCTGGTGAGTTTTTATCAGGCTGTCTACCGACTTTTTGGCGCTGGTGAGGTATTTCAGGTCCTTCTTTTGTTTGTATAGCGCAAGGTTATTAACTACGTTTTTGAATACCTCCGACTGGGCGGAGGTATCCATTACGGCAAATAACAGCACTGCCAGCAACAACGTTACTTTACGGCTCAACATACCTTTTTATTCTTCGGTTTTTTCTCCTTCAGGAAGATCAGTACCCGGATTTTCCGGACTACCGGAAACTTCACCTGTTTCTACTTCGGCCTCGTCATGTTCTATACGGGCAACTGAAGCTATTTCATCATTTTCTTTCAATGTAATCAACCTTACACCCTGCGTAGCACGTCCCATGGTACGCAATTGGCTCATGGCAATACGGATAATGATACCTGAACGGTTGATGATCATCAGATCATCTTTATCAGTAACATCTTTTATGGCAACAAGTTTGCCCGTTTTATCCGTAACGTTTAAGGTTTTAACCCCTTTGCCACCCCGGTTGGTTACGCGGTAGTCGTCGATATCGGTACGTTTGCCATAGCCTTTTTCCGAAACCACCAATACTGTTGTTTCCGGATTGTCAACACTGATCATACCCACAACCTCATCATTTTCATCCTCCAGGGTTATACCACGCACACCAGTCGCTGTACGACCCATTGGCCTTACTGTCGACTCATTGAAACGAATGGCCCTTCCCGATTTCAGCGCCATAACAATCTCGCTGCTGCCGCTGGTCAGATTTGCTTCCAGCAACACATCACCATCGTTAATATTAATGGCGTTGATACCATTAGCACGCGGACGCGAATAAGCTTCGAGCGAAGTTTTCTTAATGGTACCTTTCTTGGTACACATAATGATGTAGTTATTATCCAGGTATTCCTGGTCTTTCAGGCTAAGTAATTTGATATACGCCTTAATTTTTTCTTCTTTAGGAATATTGATGATGTTCTGGATCGCGCGTCCTTTAGAAGTGCGCGTTCCTTCAGGTATTTCAAATACCCTGAGCCAGAAGCAGCGACCTGCCTCGGTAAAGAACAACATATAATTGTGATTGGAAGCAACCAGCAAGTGCTCAATAAAGTCGGCTTCGCGGCTGTTGCTGCCCAACGATCCTTTACCTCCCCTGCCCTGTGTGCGATATTCGGTCAAAGGCGTACGTTTGATATAGCCTTCATGCGATATGGTGATTACTACCTCCTCATTCTCGATGAAATCTTCAGTCTGCATTTCGGCGGATGAATAAACAATCTCTGTTTTACGCTCATCGCCGTATTTTTCGCGTATCTCTGTCAGTTCATCTTTGATGATCTGCATGCGCAAACCTTCATCAGCTAAAACTGATTTTAAATATTCGATAGTCTTCATTAACTCATTGTACTCGTCTTTGATCTTGTCGCGTTCAAGTCCGGTTAACCTTCTCAGGGTCATGTCCAAAATGGCACGGGCCTGTATCTCGCTTAATCCAAAGGAAGTCATCAAACCATCACGTGCTTCTTCCGGCGTATTCGAGCCCCTGATCAGTCTGATCACTTCATCCAGGTGATCCAATGCTATCAGCAAGCCTTCCAATACGTGTGCCCGTTTTTCAGCTTCTGCCAGTTCGAATTTGGTACGACGCACAACTACTTCGTGACGATGCTCAACAAAATGATGGATCAGATCACGCAGATTCAACAACATTGGCCTTCCATGCACCAGTGCAATATTATTTACACTGAACGATGTTTGCAGGGCTGTATACTTATAAAGGTTATTCAGGACGATAGCCGCGTTGGCGTCGCGTTTAATTTCGTACACCACACGGATACCTTCACGGTTTGATTCATCACGAATAGCCGATATGCCTTCTATCTTTTTTTCTTCAACCAATTCAGCCGTACGCTCGATCATTTGCGATTTATTGATCTGGTAAGGTATTTCAGTCACGATGATCCGTTCGCGTTCGTTGCCATAGGTTTCAATTTCGGCCCGGGCACGCATTACAATCCTTCCACGACCTGTTTCGAGCGCGTCGCGTACACCTTCAACACCATAAATGATCCCTCCTGTCGGAAAATCCGGACCTTTTACATACTTCATTAATTCAACGACCTCAATATTCCGGTCGTCGATCAGTGCAAGCGTGGCATCAATAACTTCGGTTAGGTTATGCGGCGCCATGTTGGTTGCCATACCTACAGCGATACCAGATGCCCCATTGATCAGCAAGTTGGGCACTTTTGCCGGAAGCACCGTAGGCTCCTCCAGCGAGTCGTCAAAGTTTAACTGATAATCAATAGTATCCTTGTTGATATCTGCCAGCATTTCTTCGGCAATCTTTTGCAGTCTTGCCTCAGTATATCGCATTGCTGCAGGCTGGTCACCGTCTATTGAACCGTAGTTTCCCTGCCCCTCAACAAAAGGATAGCGTAGGCTCCATTCCTGTGCCATACGCACCATAGCATCATAAACTGATGTATCGCCATGCGGATGGTATTTACCCAAAACCTCACCCACAATACGGGCCGATTTTTTGTAGGGTTTGTTGTTGCTCAAGCCAAGGTCGAGCATACCATAAAGTACGCGCCTGTGAACCGGTTTTAAACCGTCGCGCACATCGGGCAATGCACGCGAAACAATCACCGACATTGAATAGTCAATGTAGGCCGATCGCATTTCCTCATCTATACTAATTGGAATTATTCTGTCTTCTGGTGTTAGGTTGCCTTTTCCTGTCTCGTCAGCCATTGTATGAATTTAGTGAAGCTATTGGGTCTAAAATATTGGTGCGGTATGGTGATCTAAACCGACCTGCGAAGTTAAAAAATTACTTCGGTTTAGGGCATGTTTTTTATACACATTGGGCTTAAATTGTGAGTAAAAACGTAACAAAATGACTGGCAGTAGACTTGGTGGCCAACTACTGCTAAAGCGGTACTCAGCAGCAACAAACAGCGCTACTTTTTGCGCTTCCAATACTCCTCAACTACCATTCCGGTTGGCAACGTACCTTTGAAGATCAGCGAGTCATGCCGTATCGAAAAAATATACCTCACTGCTATGTTTTTGAGTTTTGAAGGCTGACTGCTGAAAGATTGCACCTCAACGCAGGTATCGCCCTTAAGCGAATAATCGCCGGTTTCATACCGTTCGGGTTTTGACCCTTTCTCAAGAACAAACGAGCTGAAATGCATATCATCGTATTTACGTTGCAGCGTGTATCCTTCTGGCGGAGCTTCCTGTTTGCCATTGTAAACACCTCCCAGGTATTGCCAGGTTCCCTTAAGCGGACTACCATCGATAAATGACGATGCGATAATAACCAAAATCACTGCAATAAGTGTTTGCCTCATAGTGCCCAATTGATTCCTTTTTTTAACAGATTAAGTGTTTTTTCTTCTTCAGAACCAGCTTCGGCATGGTAATCATAAAACCATTTGGCCGTTGGCGGCAGGCTCATCAGTATAGATTCAATACGGCCATTGGTTTCAAGTCCAAATTTAGTTCCGGCATCATAAACCAGGTTAAATTCAGCGTAACGGCTGCGGCGCTGGTATTGCCATGCCTGTTGCTCAGGAGTGAATGTTTTATGCCTGTTCCGGTCGATCAATTCGGTATAGATAGGCGCAAAAGATCGTCCAACAGCTTTTGAAAAATCAAATACCTGTTCCCAGCTTAGTTCGTTGCCGGCAGTGAGTTTATCGTAAAAAATACCCCCAATGCCACGGGTCTCATTGCGGTGTTTAATAAAAAAATAGTCGTCGGCCCATGCTTTAAATTTGGGATAAAATTCAGGATGAAATTGATCACACGTTGTTTTGATATAATTATGGAAAAACCTGGCATCTTCATCATAAACGTAGTGTGGTGTCAGGTCTATACCGCCGCCAAACCATTTAACTTCCGAACCGGGCATCTCGAAATACCTGATATTCATATGGATAATCGGCACCAGCGGGTGGTTGGGATGGATAACAATGGAAACACCCGTTGCAAAAAAATCGTCCTGCTCAACTTTTAGCGCCTTCTTCATTACCTCCGGCAATTTGCCATAAACGGCAGAAAAATTAACGCCTCCTTTTTCTATAACGGCCCCATTTTGCAGGATACGGGTACGTCCTCCCCCGCCGCCATCACGCTGCCAAATTTCTTCTTCGAATTGACCTTTTCCGTCACATTGGGCTAATGCAATGCATATTTCGTCCTGAATGATCTGGTAATCGGCAGCAATTTGTTCTTTGGTTATCATCGTGGCAAAGGTAACAGATTGGGTTGAATATGCTTGGCAATGTTAAACAGGCCTGGATGTATTTACTGATAAGCCTGACAACAATTTATTCTAAATAATCCAAATCCTTACCAAAGGTTTCCTTTAGCCTGCTAACCGAAAATAAGGCCAAAATAGTCAGTATTGCCATCATGATATAGGCACTGTTGATCATACCATAATGGCCTTTCAGCGCCAGAAAAACAAGGTTGATAGGCACCAGCGATCCCCGCACAAAATTAGGCACAGTCGTAGCAACGGTCGATCTGATGTTAGTCCCAAACTGCTCTGCTGCAATAGTTATAAACGTCGCCCAATAGCCGACAAAGAAACCCATCAAAGCACTGAGCCAAAGATATTGCTGGCTCGTGATCCCATCTGCATTTAAATAAATTACGACGCTAACAGCAGAAAGTGAAAGAAAAACATACATCGCCAGTTTCCTTGATTTGGCAATCTGCGATAAAAATCCGGCCGCAATGCCGCCAAAGGCAATCGCAATGTAAGCGTATAATATTCCGTCACCGGCATTTAGCTTCCCAGTAGCATGCAGCGCTGCACCAAATTCGGGCTGAAGAGAGATCAAAACGCCTACAACATACCACAGCGGGGCACCGATTAAAATACAGTACAAATATTTTTTAAATCGAGCCCAGTTGTTAAAAAGCATCAAAAAATTACCTTTAGCCACCGCAATATTTTCGATGTTTTTAAACATTCCCGATTCAAACGTTCCGATACGTAATAAAAGCAAAAACACCCCTAAAGCACCGCCGACAAAATAAGCATCTCGCCAGCCATATTTAGCAACTATGTCTGCAGCGGCTGCGCCAAATAACCCCACAGCAGCAACGATCATGGTGCCATATCCGCGTTTTTCTTTGCTAAGTGTTTCGCTGACCAGTGTGATACCGGCACCTAATTCTCCAGCCAGACCAACACCCGCTATAAAGCGGATAATGGCATAAACTTCAACATCGTGTACAAAACCGTTAGCAAAATTAGCAAGCGAATACAGGGTAATACTACCAAAAAGCACCTTGATGCGCCCAAGTTTATCGCCCATCACCCCCCATAATATTCCGCCCAACAACATACCGATCATTTGCCAGTTAACAATATTGACCCCTTTTGCCAAAACATCCGTCGGCTTTACTCCTATATCAAGCAAACTTTGTTTGCGTACAATAAGAAATATCAACAGGTCGTATATATCAACAAAATAGCCTAGTGAGGCTACCAGGACTAACAAAATGGCGTTCCGGGTAAGTTTTTGCGAGTTGAAGTCGGTCATAAATAGCAATAATTGGTGTGGCTAATTTGGTAAAATTTCCTGCATAAAAAAACCCCTGCACTGTGCAGAGGTTTTTATTTGATCAGAAATGTCATTTATATCTTCTTCACCTTTACTGCCTGTAAGCCTTTTCTGCCTTCTTCCACATCATACTCAACGTTATCATTATCTTTGATAGCATTTACACCTCCCTGCACATCTTTAAAATGTACAAACAGGTCTTTGCCTTCATCGGTAATGATGAAACCGTATCCTTTTTGCGTGTTAAACCATTTTACTTTTCCAGTTTTCATAATATTGTTATAGTATTAAAGAATTAGCTCAACAGATTAAAATAAACAATTACCAAACTGAAAACATTGTCAGAAAGCAATATGTATCAACCCTAATTAACTCAAATATAT
>CAIPPO010000146.1 GCA_903866915.1 uncultured Mucilaginibacter sp. | reverse complement strand
TAAAATTATTATGATACTATACCAAAGTTAAAAATGGTTTTCGGTATGTATTTTATGCATGCATAGTAAAGTGCTGATTTTCGGCGTAAAATGAGGGGGGATGTGAAGAAACCTGGACACGATTTTGGGATTTGAAGGACACGATTTTGGGATTTAGAAGACACGATTTTAGGATTTAAAAGATAGGAGTGATTTAAAAATAATGTCTATAATTCAATATTTTGAACCCAGTACAAGCTTTAGAAAGTACTACTTTCGGACAGCCGGACTTTTGCGGACTTCCGCGGACTTTCGGACTTCCGCGGCCTAATTAATCTACATTACCTATCGTATTAGTATATTTGAAAAAAATTACATTTATGAATTTAATTTCACAACCATGGCCATGGTATGTTGCCGGGCCGCTCATAGGACTGATGGTGCCGGCATTGCTGTTGCTTGGAAATAAGTTATTTGGTATATCATCGTCATTCAAGCATATTTGCGCTGCCTGTATCCCCGCCGGAATTCCATTTTTTAAGTATGATTGGAAAAGTCAGGTTTGGAACCTGTTTTTTGCTGGGGGTATTGTGTTGGGGGCCTTTATAGCTGCGCATTTTTTACGTGGAGCTGAGGCAGTTCATATCAGTCAGGAAACTACCGCACAACTGCAAGCTCAGGGGGTAAAGAATTTTGATACCCTCGTTCCTACGGATATATTTAATATCGGATACCTGTCGACAGTGCGCGGATGGGTTTTTATGGTGCTTGGGGGTTTCCTGGTTGGTTTTGGTACTCGTTACGCCGATGGTTGTACTTCGGGTCATTCTATTATGGGTATTGCTTCACTGCAATGGCCGTCGCTGGTGGCTACCATTTGCTTTATGATCGGCGGCTTCACCATGACCTGGTTTATTTTACCTTACCTTTTAAAACTCTAAGCCATGAAGAATATCAAATATTTATTGGCGGGTGTCGTTTTCGGCATTATCCTCATTAAATCGCAGGTGGTTTCCTGGTTTCGCATTCAGGAAATGTTCAGACTGCAGGCTTTTCATATGTATGGTATTATTGGCAGCGCCATTTTTGTCGGTATGATATCTATCTTAATTATTAAACGATTCAATATAAAATCTATTTCCGGCGAACCGGTCGTTATTCCACAAAGGCAATTCAGTTGGGGTAATGTTTGGGGCGGATTAATTTTTGGCCTCGGCTGGGCCATAACTGGTGCGTGCCCGGGACCACTTTACGCCCTTTTCGGAAGTGGTATTTGGGTTATTGGCATCACCCTTCTCAGTGCCATTTTTGGCACCTGGGTGTATGGGGTGTTGCAGGATAAGTTGCCGCATTGATTTTGGTTGTAATGTTGGGGATGCCCAAACAGTTAGAATAATAGATTCAGGGTGATTTTGGTGATTGCAGGATTTTGCTTTTGCTACAATTGATGACCCAATGCCGCGAAGGAAATGACCCAATGACCCTTTGCCGTGGAAATGTTGAAAACCTATTCGGTTGATGCCATTCCTAAAACCCTATTTTCGCGGGCAACGATGAGAACCTACCGCACAATTTATTTTTTGCCGCTGATGGCGGCTGTTAGTCTTGTTTTTTCCTGTAAATCACCACAACCCGATGCTGCCTTGAAGCGCCGGGCTGATAGTCTGGATGCGCAACTCAAAATTGCCAAACTAGCACAACAGCAGGCGCAACATACGGCCGACAGTGCCCTGCGTGCCCAGCGTATTAAAGATAGTCTGGACCGCCTGTCGACTGCCGAACATAAGGAAGCCCCTAAAGCGGTTCCGCATTACGGTCCCTGCCCGGTAGTGGTTAAAGCCAGTTACCTAACCGGCGGTGCCGTAAACAAAGCAATAATTGTATCGCTAAAAAACACCTCAAAAAAGAAGATCGATGCTGTCAAACTAACCTGGACAGTGTATAACCATGCCGGTAAAGCTATTGGCAGCTCGGGTGGTATGGCTAAAAAGAACCTGGCCAAAGGCCGTTCTGGTTCTTACTCCTGGTCGGTTAATGCGCCTAATGGTACTAAGGCAAAAGCCAGTGTGGCCTATGTGCATTATGCAGATGGGACCGTTTGGGCTACGCGGTAGAACATGATTTTTGGATTTTATTAGATAGTCAGGATTTCTATTTCGCTCGATAAAAATTGGCATTGCACGATCAAATGCGCTGGGTAGCAATTTGGCCAATTAGCAATTAGTATCGAACGATGAAAATCGAATTCTGGATATTTAAAAAAATTATTAGTTAGCATTCGCATTTTTGTCTTTGCGAGGAGCCCAAAGGGTTTGGGCCTTGGGGCGACGTGGCAATCGCAAGGCATGCCTTTGGATCCGATTGCCCAACCCGGCCGGTAAATAAACAAATCCGATACCGTCCTCCTTGCGATTGCTTTGTCGCGGCCGGATGCACAGGCCAAACCAGCTCCGCGCAATGACAGGTTTTTTATTATTCCTTGCGATTGCTTTGTCGCGGCCGGATGCGCAGGCCAAACCAGCTCCGCGCGATTGTAATGGTTTTTTTGGGGTAGGTGCAGGAACTATCTAATCCCCCTTTATCCAAAATCAGCGTCATGAAACATCCCGGTAGATATCGGGACAAACGAATCAGCGGTTCAGATTGCGTTAGTGATGGAAACGGATACCGGCCCGGTGCCTAATGCCTGAGGGCGTATAAGTGAACAGCACGGGCCCCGCTTCTATCAGCGGGGTAACGCCCAGAGTTGAATATCGGGCACCGAATGTTGAATGCTGTATTTCGAATAAAGTATAATTAAGAACAAACAAAAAAGCCCGGACGATCATCACCCGGGCTTTTGTTTTTAATATTGTTAACTCTTATTCCGGTATAAAGATACCCTCTGCCAATACCACAACGTGGTTATTGAGGTTCTCGACTACACCACCCTGGATGAAGAATACTTCTTCCTTGCCTGCACCGCGTACGGTTACTTTACCATCCTCCAAAGTTGAGATGATAGGGGCGTGGTTGTTTAGTATCTCGAAGCCACCCATGGTGCCGGGCAAACTGATTGAATTTACTTCGCCTTCGTAAACTTTTTTATCGGGAGTAAGAATCTCTAAAGTCATTTGTCTTGAGTCTTGGGCCTGAAGTCTTTAGTTTTCCGTCACGCAGCGGTGACTTTCGACCAGGGACTTCCGACTGTTTTATGAATTAGCTTCGGCCAACAGTTTTTTACCTTTTTCGATGGCATCATCGATGCTGCCTACCAGGTTGAAAGCTGCTTCCGGATATTCGTCCACTTCGCCGTCCATGATCATGTTGAAGCCTTTGATAGTGTCTTTAATATCAACCAATACACCTTTAAGACCAGTAAACTGTTCAGCTACGTGGAAAGGCTGGCTCAGGAAACGTTGAACACGACGGGCGCGTGATACAACCAGTTTATCTTCTTCCGAAAGCTCGTCCATACCCAGGATGGCAATGATATCCTGCAGTTCTTTGTAGCGCTGCAAGGTTTCTTTCACGCGTTGTGCGCAATTGTAATGCTCATCGCCTAAAACCTGTGCGCTCAAAATACGAGAGGTTGAGTCCAGTGGATCCACCGCAGGGTAGATACCCAACTCGGCAATTTTACGAGACAATACGGTGGTAGCATCCAAGTGGGCGAAAGTAGTTGCCGGTGCAGGGTCGGTCAAGTCATCCGCAGGCACATATACTGCCTGTACTGAAGTGATAGAACCACGTTTGGTTGAAGTGATACGTTCCTGCATCGTACCCATTTCGGTGGCCAGTGTTGGCTGGTACCCTACGGCTGATGGCATACGACCCAAAAGTGCCGATACTTCAGAACCTGCCTGGGTGAAACGGAAAATATTATCGATGAAGAACAGGATATCGCGTCCTTTGCCTTCAGAGTCGCCATCACGGAAATACTCAGCAATGGTTAATCCCGAAAGCGCCACACGGGCACGAGCACCCGGAGGTTCGTTCATTTGTCCGAATACAAAGGTTGCTTTTGAATCTCTTAGATCTTCTTTATTTACTTTGCTCAGGTCCCAGCCACCTTTTTCCATAGAGTGGAGGAATTCGTCACCATATTTAATAATACCCGATTCGATCATTTCGCGGAGTAAGTCGTTTCCCTCACGGGTACGTTCACCTACACCTGCAAATACTGATAAACCAGCGTATGCTTTTGCAATGTTGTTGATCAATTCCTGGATCAATACAGTTTTACCTACACCGGCACCACCAAACAGACCGATCTTGCCCCCTTTTGCATAAGGTTCGAGTAAATCGATAACCTTGATACCGGTAAACAATACTTCGGTTTCAGTTGAAAGGTCCTCAAAACGTGGAGGTGCGTTGTGGATTGGTTTACCATTAGAGTTATCCAGGTCGCCCAAGCCATCGATTGATGCGCCAACCACGTTAAATACACGGCCTTTAATATCTTCACCAACCGGCATTTTGATAGCCGATTCCAGATCGAGTACATCCATACCGCGGAGTAAACCGTCAGTAGAGTCCATCGCTACAGCACGCACACGGTCTTCACCCAGGTGCTGTTGAACTTCTAATACAACCTTTTGGCCGTTTTCTTTCGTGATTTGTAAGGCGTCATAGATCTTTGGTAAGTGACTATCGCCAGAGAAACTAACGTCAACTACCGGACCGATGATCTGTGATATTTTTCCAATGTTTGGCATATAAAACGAGGTAATTTAAAAGAATTTGTAAATCAAATTTTATCTTTAAAAAGATGCTCTTCTTTCGAGCCGCAAAGCTAAGATTATTTAATAAATATTTAAAGCTGGTGTCGAAATATTTTTTGAAAGTTGTTTCAGGCTAAAAGGACGATATTTTTTTGATATGGAATAGCAGGGGACTATTGACTTAAGGCTATGAAATATAAGCATTAACAATTTGTCAAATTTCTGTTATCAACTTGTGATCAAATTAATATGTTTGCATAATATTTAACCAATTAATAGCCTAAAAGCGATCATTTTATGAGGAAAATTTTACTCTTGGCGCTAGCTCTAGCGCCTGTGCTATCATTTGCCCAGGGTTTCCAGGTTAACCTGGAAGGCGAGAAGCAAATCGGCATGGGGCATACCGGTACTGGCTTAGCACAGGACGGCGCGTCCGTTTTTTTTAATCCCGGGGCAGTTGCCATGCTTACGGAAAATTATGTACAGGGTGGTGTTAGTCCGCTGGTATTTCAATCTGTCTTCAATCCATCAGGTACAAACGAACAATTTCACACAGCAAACAAAATTGCGCCGCCTTTCACTTTTTACGGTGTCTGGGGTCCCAAAGATGCAATCTGGAAACTAGGTTTGGGTGTTTATACGCCATTTGGTGGATTGACTGACTGGGGTACTACGTGGCCCGGGAAATATTCTTCCGAAAAGCTTGACCTGAAAGCTTTTTATTTTCAACCTACTTTAAGCGTTAAACTGACCGATTATATAAGTATCGGAGCTGGATTTGTATATAACCGGGGGACAGTTGATCTTACACAAGCGCTGCCTCTAGCCAATAACGCGGGACAGCCTGGGCAAGCTGAGTTGAAAGGCAGCGGGCATGGATATGGATGGAACGCAGGTATTTATTTCAAAACAGAATCGGGTGTTACTGTTGGTATCACACACCGGTCGCAGGTAACCACTACGATCAATAACGGCAATGCTGTATTTACTGTTCCTGCTTCTTTGCAGGCTGAGTTTCCGCAGCCAAACCAGTTTTCGGCAAGTATTCCGCTTCCGGCAACCAATTCAATTGGTTTTGGGTTTCATCCCAGTAATAAATGGACCTATGCGCTCGACTTTAACGCAGTTAACTGGCACGCTTATAAAGCATTGATCTTTGATTATAAATATACCACGCCTTTGTTGCAAAATACAAATGAGCCACGCCAATACCAGGATGCATTTACGCTGAGGGCCGGTGCGCAGTACCAGGCTTGCCAGAAATGGGCTATTCGTTTTGGTGGAGGTTTAGCTTCCGCGGCAGCACCCGATGCCTATGTTACACCCGAAGTTCCGGATGCGGCGCGATATTATTTAACCGGAGGCTTGGGTTATAAGCTGGCCAGCAGGCTCGATCTGGATTTATCCTTCGAGTATGAACATTTGTTTGCCCGCACTCAAACCAACGCCTATACGCAGTTATCAGGTACTTATACCTCGCATGTTTATATACCGGGTATTTCACTTTCCTATCACTGGTAATCCTAAAATTTGAAAGAGATGAAGAATTTAAAACTATACATTTATATACTGGCGGGTTTCGTTTGGCTGAGTGCCTGTAAACCCGAGCTACATACCCCGAAACCGTCATCAGGATCAGCTGATTTTTCGAGATACATCGCTGTTGGTAATTCGCTTACTGCCGGCTATGCTGATGGTGGTTTATATCGCGCAGGCCAGTTAAATTCGTACCCAAGCATTATTGCCCAGCAAATGCAATCAACAGGTGGCGGTACTTTTACACAGCCATTATTCAGTGCTGATCAGGCCAACGGTTCAGGTTATTTGTCGTTGACAGGATTTAATCCTGATGGTACACCAATCACTGCACCAGTGACAAGCAACCTTGCTATCCGCGGCTTTCAGGCTATTCCAGGATTCGGCAACGTAACTTTATATACCAAATACACCGGTGATCTTAATAACTTTGGTGTACCAGGAATAAAATTACAGCAGATTACGTATGCACCATACGGAAATCTGAATGGTTATTTTGAGCGTCTTCTTCCCGGTAATTCGCCTACCAATACAACTTCATACCTGCAATTTGTAACCGCCAAACCTTTTACTTTCTTTTCAAACTGGCTGGGCAATAATGATGCGTTAGGTTATGCTACTTCTGGTGGTGCAGGTGATGTATTGACAGATAAAAATACTTTCGCCTATTTATACAATTTGCTAATTACTACCATGACCGCAAATGGTGCGAAAGGTGTTGTTGCTACTGTGCCCGATGTCACGTCTATTCCATATTTTAATACGATTACCGTGCCGGCTGTGTTGGGCGCTGTTCAAAAGGCAAATCCGCAGGTACAGGCTTTGTATATCAATGCGCTGGTTTCGGGTACAACCTATGCGCCGAGAGCTGCAACTGCTAAAGACCTATTTGTTTTGACCTTCCCGACCAGTAAAATCGGTCAGCCAGTTGAAACGCCCTATGGCACCTTGCCTTATGGTTTAACACCTTATAGTCCTATTGATAACCAATATGTATTGGATGCCAATGAGGTTGCATTAACAGAAAACTATGTTAGTTTTTACAACGCGACAATCAAGTCGGTTGCAGCTTCAAAAGGACTGGCGGTGTTTGATGCTTACACTTTCCTTCAAAATATTAAGCAAAATGGTATTGTGGTTCAGGGAGTGTCTCTAAACTCTAATTATATAAGCGGTGGTATTTTCTCTTTGGATGGCGTGCACTTAACACCACGCGGATACGCTATTGTGGCCAATGAATTTATCAAAGCTATCAATGCTAAATACGGCTCTACCGTTCCTTTGGCAGATGTTGCCAACTACCCGGGTGTTAAGTTCCCTTAATCTTTAGTACCAGTGGCAGGCAATATTTAAGTACTGCCGCTGGTATTTATTTCGAGCTAAATTCTCTGCCCGGTTTACTTTGAGCAAGATCCAGATATTTTTTATCAAGTGCCTTTTTGGGCACTGTGATACTTATGGCATTGATGCCGAAATAACTCTCAGATAAATAGTCAAAACCTTTAAAGGGTGTTGGTCCGAGTGAATCCTTCAAAATAAAAAAAAATTTCCCGTTTTTGCTTTTGGCGATTCCAACTACATTAATAAGATGATCGTCCTGTGTTATCAGGGTCTCGAACAATTGCTGACGTATTTCCGGGGTATAAGCCAATTCGGTTGTATCCGGGTTGCCGACATGACTAAACCTGTTTGCTTCAAATAAAGCGTAGCCGCTTTTATTGCAATTCCAGCCATTATTACTCAGGTCTACATCAATGGTAAAAGTATAGCCCCGGTCGATGCTGTTTTTTGCAATATCGGTCAATTCATTTAAGGGCACGTTCAGGTAAGGTTCGGCTAAAAGAAAATTGTCTGGTATTTCGAGTGCGAAGTTGCTGTAATAGGGATGGTGGGTGAACGAAGTAATCGTTACATAGTCGTCCGGATCAAATTTCAAAACCTCTTTTTCAAAAGTGACGGGCGTATATTCCTTGCCTTCCCAGGTAAACTTTTCGGGCGGTACACCCGCAATAGCATCGTGTTTTTTGATGAAACCGGCCAGCCAGTTAGGAGCGATGGGTTTTTGTTTTAATACGGAATCGAGGTAATTTTTTAGAATGGCATCCAGTTGTATATCACTGCGATCGGAAAAACCTACAGCCTTTTCACGCTGGTAAAATTCATTTGGTATCGCGCCATATTTTTGGATGATGTAGAGGGCATCATGCGATAAGGCACCGGCTTCAAACAAAGTTGTACCGTTAGATAAGATGTATCGCTTAGCCTTTTCGATAAACAAATTACGTGCCGTATACAGCTCTGATATATCTATGTCCTGTTTGTCGTTTTTGATCTTTTCTGTCTCGATCATGGAGGTGGTTGAGAACGACCAGCAGGTATTAGTATTGCCCTGGTATTTAACCGACCCTGCAGGCAATTGCTTGATTGTTGCAGGAATGATTTGCTGCGAAAATGTAATGCTTGCAGTTAGGCTGAGTAAGGCAGCGGCGAAATATTTGAACATGATGATTGAGCTTGATCCGATAAAATTAGAAATAATATCTGATTCAGAAGCTATTAGCAACCAAAGGCGCTGACGGGACTATCAAAACGCCCCAAAATCTAAGATGATTTTCCCGATATGCTCACTGCTCTCCATTAAGGAATGGGCTTCGGCAGCTTCACTGGCCGGAAAAACTCCATATACGACAGGTTTGATTTCGCCGGATACCAAATAGGGCCAGATAAATTTTTCCAGATTTCGGGCTATATCGCTTTTAAATGCGGCATCCCGGTTACGCAATGTTGAACCGGTGATGCTGAGCCTTTTGCGCATAACAAGGGATAGGTCGATGGCTACATCTTTGCCATTCATCGTATTGATCAATATCAGACGGCCGTCATTGGCCAGCGATCGTATATTTTTAGGTGTATAATCGCCGCCGATCATATCCAATATGACGTCTATTCCGTTTCCTTCGGTTAACTGATGTAACGCTCCTTCGAAATCCTCCGTTTTATAATTAACAGCCCGCGAAGCGCCCAGATTTTCGCAGAACCGGCATTTGTTGTCGCTCCCGGCAGTTACATAAACTGTGGCACCCATAGCGCCGGCCATTTGAATCGCCGCAACGCCAATACCACTTGAACCGCCGTGTACCAGCAAACTTTCCCCGGGCCGTAGTTTGCCGCGGTCGAATACGTTGTTCCAAACTGTAAAAAAGGTTTCGGGAAGAGATGCTGCTTCAATAAAACTGAGTTTTCCCGGAATTGGCAGGCATTGCCCTTCGGGAACATTACAATATTCAGCATAGCCGCCGCCGCTTACCAGCGCACAAACACTGTCGCCAATCTTCCAGTTCGAAATTTCAGAGCCTACGGCTTCTATTACACCAGCAATTTCCAGTCCGGGTATGTCGGGCGAAGCCCAGGCAGGAGGCGGGTAGTGCCCTTTGCGCTGGGATACGTCGGGACGATTAATGCCGGCGGCCTTTACTTTTACCAGTACCTCATTTTGAGCGTATTCGGGAATGGGCCGGTCCGCTAATTGTAATACTTCCGGTCCCCCGGGCTTGGTGATGATGATGGCTTTCATTCAGATGTAAAATTAAAGGTTCAATTGATTGTAAAAAAAGAATACGTTTCAGTTGTTTTATTATTTATTATCTTTCTTTGCACAAAAACTACAATCATGTCATTACAACCCGGTCAATCCGCACCACAGTTCACTTTAGTATCTTCTGACAAACAAGAAGTATCCTTATCCGATTTCAAAGGAAAGAAAGTTGTTTTACACTTTTTCCCTTTTGCATTTACAGGCGTTTGCACTACGCAGTTATGTACCATGCGCGATAACTTTGGCTACTATGATGGCTTAAATGCCCAGGTTTTAGGGGTATCAGTTGATTCTCCTTTTACGTTGGCTAAGTTCAAAGAAGAAAATGCCTACCAGTTTCCACTGCTTTCCGATTTCAATAAAACAGTTTCAGCAGCCTATGGTGCTTTGTATGACGAATTCTTTTTCGGTTTAAAAGGGGTTTCTAAAAGATCGGCCTTCGTCATCGACGAAAATCAACATATTATTTATGCCGAAGTGTTGGAAAATGCCGGCGACCTGCCCGACTTTGCTGCTATTGCTGAGGCAGTAAAGTAATTTTTGAAAAAACATTACGACGGATTGAAAAGAAATCCTATTTTTGCAGTCCTTAAAAAACCGCAAGGTTTGGGATCTTAGTAAACCGCACTTGTAGCTCAATTGGATAGAGCATCTGACTACGGATCAGAAGGTTAGGGGTTCGACTCCCTTCAAGTGCACTAGTTTAAGGCCTTTCTGTAACTAAACCGGAAGGCCTTTTTAACTTATAAACCGCCACTAACAATGCTAAACTTAGTTCTGTTTGGCCCACCCGGGGCCGGTAAAGGTACCCAATCGCAATACCTTGTTGAAAAATACGGTTTGATGCAGCTTTCTACAGGCGATATGTTGCGTAGTGAGATAGCGCAGGGAACTGCCCTAGGTTTGGAAGCGAAATCGCTGATGGCTGAAGGAAAATTAGTACCTGATGTCGTAGTAATAGGCATGATCAGCAATAAACTGGATGCTAACAAAGGTGGAGCTGGTTTTATTTTCGATGGTTTCCCCCGTACGGTGGCGCAGGCTGTAGCGTTAGATGAGTTGGTAACAAGCAAAAATGAATCAATAGCCGCCATGATTGCGTTGGAGGTGAATGAGGAAGAGTTGGAACGCCGCTTATTAGATCGTGGCAAAGATTCAGGAAGGCCTGACGATGCTAATCCAGAGGTTATCCGCAAACGCATCAAAGAATACAATGATAAAACTGCCCCTGTAGCTGAATTCTACAGGAACCAAAATAAGTTTTCAAGTATTAATGGTATCGGATCGAAAGAAGAAATTTTAAATTCGGTTGTAGCCATTATTGAATCACTTTAATTTCGGATTTCGGATAAATGGTCCCGGGTTTTTTTTGATCCGAAACCATCAACCTCAAAAAAATCCGATAATTAAATTTCGAAATCCAATCATGTCCCAAGGTTCTAATTTTGTTGATTATGTTAAGATTTGCTGTCGCTCCGGACACGGTGGGGCAGGGTCTGCGCATTTACACCGTGATAAACTTACTGCCAAAGGTGGCCCCGATGGCGGCGACGGTGGTCGCGGCGGGCATGTTATTATCAAAGGCAACGCGCAACTGTGGACATTGCTCCATCTTAAATATCGCAAGCATGTGATTGCCGGTGATGGAGAAAACGGACGTTTGTCTTTACAGACAGGCAAAACCGGAGAAGACGAAATACTGGAAGTCCCGCTTGGTACTATAGCAAAAAATGCAGAAACCGGCGAAGTGTTGTTTGAGATCACGCAGGATGGGGAAACGAAAATATTAACGTCAGGCGGCCGCGGTGGTTTAGGTAACTGGCATTTTAAGTCAGCCACACAACAAACACCTCGCTTCGCACAGCCCGGCGAGCCCGGCCTGGAAGACTGGAACATACTCGAACTGAAATTACTGGCCGACGTAGGCCTGGTAGGATTCCCGAATGCGGGTAAGTCTACTTTACTTTCTGTTGTATCAGCTGCTAAGCCCGAGATTGCCGATTATGCATTTACTACACTAGTACCTAACCTGGGCATTGTCGCCTACCGTAATGGCCGGTCGTTTGTTATGGCTGATATACCGGGTATTATAGAAGGCGCATCCAAAGGCAAAGGCTTAGGTTTCCGCTTTCTGCGACATATTGAACGTAACTCGGTATTACTATTTATGATACCGGCTGATACAAGTCGCACGATTAAAGAAGAATACCAAATATTGCTCCACGAACTACAGGAGTATAATCCCGAACTGATACACAAACCGCGGGTGTTAGCGATCACGAAATCGGATTTGCTGGATGAGGAATTACAGGAAGAGATCAGGAAAGAGCTACCGGCCGATCTGCCGGCGGTGTTTATCTCATCAGTAGCTCAGAGAGGGATAGACCAGTTGAAGGATTTGCTGTGGACGGAAATTAACCGGTAAGTTTCTGAACCTGCCCGCCAGCAGGCAGGTCAACGGTCTAACGCGTTTCATACATCACATACCCGTCACTCAACATCGAGCCATTCCAACCTTGGTATTGGGGGAAAGATCGAAGGATCATTTTTTCTTTTGGCCCTGCATAACTTTCTGGCAGAATTATGTATAATGGACCGGCGTGCCCGCTTTGCTCGTAATCTTCGTAGTCAATTTTCAAGTCATCACCTATCGGATCGAGTACAATCACGCGATTGTGTTTTATTTCTACGGGCAGGCTTTCATTTACAAAAACAAAAATGGCATTGGTGTTTTGTTTGTCAATAGCTATTATCCGATTAAGTGCCGCCTGGTCAATTGCCGGTTGTGCAAGTCCGGATGTACCCCGAGCGCTGTGATTTCTATTGTAGGCATAACCCGTACTTACATACGAAATGCTGGTAAGTGCTATTGCTGAGCCTATGCAAAAGAAAGCGCTGCGATAAATCAACCTTGTTGTGCTTAAAAGGTAAATTATACCGGGTACAATCAGCAACCCGATAATGCGAAAGTGCCTGGCTTCATAGGTGATCGTAAGTTGACGGAGATAGGCGGCGGTAAAAAACAGGACAGCCGATATATAAAATACTTTGATGATTAACCGGTAATTTGGGTCGGGGACATGTTTTAACAGGAGGAGTAATAGCCAAATGCTCAGAATGGCCAATACAATAATGATTACTGAAGAAACCGTGTCAGAGAATGTAAGGTTGCCTGTATGAAAAATGAGGCCATGTGCCAGATCATCAATTGAAAAGCCAGACAGCAGGGGTGAGGCAAGCGGGAAACAGAAAGCTTTCAATGATAGTTTAAGCCCGGCGGCGTCCGAGGTTGGGTTTTGACCTTTTGATATATAAAAATACCAGATGAATGCTATAGCGGCTATTGCCGGAAAGCCAATCCAAAAGCCATTCTTTAGCCATTGTATGATTGTTTTTTGATAAGATAGCCTGATCCAGAGGAATATCATACCAGCAACGTAGATCCACATAACGGATGATTTGCAAAAAAAGCCGGCAAACCCGGCGAGTAAGACAAAAATCGCTGCAACAGGACCTGCAGATTTTAACGAAACACAGCACAATAAAAACCAACCCAGAAAACCAAATAGCAGTAATTCGCCTCCATTATAAAAAACAAAGGGCACAACAAAAAACTGCTGGCAGGCTATAAAAAGCAAACTCAATGCTGCTACAATTGGTGTAAAGCCGATCTTTTTGAAAAGAAGGTAAAAGCCCCACAGACCTAGCAATTGAAATAAAGTAATGGTTAAGGCAGTAGCCGGCCCGGTATTAATGCCAAAAGCCAGTTTAAACCCGTAGGGTACCATGTATTGTCCAGGTGTCCACCAACTGAGGAATACCGAAGTGTTTTTGCTAAGATCATTTGCATCCGGACTTACTAAGCGATTGAAACCACCACCAAGTTCCATGGAGCGCATCACCTGGAAACCATTGGCCGGATCGGGAAATACGGCAGGAGGGGAAAGGAAAATCAGGATGCCTAATATAATAACAAGGGACGAAAGCCCCCAGATAATGGCGCCCGGTATATTGTTTTTGTTCAAAATAGGATAAAGAAACTAATGATGATAAACTCTTTCGCGTATTTTGATACCCGGATTTCCCTGGTAAATGCCATAGGCTTCGGTGTTCTTAGCGATAACAGTACCCGCAGTTATAATGGAATGACTTCCCAGAGTAACACCCTGGTTAATGATTGCACCCGCGCAGATCCAAACCCCATCCTCGATGGTTATGCCCCCCGTTACGAGGTCGAATGAAGGTTTTTTATAATTATGGCTACCGGTATAGAGCCTCACATCCTGCGAGATACAAATATTAGAGCCGATATGGATTGGTACCAGGCTGTCGAGCCAAACATTTTCACCTATCCAAACCTCGTCGCCGATGCTGAGGTTCCAGGGGTATTTGATATTGACGCAAGGTTTAAACTCGACCTTCTTCCCCACTTTGGCGCCAAATAAACGCAGTAAAAATACTTTGATACCATAAAAGGGAAACAAGGAACTTTTGAAGAAAAAGGCGTTAATGTAATACCAAAGCAAACGTTTAAGCATGCCCGCACCGGGGTCATAAGGATAGTTATTGTATAATTTGAGGTCGGCTTTTCCTTTTGGGTTGGTTAGCGCATTCATTGTTTAAATATAAACATATTGCAAAACAGGGGTTGGGAGTTTTGTAAATTTAACTACAACTGAATCAATGGCTTTGAATCAATTTCGGGCCTCTTTTTTGGTAAAACTAACAGCAACACTGTCGGCACGTCTGACCCAAAAATATAGGCTGACAACGATGATCATGTAAATTAGGGTGTTGAAAACGGTATGGTGATCAACAATCTGCCCGTCTTCATTTTTATCCCAAAAAATTGCCAGGACAATAAATCTAATGATATTCAAAGTCTGTAAAACCACTAATGCAGCTATCAGAAAAAGTGATTTTGATTTAAGTTTTCCTGGAAAGGCTATAACAAATGCGATGAGGAAACTCATCACACCCAGACCTAAACAGGAATAAATAAGTTTCAGTCGTCCATGGCCAACGATCAATATATCAGTATCATTTGTGATAGCACCATAACCCAGCCAGCCCAATATTTTGGCAGTTGTGCGCAGCAGAAAATGCCTTAGCAAGCGAATGTAATCGAAATGTTGTGCAATGAAAGGGGAGTAATGGTGCCCCGGTATAGTGATTCCGAAAAACAGGATATTGAAGAAATAAAACAAAGCGAAAAGCGCAAGAAAAATGAGAATGAACCTGGTTGGCGACCCTTTTTCAAGCACCTTGTTCATCGTTATTTTGTTGTTTCAATAGTTCGTCAATCTTGATATCAACTACAAGCCGAAACCAAAATGCCTGTAAGAAATGGAAAATAATACCGGTTCGGCCATCGAGTATACCCAATTGAAATATCATTCGCTGGGTGAAATACAGGCCGGGCCTTAGATACCGTGGCAGGCGCCACCACTGCTTTTTGAACCAGGCCTTGCGCTGGTTAGGCGAGCCCCAAAACCGTGGCTGCTCAGTTTGTCCGCGTGCATTTTGCATGCGTTCAACCTCTTCCATAGCTAACAGATCGCTATACCGATTGTGTTTTTCAATCCAGAACCGAATCTGGTTTTCTTTCAGGTTTTCTTCTTTTATGATCCCGTCTTTCCAAACCAGACTTTCCCCGGGTGATGCAAAGCGGTGGTCCATATTCTCGTTAACATCAGAAAAGCCAATACCATACCTAAACATTTTTAACAGGTAAAAGGGGTAATAGCCGCCGTGTTTGATCCATTTTCCTTTAAAAAAGTTTTTTCTGTTAAAATAGATTCCATTGATATTTAAATGTTCCTCTTCTTTAAAATCTTTAAGCTTTGCTCGCAGTTCAGGTGTAACTTCCTGGTCGGCATCCAGACAAATAACCCAGGGTGTAGTTATGCTGAAATTTTTCAGCGCATGATCCCATTGTTTGGGATGATTTTCGAATGCATTAAATTGGATAGTTGCACCGAATTGTTTACCTATTTCAATTGTTTGATCGGTACTGCCCGAATCCAGTATAAAGACAGGTGCTTCCAGTTCTTTGATCGATTTAAGCAGGCGTGGCAGATGCTGCTCTTCATTGAAAGTTAGAATGATAAATGAAAACTGCGTATTCAACGTAATTTTGCTTTGATGATCATTGATTTCCAAAAATAAGGAATGCGTCCGCAGCCTTTAAAATTTACAACCTCGAATCCTTTTTTTTCGAGCAATTTGCTCAGCGTTGATTTTGACCACAACTTGATATGTCCGCCGTACCAAATGGGATCCAGGTGCGCATCCCATTTGTTGAACAGACTTAACCCAAGGTTTTTAAGATAACCGTGGTAGGGCGTAGTAATGATCAGTTCACCGCCAGTGTTTAATTGATCGCGGCAAAAATCAATAAAGCCTTCCGGGTCGTATAAATGCTCAATTACTTCTGTCGATACGATGGTGTCAAAAGCAATCATTTGTAGTTCAACAGGCAACTTTCCGGTCGAAAGATCTTGCAAAAAGAACCTGTCCGGGTGCTGCTGCCGGGCAATAGCAATGCCTTTTTCTGAAGCGTCGGTACCATAGGCATTAAAGCCTTCTTTTAAGAGATAGCTTACCAGGTATCCGTTACCGCAACCAAGGTCGAGAATTGACCTGTTTTTATCGTTCCCGAGTAAGGAAATTACTGGTTTTAAGAGGTATTGGAAAGTATGCGCCGCCTGGTTATGGGTAAAACCGTAATCTTTATAAATTGCCATGGATAATTTGTTGATACATCTGTAGATATTGTTTACACAGATTTTCTTCCTGAAAGTCTTTACGTATTATAGCTGGTGCTTGTTGCCGGATATTTGAAATCACAACCCTTTCGGCCGGTAGTTTTTCAATGATTTTTGCAAAACTTCCGGTGTCGTTTTTGACCACCCAACCCAGTTTGTTTTCCTGCACATAGTCAGCAAGGCCAACATTTTCACTAATTAGCACTGCCGTCCCTACACTCAGACTTTCGATAACCACATTGCCGAAATTCTCATCATAGGAGGGCAGGATCATTACATCATGCTGTTGCAAAACATCAAATTTGTTAGCTCCCTGAAAACCTATCCATTCCAATTTTTTGGCAATGCCGAGCTGAACGGCTAATGATTTTAAGTTTGCTATGTAATTGGCTTCGCCATCACCGGCGATTGTGAGTGTATAATCGATAGGAATTTTTTGGAGGGCATGAAGTAATATTTCGAGACCCTTCTTTTGTTCTATCCGTGAAAAGAAGATCAGTTTAAGTGACTCACTTGCCGGATATATACCCTTAGGCATGGCAGCAGGAAGCGCAATGAAATTTGGTATGTTAAATAACCTTCCGGGTCCAACAAGGCTCACTATGGCAGCTTTTTCCCGGTTAGATGTTACGTGGATAGCACTTTTATTTAGTAATTTCTTGCCCAGCAATTCATGGATCAACCGTTTGATCAAACTGTTTTTGTTGGCAAAAGAATAACGACTTAAGGTGCCTCTTGGTGAAATAATTACCGGTACCTGGTTGCTGATAGCTATACGGCATGCCAGTACCGAAACCAGGTTCCACCAGGCATGCACATGGACAGCGTCAAACTGCCTGACCCTTTCCCGTAAGTTCCTTAAAAGGTCGGGTGAGTAATGGGTATGATCTTTAGTTAAACGTTTAAAATAGGTAACATTAACGCCATCAACCAGAACAGGTTTACCCGTTTCAACGGGCAACTCATTGTTGCCGTTGGCGGTTGTTGTGAATACTTCAATTTCGCAGCCGTATAAAACCAGTTCTTCGCATAATTTTGACACCGACATGGTTGGGCCGCCATAAATATAAGCCGGTTTGTATGAGGCATTGATGTGCAGTATTTTCAAATCTTTTTCAATATACCGATTGCCAGGAATATCCTATGAATGACAAGCATACTAACATATGCCCAGAAAACTGAATTGATTAAAAATTCAAAGCTTAAGCCCCGCCAGAGAATTTGGAACAAACCACTGAAGATTAGTGCCGTGCCTAAAATATAACCGCCAAATAATTTTTCAGCCTGAAGCGAGATTAGCTGCGCGACGGCGCCATAAATAAGTAAACAAATGAAAATGCCCGGCGTGCCATTGTACAAGTAAGCATCAACAATAAATGCAGGTTTGGCGGACACATTCGAGCCCCGGTTGATCACCTCAGCATCATAAACACGTTCCATTACCAACTCCTCGGTTATCGGTTTATCGGGCCAGAAAACTCGGGGGACAAGCGCAATTGCTGATTGTTTGAGCAGTACATTTCCGTAAAAGTCGATTCGGTTTGGTGTCGACTTTACAAATTCTTTAAACATATCTATCTCGCTGAGCCGGTAAGAAAGGAAGTCCCAGTTGCTCTCGTCAGCTCCCAACGAGCTTCCTGCACTTTTACTTAAAGCCGCATCTAAAGCCATTTGTGAAGCCTGATCTACATCAATTTCGCCGGCCCAGGCAGATTGCCTGAATATTTTATTATAAGTTGGCAGAAAAATGAATAATGCCAACAACAAAGGTATAAAGGTTACCAATACTGCTTTTTTATAAGTTGGGTAAAGAAAGATACCGAGTACCAATATACTTATGATGATTGGTTCTTTGTAGCCTGAAACCAGGGCCTGGTAAAAGTTAGAACCATATAGAAATAAACATATCAAAGTATTCCATATTTTTCGGAGTGGAATAGCAAAGGCAAGTGCTAAAGTGCCGGCAATAAAGCTTAATGAAGTAAACTGAAAGGCGAATTGTAATAGCCCCGGTACGCGGGAAAAAATAATAGAAACTGGGTAGGTAATAAGTGCTGCTATGAGTAAAAGATTAGCGATTTTTTCGGTTTTGAAATAATATTTCTGTTTAATAGGATATCGCATGAAATATAATACACCTGTGGCGAAAGATGCATGTGCGAGACAATAATAACGTTGACATTGTGCAGTGAGTTCCAGACGTTCATTATCGATGAGGAAAAAAGCAGTAGATTTGTGAAAATCAACATAGCCAAGGACATCGAAAAAATAAAAGATCGTCGTACAACAAGAATAGCCTGCAAATATGATCTGGATCAAAAAAATAGGGCGCATTAACTGTTCGGCTATTGGCCTGTCGTTCGGTAGCGGTTTTACCCAACCGCTCATGGTTAGGTAAAAGATAAGGAATGAACCAAGCCAGGCCAGAAAATAGGAAACTATCGGATCGAGTTTAAAAAGGACCGAAAATCCCCAGGGAACGAACAACATTAAATATTTTTCAAACCCGGCCTTTTTCATCGTTGTCGTTTATACAGAATACATTTCCATCCTCTATCGTTGTTGCTGTTGTTCGTAATTGACTGCAAGCCGGATTTACCTGGTACACTTTGTAACCAAGACTAGTTAAAAAATTGAAGCATTCTGCAATATCCTGACCGTTTGCCGGCCAATATTTCATATCGTATTCGAATATGATACGCGGTTTAAATTTTTGGAGCGTGTTTTTTAGCCCTTTCATCACCTGAAACTCGAACCCTTCCACATCAATTTTAATAAGATCAAGGCGGCTTAATGCTTTGATTTCGGGTATATCATCACCAATTTTAATCTCTACGTTTTGCAGTTCAGTACCATCCTGTTTTCCTGCGATGCTGAATGCACCCTGATTCCAGGTGTTAGGATCGATCTTAAACTCGGCTTTGCTTTCCTGGTCCGAGAGCGCATAGGGCAGCAATATTATATTGTTTGCCTTGTTCAGTCCGATATTCTTCTTAAATTTTTTCTGCAGGTATTGAAGCGGCTCAAAGGCAATTACTTTGCCATCGCTGCCAGCAGCTTGCGACATGCGTAAACTTTGCAGGCCAATATTTGCACCTATATCAAGTGCCACACCGCCTGTTTTGAGTGATAGGCGTATTGCTTTATTGATCTCATCTTCGTAGGTGCCGGTTGTTAGAATAGCACGTTCAATAAAATTATCAGCTGTTGTGTAAATAGCTATATCTTCATCGTTTAGCCAAACAATGCCACCATAAAAGCTGGCGTTGGTTTCACCGGAGGGTTTCAACCACTGGGAGAGCCGTTCCCGGCCGGGTAGCTTCCAGTTCCTTGTAAAAATCAGCTTAATACGATCAAACCGTTTCATTCACTTTCTTTTCAATAGCTTCTGCAAATCTCAATAAACTCCACTCTTGTATTACACTACCCGCGTTGTTTCCCATTTCTATTAATTTATCCTTTGACTTAGTTAGCTGATCTAACTTTAGCGCAAGATCATTGGGATTATCGCAGTCAAATATATCACCGTTTTGACCTTTTTTTACAAGATCAATTGCACAACCAACCTTATTAGATACCAAAACAGCTTTTGAACACGCCATTGCCTCGTTGACAGCCAAACCCCAGGTTTCGCCCGGGCCTTTTGATGGCAGACAAAACAAGTCGCAGGCCTGGTAAATAACAGGCATGATGCTTTGGTTCTGGAAATTTATAAAATGGACACCATGCATAGCGGCAGCCTTCGTTTTCATTTCTTCTTCAAGTTCTCCGTTGCCGACAAATAATAGGTGCAAACCAGGTTTTTTTAGCAAAATATACGCCTCGAGCAATTCAAGGGGCGACTTTTTATTTTCAAATTTTCCTGCAAATAGGACCAGGATATCACTTTTTTTTAATTTTAAATTTTGCCTCAGTGCCGCCGCTTCTGTTGTTTTATCTGCTGCAAAGCGTTCATTGTCTATAGCATGTGGAGCAAATGCAAGTTGTTGCTCCTTCAATCCAAATTTTTCGAAATAGGCTTTGGTGTTTTTTCCCGGATAAAGAGCATAATCAATATGCCGGTAAATCCAATTCAAAAAAATGGCCCTCAAAAATGCTTTTGGACCATGCGGCTCGTCCAAAAGGTTTGAATCGCCTCTAAAAAATATTGGCAACCTGCCTTTGAAATGGCGGAGCACTTTTAAATGGCTACGGTAGGCCCAGCCATAAACCAGCAGGGCGTTTGGGCTCCATTCTTGTACCTGTTTAATTAAACCAGGAGTAATAACGCCATTAAAATGATGCGTGCCGGGATCCGAAGCCGTGTTGATGGCCCAACTATGGGGATAACCCTCGAGGGTTGGTATATCCCAACCCACCGTCGTTCCAAAACCCGGATCAAATTTCACTTTTGATGCTTCCCCCCAGGTATAAAAAACCATGATTTCTATTTGCCTGCGTTCATGCAGCAGCTTAAAAACAGGTGCGTAATACTGTATCGGGTGGGTTGTGATGATTGCCAGTCGCTTCATTAATCTAAAACTAAAACCACCTGTTAGGTGAAGTATTAATGGACAGTATTATGCCAGGCATAGTTTTAAAATTTGCCATTGCTATTTCTGGTTTTGCATAACAGTATCGAAAATTAGGCATTGCTGCCTTGCCATGCTTTTCGCATCGTACTTTTCAAGGGCTGCTGGCTCATATTCGGGCATTGCCAAACTGCCGGCCAATAACTGGTTTAGGAATTTTTCTACTAATGATGGCACATCGGGGTCTTCGTAATTATATGCGTTTTTTGCCCGGTATTCATTTAGTATCTCAATTGCTGAACTTGCTTTGTTAAAAATAGCAAGTAAAGGTTTTTTTGCGAGTAAATAGGGGAATATCTTCGATGCGGTATACCGGGGGTCGTCTGATCCGGGCACAAACAAAGCATCGGCTAGCTGCAAGGTAACCAGGGTATGGTAAAAACTGATACGGTCAGTTATTTCAACCACATGATCTGCAATACCTAATTTTTCAGCGAGCGGTAAAAGTGTCGGCACACCTTTGCCCGAAGGTGCATAGCTGGTGCCGATAAACCATAATTTTATTTTGGCAAAACTGCCGTTTTTTTCTAGCAGCGCACTGTATGCTTTAAAAAGAACGTTGGCAGCCTGTTGCATATCATGTCCGCCACGACCGATATAAACCAAATTAATGTAGGCCGGGTCAAGGATATTATCGAATAGTAAGCTATTTTTCCGTGCAATTTCAAGGTCGGGTTCAAATGCACCAAAGGTGATTGTTTCTGCCGGTATGTTTTTGATAGCGGGGTACCGATCTTTTAAGTCGACGATATATTTTTCCGAAACGCTGATCAAACCATCTACATATTTCATTGCTTTTGGTTCCAGGAATCTGTTCATGCGGTACGATAACCAATATTTTTTTGGTTGCTGATGC
The DNA here is from genome assembly GCA_903866915.1 of uncultured Mucilaginibacter sp. GTDB lineage: Bacteria > Bacteroidota > Bacteroidia > Sphingobacteriales > Sphingobacteriaceae > Mucilaginibacter. The sequence continues at coordinate 7,567 of CAIPPO010000146.1, read as the reverse complement.
CGGGGTTTGTTTTTGTAATAGTCGGAATGCCAGGGGTCCTGCATATCGATCACGTAGGGTATCCCGTATTTTTTTTTCCAGTAAGCTCCCAGTATACATACCGGAAACTGCGTAGTTGAAAAGTAAATAAGGTCGTACTGTTTTGTTTTGAGCAGCTCATTCACTTTTTTACGATAGAAATAAAGCGAACGGAGAGCGATACTGCCAAGGCCAAATTTCGAGGTCCAGTATTTTTTGAAGGCTTTAACCCGATGGATCTTTATCCCGGATGAAATGCTTTGCAGCAATAAGCTATCTTTTGCCATTTCTGAAAAAACAGGATCGACCGTTACTACTTCCGGTTCCCATCCAAATTGGCTAAAATAGGGCAGGCTCATTCTTATTCGCTGCATATCCGCCGCGTTTACGGGCGGGAAATAGGGGGAAATAATCAGCAGTCGCTTTTTCAATGTTGTTTTAATTCAGCAAGGAAATCCGATAGTTTAGCCGACCAGGCGTCGAGATCAAATTTGATGACATTGTTAATTGCCTGCTGTTTAAGGCCCTCCAATGTTGTTTTTGAAGCAAGGGTATTGATAATCATTTCCGCCAGGTCGCCCGGGTCATTGTTTTTGATGCTGATGGCCCTGTTGGCCAGGTCATACCCGCGTGTACCGGCAAGCGTTGAAACTACGGGTATTCCCCAACTGAGCGCCTGCGCAAGCTTGGTAGATGAGCCGCGGGCATACCAAAATACCGGGTTTAGTAAGATACACCAGCTGCAGGCTTCCTTTACCAAATCGCTGCTGCTTATTGCACCTACATAGGTTATAAACGGATATTTTTGCTGCAATAATTTACCGGCACTTTCGGGCCCGCCAACCAGCCTGAGCGTTCCATTAAAATTTCTTTTTTGAAGCTCAGCCGAAAGCAAATCGATACCGACATAGTTTGGTAAATGACTCAGTGTTCCGGCGAAGCCGATCCTGTTTGCGACAGGAGCCCAGTCGATAAAGTTATTTTTAAGTATCCGTGGTAAGTAGAAGGCATTTTGTGCTCCCAGCCATTGGTCGATATAAGTTTCATTGTCACTTATTGTGATCACACCATCCAGGTAAGTTGAAAATATCGCTTTTTCTTTCACCAGATATTTACCGAGTCTCCATGTTTTAAGGAAGGATGTGCGGGAACCCTGCGTAATATCATGCAGGTAATCGCCACTTTCATTCCCATGCGACAAACCGACAAATTTTACATCGGCAGCTACTTTTGCTTTTATGCTTGGAGACCAATGTGCAAGGTTAACCTGGTTAAAGAATACCAATTTAATTTGGTTGCCAGTGATCGTTTCAACAATTTCATCAAGCCACTGATCAATATCATAAAGTTCATAGGTTTCGATCTGTAGCTTTTTGCGCACTTTACGCATAAACGTGATGTTTGGCGAAACTTTGATGATTTTGACGATGTGCCCTGATGCTTCCAGGTAATTTATAAATTCATGTGTACAAAGTTGTACACCTCCGGCAATGGCAGCATCAACAAAAACTTTATCCGTTAAAAATAATACCGGCTCCTGTTGAATTTTCACTGTCAAACTGTGGTCTCCTGAATGATTTTTGGTTGGTGATCCCTTTTTGAAACCCAAGCCGAAAGTTTTCGAAATAAAAATACCTCAAATAAATAACTAATCGAGAGCGCGATGATAACGATAAGCAGCATCCCTATCAGTTTTTGATCTGGCAGGAAGTGGTACACGAGCGTCATGGTTGGCATATGTACCAGGTATAGCGGGTATGAAATAGAAGATATAAATAAAAGGGGCATTTTTATTTTACTGAAAATGAATTTGAGGGAATTTCGTATTGAATGGCTATAAAGTGCAAGCGACAAAAATGGAATCGATGAATACAGGATCTTACTGATAAATAACGAGTCAGAATAATGCCACAACAGCCATACATTGATAAGATATATTGGCAAAAAGTAGATATGCTTGATGTTAAATTGATCTTCGGCTGCCATTGAGCGGTTTATTTTTTTTAACTGCCAAACAAAAAGAGGTATCAGGTATATACCCGCGATATAATAGCAGGCCTGACGAAAACTATTCGGCAAGGCGTTCATTCTTGTTAGTAATGGGATCATCAGTAAGCCGGTACAGGCCGTTTGAGCCGATGTACTAAGTTTAGATCGATACTCAAAAATAAGATAACCCAACAGCCATAAAAATGAATTGTTTAACAAACTGGTAAATTGGTAAAAATAGCCAGTACCATCCTCATGGAAAAGATGAAATATGTTTGAAACGATACTTAATGCGAACCAGATCCAAATTACCCTGGGCCTGTTAGAATTATAAAATAAGCCGAAAACGACATAAAAAAATGCTTCACAGGCAATACTCCAGGCTGCAAGGTCATAAGGTATTGGCGGCACAACGTAGGTAGGCCACATCCCCTGTAGAAATATATTGCCAACAATTTCTTTAATATTTGATGAATGATGAAATATCAGATAGTCAAATGAATAGCAGATCACAAGCATTACAAAAAAGATGGGGTAGATCCGCAGGAATCGTTTTTTAAAATATTGTTTTTTGTCTGTTTTGTTTTGCGAAGCCAAATTGATAACGATGCCGGATAGAATAAAAAATACGACAACAGCTTCTCGCCCCCACGACACAAATGTTTGAATGAAGTTGTATGAATCGGAATTAAAATACTTGGTTACAACCCGAATATGACTTAACCATACAATTAAACAAGCCAGACCCCTCAAAATATCCAGGCCTATTATTTTTTTATTCTCCGTCATTTAGGATCGATAAATAGCAAGGTAGTCATTCGCAATTTTAATATCACTATAGTCGCGCTCCGCTTTTTTTCGGCATTCGCTGCGATCAAGCTGCGCAATCAGGCCAACTTGACGGGCCATTTCTTCAACAGTCTTACTAACGAAACCGGTTACACCCTGTTCGATTCCTTCAGCAATACCACCGTTATCGAAGCCCAGTACCGGAGTGCCGCAGGCATAGGCTTCGGGAATGATGATGGGGAATGGCTCAAACCATTCGACCGGTGTAAGCAAAGCTGCTGCATTACCCAAAAGCTCGTTTTTTTGAACATTGTTTACCGGCCCAATATAAGTTATTTGCGTACCATCTATCAGTGGTTCTATTTCTTCGCGAAAATAGGCGAGTTCATGAGGCAACTCAGATATATTACCGGCAATGATCAATTTCCGATTGCTGAGTTTTGCTACCCGGATAGCACTGTGTGCTCCCTTACATCGTTCGAGCCGCCCAAGAAAGGCCAGGTAACTATCAGTTGCTGTTGTTGCACGATACTCAAATTGGTCGATTGGGGCACAATTGTATACCGTTTTCCAAATACTTTTTGTGGTGGTTCCGGTGTTTGCTATCGCATCGGATACGGCAGTATAGGTCAAATTCCGGGGTCTGATTTTGTCGAAAAGTTCAATATTGCGCCGGTTTACATAGCGCATATAAGTTTGTACCTTGGGTATCCGGCTTTTTAAAAATGGCGCCAGGAAAACTAAACGACCGAAATTGTGTACTACGTCATGATTTTTGATCTCTTGCCTCAATATCAGGAAAACATCTTTCAATAACTTAAGGTCGACCCTGGGGTCTAATGCACCATTTTTTCCATAGGTGATCAGCCTGTCGGGGGATTTTGAATTCGGCCCGGCAACAAGGGTAACCTGATGCCCCTGCTTAACAAATTGCACCGCGATATCATATACCACCCGTTCGATACCGCCATAATGTTCGGGTGGTACGGGTATAAATGGGTCCATGACTAGCAAGATCCTCATAATAACTCCTGTTTCACCTCATTATAGATCTTCATATAATGTTCAGCACATTTCTCAAGCGTCAAATTTTCAAGGATATATGCGCGCGGATTAAAAGATGCGAGTTTTGTAGTAAAGACCTCCAGGTTTTCTTCAAAATCCTCAATTCCTTTAAATTTGATTCCACAACGGTCGTCCCAATAGGGCACCGAAGTTACAGGCTGATACTGCACTTTTTCAGGATAATAATAGGGATCCTGCCAAAATCCTCCGCGGTCCCAGGCCAGGATAGGGGTACCGGTGGCTAATATTTGCTGGTAGGCAAAACCCTGTGTTTCGTGTTCACAAAGGAAAATAGTGGCTTTTGAATGCTTTAGCTTTTCAATCAATTCAGCATGTGTGTAGTGCCCGTAAGCTATTACCTGGTAAGTTAGACGATGCTTTTCTAGTATTTTTTTGAGTGGCTCAATCAATTCATTGGTATATTGATCACGTTTCCACATAACTTTGTCATAAATCAGGAAATCGAAAGTCTTGGGACCTTGAACGTTGTCAGGCGACCAAAACTCGGTATCAATCCCCGTTGGCCAGGCTACGACTTGTTTCCCATAGTCTGGCTCGAACATTTTTCGCATCCATTCCCCGGGCACCAAAACTCTTTTCACGTTCGGGTACCTGGTTAATAGATCCGGGTACTCGATAGAATGCGAATAAATGCCAGAACCAAAAATTACCGGGTTAGCCCATTTCCTATTAAAAAACACGCCGGGTTTTCCAATAATACAAGCAATTTCGTCGGGATGTTTTTTAATGTACCTGAAGTCATTAAACCGGTATTCTATTCCAATTTTATTAAGCCCTTTTAATAAATTCAAGGTAACCTGGCCGACACCGCCAATTTTTCTCTTGCCACGTACCAGTCGCCTGATGATCTTCCTTGGATAACGGTCGAAGGGAAACCACCGGTCGGGGTCGGGCTCCTGGTAAAAAATATTCATGCAATTACGTGTTTTGAAAATATCCAATTCCCCTTCCGTTGTAATCGGTATTGGAAGGAAAAGCAAGCTAAACGATCGTTGATCTCTTCCACTGAAACATTTTCGTGAATTTCCATAATAATTGTGTCTGTCACTTCTGGCGACCCAAGGTTTGATTCAAATAGCAAACCTTCATATAGTCGTTAGATTAAATTTCTATCAATAAATGGTTATCATTTGAAGCTACACCATTTACCCTGGTTGCAACGAGATTTTTACTCAGGCTCCGGTTTGTTTTAAAGCAATCAATGACGTTGTTTTTAGGCACTCAAATGTTCATTTAAATTTTAATCGTTTATTAGTCTTTGTGAGGGCTGAATTTTCCGGTATCCAAAAAGCAGGCGGTACAGAGGGCGTAAGCTGTCTTTTATGAACGTTGAAAGTTTACCTGGCATTATATATCCCAAAAACGCGTAAACGTTAGCAAAAGCATTCGGCCAATGATGCAGGTACACTTTTCTGATACGACTCACTTCAGATTTATATTCAAATATCTCGCTAAATGAGGCATTGAAATGTACGATTTTAGGTTGGGATTCTAAAAGTGTCGAATAAATCGGCACTGGCGCTTGCTTATCGCTCCATAATCTTGCTCGGCCCTGCAAAATGTTTGAGCTTAAATATTCATAATACATCCTGTCGGCTTTGATAAAGCCCGTATCGTTTACCGGTTGCTGTTTAAATTTAGCCATTGCCAGGGCAATCAATGGTTCCTCATTTTCGCGGTTACGCAATCGTATCAGGCCCAGATCGTCATACGAGCTAAGCAGTGAATTGGCATACTTGAATATATTATTTGCAGTCTCACCCTCTTCAATATAGTAAATGGAACCGCAGAACATCGGGAAATAGCTTGTTCCTGTTTTTGCCAATACCGATTTGATATCCCTGCAAAACCCGGTGTCGATTCCTTCCGTCAATGTAAACCCGATGACAGATGCGCTATGTCCTTCAAATAATTCAAATACCTCATCCAGATTACCGTAAACAAGGCAGTCGGCGTCAATGAACAAGGTTTGTTTTGTATGAATAAATTCGCCGATCTGCAATTTCGACGAAAACCCCTTATTCAGTTCATCAGGTGTTTTCGCAATTATATTGATCTCAGCTCTTAGCTTTGCCGGAACAAGATCTGCACGGTCGGTTACGAGGTAAAATTGAATACCCGAATCCTTGTTCCAATATAAAAACGACATTGCAAGGTTGCAAGCCATGTCGATATACAACTTGTTTCCCCCGGCTATGGTCAGTACACTACGTTCGTAATTGCTTTTCAATTGAAATTAAACTTTTGAATAATGGTATTGTAAAAAACGCGCAATGCGCCAACCAAATAATTTTGCAATGATATTGAGAAATCTGCCCCCAATTATAGGCTGATAATTATAAAAAGGATATGTTTTTAATTCTTTACTCAACAACCTGTAAAGTTCGGGATATATCAGGTAGGTTTTTATGGCGAGGTTGAGCGTTTGTTTGTATAATGCATAATGAGCAACTGCGGCATCGGTACGGTCTAAAATGTACTTTTTTTTCAAATGAAAAGAATCTACCATGCTTTGCAGTGAATCGCGGTCCGAACGTGCCGAAAGGTTTTGCTTGTGGGTATAAAATACACGGTAATAGCAAAGTCCGCCGGTTTTAATGATGCCGGATGAACTTAAAACCACCCGGCAAAAAAATTCGCCATCGTCATCTACTGTCAAATTCTCATTCCACAGCCCCGATTTGCTGATAATAGTAGCCGGCACCAACCACGAATGAATCCCTATCATTGAGCCCCTACGCTTATAACCGCCATACAGGTCGATCAGAAAATCTACTACGTCGTCGGTGCTGTAAATAAAAGGTTCGTCGCGCATCGAAGGTTTGACAGGCAATTGAGATGTGCCATTTTTAAACTTTATCATGCTGCAAACAGCTATCTTACCTGCGTTCTTTTCAAGCAGGGGCACTTGTTCGCTTATTTTATCCGGGCTAAGTAAGTCGTCGGCATCCAAAAATTGTATGTATTTGCCTTTTGCGTGATGCAGGCCCAGGTTTCGGGCTGCACTTGCACCTTTATTTTGCTGACTAAAAACTTTAACACCATCACTCTCATGTTTTTTTGCAATCATCAAAGAGTGGTCGGTCGAACCATCGTCAATTATGATCAGCTCTTTATTCAACCAACTTTGTTCAAGAGCAGATGCAATGGTTTCAGCCAGGTATTTCTCTGCATTGTAAACCGGGATGATGATGGAAACTAAAGGATCAGGGGTTAACAATTGATTTTTGTTTTTTCGTGATAAATGGTTTCTCGATATACAAATAGCTAAACCACGTTAATACCGGTATCAATATTATACCGGCAACTACGCCTAACAGTTGTAGCTTTGGAGGTAGCATGCTGTGAACCAGATAGTTTTTAACAGCAATCAGCGGGCTGTGGAATAAATAAAGCGAATAACTGGACAGTCCGACAGCACTCATTACTCTTAAAAAATAAGAACGTTGTGATCGAAACCAATTTTCTTTGCCGATCAACCATAGCATAGGAGCTGTCCAGATCAAAATATCAAATTGGTAATCGAGCAATACTGTCCGAGGCTGAGGGTTTAGCTTTAAAACCGTAAAAAGCAATACAATGATACCATAGGCAAAAACAACTACCGGCCTTTTTAAACTTGCAGGTTTCAGCATTTTCTTTTCAGCAAGAAAAGCACCACAACACCATCCGAACCAAATATTTG
>CAIPPO010000145.1 GCA_903866915.1 uncultured Mucilaginibacter sp. | reverse complement strand
TATGAGCAAAGGGATAATAAGCAAAGAAGAAGATTACTCGCAATGGTATAACGACCTGGTCATCAAAGCAGATATGGCCGAATATTCGCCCGTGCGGGGCTGTATGATCATCAAACCATATGGTTACTCCATCTGGGAGAAAATGCAGGCCGTGTTAGATGGTATGTTTAAGGAAACTGGTCACAGCAATGCTTATTTCCCGCTTTTTATACCGAAATCGTTTTTCGCCAAAGAAGCCAGCCATGTTGAAGGTTTTGCTAAAGAATGTGCGGTAGTAACGCACTATCGACTTAAAAATGACGAAAACGGTAATATTGTTGTTGATGAAGATGCCAGGCTTGAAGAAGAATTGATCGTTCGGCCTACTTCCGAGACCATCATTTGGAATACTTACCGTGGATGGATACAATCATACCGTGACTTGCCTATTCTGGTCAACCAATGGGCCAATGTTGTTCGCTGGGAAATGCGTACACGCCTGTTTTTGCGTACCAGTGAATTTTTATGGCAGGAAGGGCACACCGCTCATGCCACTGCAGAGGAAGCGATAGCAGAGACCGAACAGATGCTGGGTGTTTATGCTGATTTTGCTGAAAACTGGCTGGCACTTCCTGTCGTACGTGGGCGCAAGACACCCAATGAGCGTTTTGCCGGTGCTTTGGATACCTATTGTATCGAGGCTTTGATGCAGGATGGGAAAGCCTTACAAGCTGGAACCTCACACTTTTTAGGACAGAATTTTGCTAAAGCTTTTGATGTTAAGTTTACGAGCAAAGAAAACAAGCTTGATTACGTATGGGCCACCTCATGGGGAGTATCAACCCGGCTGATCGGAGCGTTGATCATGTCACATTCGGACGACGCGGGACTGGTATTGCCACCAAAACTGGCACCCATCCAGGTGGTGATCGTACCGATTTACAAGCATGATGAAGAATTGCAGAATATTTCGGCTTTCGTAAAGGAATTAACTAAAGAGCTGAAATCGAAAGGTATATCAGTTAAATTTGATAGCAGGGATACCCACCGGCCCGGAGCTAAGTTTGCTGAATATGAGTTAAAAGGCGTACCTGTAAGGGTAGCTATAGGCAGCAGGGACATGCAAAACGGAACAGTAGAACTGGCACGCCGGGATACCAAGTCTAAAGAAACGGTAAACCAGGATGGTTTAGCTGCCGTAATAGAACAATTGCTTGAGGATATTCAAACCAATATCTATAACAAGGCATTAAATTTCCGGACAGAAAATACCCGTCTTGCAGATGATTACGAAGAGTTTAAACGGTTACTTGACGAAGAGCCCGGTTTTATTTCGGCACACTGGGATGGTACCCCCGAAACTGAGCAGTTAATCAAAGACGAAACGAAAGCAACCATACGCTGTATTCCGTTGAACAATACATTAGAAGAAGGTAAATGTATCCGTACCGGTAAACCTTCAACCCAAAGGGTATTATTTGCAAGGGCTTATTAATTTGTGTTGATTAGGTTGATTAGGTTGATTAAGTGAGTGGTTGATTGGGTTGAATAAGTTATCACTAATCAAACTTAATCCAACGCTACTGATAGCTTTCCGGACAACCTAATCCAACTGAATCATCCCAATCTACTTGATCCAACTTAATCAACAAACCCATGAAATTCGCAACAAAAGCAATACACGCAGGGCAGGAGCCCGACCCAACTACAGGGGCCATCATGACGCCGATCTACCAAACGTCAACCTATTGGCAGAAGTCGCCGGGCGATAATAAAGGTTATGAGTACTCGCGTGGCACCAATCCAACCCGTAAAGCGCTTGAAAGCTGCCTGGCAGCATTGGAAAATGCAAACTACGGACTGGCATTTTCAAGTGGTATGGGTGCAACGGATGCCGTGATGAAATTGCTGCAGCCCGGCGATGAAGTGATCACAGGGAACGATCTGTACGGTGGTTCGTACCGTATTTTTACCAGGGTATTTGCCAACTATGGCATCAAATACCATTTTCTCGACTTGTCGAATCCCGAAATAATAGCCGAATATATCAACGATAAAACAAAGCTGGTTTGGATAGAAACACCAACCAATCCAACTATGCAAATTATTGATATAGAAGCTATTGCTAACATTACTAAAAGTAAAGGTTTATTGCTGGCAGTAGATAATACCTTCGCTTCGCCTTATTTGCAAAATCCGATAGACCTTGGTGCTGATATTGTCATGCATTCGGTAACCAAATACATTGGCGGACACAGTGATGTGGTGATGGGTGCTTTAATGCTCAATGATGAAGTGCTCTACAAAAAGCTTTGGTTCATCTACAATGCCTGCGGCGCTACACCGGGGCCAATGGATAGTTTCCTGGTATTGCGTGGTATCAAAACCCTGCACCTGCGCATGAAGGCACATTGCGAGAACGGTCGCGTTGTAGCCGAATTTTTAAAGACGCATCCTAAAGTAGATAAAATATACTGGCCCGGTTTTACCGACCATCCAAATCACGACATCGCAAAGAAGCAGATGAATGACTTTGGCGGCATGATCTCTATCACGTTAAAAGGTGCCGATCTGAAGGAGACTTTCCGAATTGCATCATCTTTCAAAGTATTTTCGCTGGCAGAATCGCTGGGTGGCGTGGAATCGCTGCTCAATCACCCGGTTACCATGACACATGCTTCCATTCCCAAAGAAGAACGGGAAAAAGCCGGCGTAGTGGATAACCTGTTACGTTTAAGCGTTGGGGTGGAAGACATCGATGATCTGATCGACGATTTGAAGCAGGCTTTGGCCTAGTTGATTTTTACGGTTGCTAATTGTAAGGAATGATAGGTGACCTTCAAGCGTTTCTCAATTCAAAAGTCGACCACTACAACCGGCTGGATTTTATCGAAAACGATCCCATTTCTATTCCGCACCTGTTCACAAAAAAGCAGGATATCGAGATCATGGGTTTTTGGGCAGCTACTTTAGCCTGGGGGCAGCGCGTTACCATCATCAATAAGTGCAAAGAACTGATCAGCCTGATGGATGGTGCTCCTTATGATTTTATCGGTAATCATGAAGAAACCGACCTGAAAAAACTGCTGCATTTCAAACACCGCACTTTTAACGATATTGATACGCTGTATTTTATTTCATTTTTCAGAGATCATTATCGTCGCTATGCGTCATTGGAGGATGCTTTTGTGCCTGGAAACTTCATGCAGCGCCATAGGCAGGATGAGCCTCAGGGCCTTTCCGCACCTCCTTCGACGGGGCTCAGGATGACAGCCGGCGCGCATGGTGGTAACGTAGTGGAAAATAGCCTCAATCATTTCAGAAAGTACTTTTTTTCACTACCCGATCACCCGCACCGGACGATGAAGCATGTTTCGTCGCCCTCCCAAAAATCAACCTGTAAGCGTTTGAATATGTTTTTGCGCTGGATGGTGCGAAAGGATGAAAAGGGTGTCGATTTTGGTATCTGGAATAAGATTAAGCCCGCAGACCTGATCATGCCCTGTGATTTACATGTCGACCGGGTATCTCGTAAATTAGGCTTAATTACCCGCAAGCAAACCGACTGGCAAACTGCGATTGAACTGACGGAGCGGTTAAGGGCATTCGATCCTTCAGATCCGGTGAAATATGATTTTGCTTTGTTTGGTTTGGGGATTGAGGAACGGTGGGGTAATGGTAACTATCTGCCCGATTTTAATTGAGCCAAAATATGCGTCAATACACAGATTCACCTGCAAATGAAATTGAACTGCAACGATTTCTAAACGGAAAATCAGCACATACGCTTGCTTTGTTCGATCATTTCATCAGCGAATTTCAAAAGATAGGTCCGGTAACGCTGCATCCTGCCAAAACGATGATCGGTATCAGTAATGGACGTAAACGAATCGTCTATATTACTCGATTAGGAAAAGACTTTCTTTTAGTGGTATTTCCATTTAAACGCCGGTATGATGATAACCTGTGTTTTGAGAAGATTGCCCAGGTGCCGGGTGATGAACAATGCAATCATTATTTCAGGATGCTGCAGGTGGAAGATGTGAATGATGAACTCCGTACATACATGAGCATTGCTTATGGCGGCTAATCCTAATTTACAGATGCGTTTGGGCACAAGCTTTGACTTTCGGCCATCACCTCAAACTTAATTGCGGCAGCTCAGCAAAAATGGTTTTTTATTACGATTTTTGCGCCTGAGTCCATAGCCATCAAAACATAGCCGATCTTTCGTTATGGTACAGCTATGGACCATGGACCATCGACTATGGACAAAAAAAACTCACACGAAAGCACCATCGTTGCATTGGCAACCCCTAACGGTACGGGGGCTATTGGCATTATCCGCCTGTCGGGGCCGGATGCTATTGTTATTGCCAACAGTGTATTCAAAGGCAAAGATCTGGCAAAACAGCTTTCGCACACCATCCATTTCGGGCATATTGTTGATGGCGATGTGGTGCTGGATGAGGTTTTGGTGTCACTGTTCATAGCGCCGCGCTCCTATACCCGCGAGAATGTGGTGGAGATATCCTGTCACGGTTCAAATTATATCATTGAGTCTATCATCAGGTTGCTGATCAAACAGGGAGCAAGAGCAGCTAAACCGGGTGAATTTACCTTAAGGGCTTTCCTAAACGGTCAGCTCGATCTTTCCCAGGCTGAAGCGGTGGCCGACCTTATCGCCTCCAATTCAAAAGCATCACAACAGGTAGCGCTGCAGCAATTGCGCGGTGGTTTTAGTAACGAACTGCAGCAACTGCGCGAACAACTGGTTCAATTTGCTTCATTGGTCGAACTGGAGCTCGATTTTTCGGAAGAGGACGTCGAGTTTGCCAACCGCGGGCAGTTGAAACAACTGGTCGTCAATATCGATCGGATTGTGTCGCGACTGATCGATTCATTTGAATTGGGGAATGTGATCAAGCATGGTGTCAATACCGTCATCGCCGGGCGTCCCAATGCAGGTAAATCGACTTTGCTAAACGCGCTTTTGAATGAAGAAAGAGCGATCGTAAGTCATATACCCGGCACAACCCGCGATACCATCGAAGAACTATTGAACATTAACGGGATTAGCTTCCGCCTGATCGATACCGCCGGGATACGCGAAGCCACGGATGCCATTGAACAGATAGGGGTGGAGCGCACGATGGAAAAGATCAGCCAGTCGGCTTTGCTGGTGTATGTGTACGATGCAGCCGAGCTCAGCGAAGCTGAATTGCAAGCCGACCTGCAAAACCTGCAAAAACCCGGCATCAATATCCTGGTTGTAGCCAATAAGATCGATCTTTTAAATACGGAGCCCAATTCCGCATTCGACATTCCGCAATCCGCATTTCTGGCGGTTTCCGCCAAAGAAAAACAATACATTGATGCACTAAAGCAGAAGATATACGATGCCACCGTCAAATACCAATTGACGGGCGATGAAACGCTGGTCACCAATATCCGCCACCTGGAGGCACTGCAAAAAACAGGCGCAGCATTGAGTCGTGTACTTACCGGAATAGACAACCAGGTCACTTCCGATTTTCTGGCGATGGATATCAAACAGGCCCTGCATTACCTCGGCGAGATCACGGGTGCGGTAACTACGGATGATTTGCTGGATAATATATTTTCGAAGTTTTGTATCGGTAAGTAATTGGTTGTCAATTATTTGCAATTATTTTCATTTAGTTGCATTTTATCTCCCTAAAGGCACTTTCTTTTCATTTAGTACTCTTTTAGTTTCCTTTCGTAAACGTTTTTAGGAGACTATTTGGGAACTCCGGTTTTAATAGTTCCCAAATAGTCTCCAATTTCATTTTATTGTCATAAGATAATTTTTTCCTTGTGTCATCGAAATCTACTTTTAGAAACTTCTGTTGCTCTGCGTTCGGTAGGACGGTAATTTCCATAAATTATTAAACCACAACGTAAAATGAGTATTAGTATTTCGGAAAGAAAATTAGAAAATGATCGGTCACGGTTAGTGCTTAAGTTTTACCACGAGGGTAAAAGGTGGGTAGAGAGCTTGGATTTATATGTATTTGATAAACCAAAAACCAAAGCGGAACGAGAGGCTAATAAAACCGCAAAACAATTAGCAGAAGCGATCAAGGGTAAACGGTTGGTTGAGCAGCAAAACGGTAAGTATGGCTTCACCGATTCCTATAAAATGAAAGCCAGCTTCTTAGATTACTTTAAAAAAGCTGCTGAAAAAAGAAGGCGCACCACTGGCAGTTACGGTAACTGGAAAAGCGCGTATCAACTTTTTGAAAAATTTCTTGACGGCAAAGATCTTCGTTTTGAAGACATGACGACCGAGGTAATGGAAAAATTTAAGAAATATCTTTTGGAAACTCGGGTAACCAAAAGTAATACGCGGTTAGCCCGAAATTCCGCGCTATCATACTTCAATAAATTAAAGGCAGCATTAAACGATGCATTTGATGAAAAGATTATGCAAGATAAAATAGCCCCGCGGGTAAAAAGTATAAGGGAAGAAGACACCCATCGTGAATACCTGACACTAGATGAGTTAAACAAGCTTATACAAACTCCATGCGAGATCGAGGTGTTGAAAAACGCTTTTCTGTTTAGTGCTACCACGGGGTTGAGGTGGTCGGATGTACATGCCCTCACCTGGAAGAACGTTGAATACCTACCCGATTCAAACTCCTACCAATTAAGGTACAAACAACAAAAAACGCAGGTGGCCGAGGTGTTACCGATCAGTGAACAGGTGATCGCTTTTATGGGTGAACGGGATCACGATAACGCAAGGGTATTCAAATCTTTACGATATAGCGCATGGACGAACCTCAAATTAGCTCAATGGGTAATGAAGGCAGGTATAAATAAAAATGTTACGTTCCATGTTGGCCGACACACGTTCGCGACAACCCTATTGACCCATAATGTTGATATATTCACCGTATCAAAACTTCTGGGACATAAAAACCTTAAGACTACTCAAATTTACGCAAAAGTGATTGATCAACGTAAAATCGATGCAGTTAATCAATTTCCACAACTTAATGTAACATGAACTCCGAAAACTTAGTTTATAAAAATCAACTGGAAGCCTACTTTAAACAAGGTAGGCTTCCACTCATTGTATCGCTTACGGATGAACCCAAGGATGTTACAGATGTGGTTGCGTATAATAAATGGTGCCTGACG
>CAIPPO010000144.1 GCA_903866915.1 uncultured Mucilaginibacter sp. | reverse complement strand
TGGTTTCAGGCATATAAGAAACTAAATTAAGCATATTAATTATTAATTTATATTAAACCTGGAAGAAAAATTGGCGACTTTATCTGATAGCATGCATTTTATACTTTAGTAACGACGAAGTTTCAGTTGAGCAGGCAGGTTTTTTTTGAATTTACAAGTTTCAAAATGTTATAGTCTTAAAAAATGATTGCGATCAGTTTTACATAATACTTATCAAATCATAATGGTAGCGGAATTTATTTAAGCCTTAAATGAATTTGCGGGGAAGCATAAAATCGAGCTGCTTATAACTAAGTTGAAGCGGGATGATATATTACATCAAAAATCACCTATTCTAACATCCTCGCTTTTGGTAATTTTTATTTGTTATACATTAGTTAATGTTTGATAGCTAATGATATGGGTCCCCATCAGTTTAATGTTGATTGAAAAATTTGGGTCATTATAGCTGATACATAATTTTAGCTATGTTTGTGCGACCGTTAAATAAGGTAAAACACTGCGAATATTCAATGCTGAGCATCAACGAGATCAAAAAACCTATTGCAGCAGATATTGATGCTTTTGAGGAGCGATTTAAGTCGTCAATGCAAAGCTCGGTTCCGTTGCTTGACCGCATTACCCATTATATCGTAAAGCGTAAAGGAAAACAGATCAGGCCGATGTTCGTCTTTTTATCAGCCAGTATTTGCGGCGGTATCAACGAATCTACCCATAGAGGTGCAGCATTGGTTGAACTATTACATACGGCGACCCTGGTGCATGATGATGTGGTTGATAACTCGTACCAGCGCCGAGGTTTTTTTTCAATCAATGCTTTATGGAAAAATAAAATAGCCGTTTTAGTGGGCGATTTCCTTTTATCGAAAGGCCTACTTTTATCGATCAACAATAACGATTTTAATTTGTTACGCATCGTATCTGAGGCTGTAAAACAAATGAGCGAGGGTGAGTTGCTGCAGGTAGAAAAGGTGCGCCGAATGGATGTTGAAGAACCGGTTTATTATGAAGTGATCCGGCAAAAAACAGCCTCGCTCATCGCTTCTTGTTGTGCCTGTGGCGCAGCGTCGGCCGGAGCAGATGATGCAACAGTTGAGAAGATGCGTCAGTTTGGTGAAAAGATAGGAATCGCTTTCCAGATCAAGGACGATATGTTCGATTTCGGCACTGATGATGTCGGTAAGCCGCTGGGTATCGACATTAAAGAGAAAAAGGTGACCCTGCCACTCATTTACTCGCTTAATAATGCGCCGCGCACCGAGCGCAAACGGATCATCAGCCTGGTAAAAAACCATCATGACGACCCTCAAAAAATAGCCGAGATCATCAGGTTTGTAAATGAAACCGGAGGACTGCAATATGCCGAAACCCAAATGAAAAAATACCAGGATGAGGCCTTCCAGTTATTAAACACCTTTCCCGAGAGTGAGTCGCGTTTCGCCCTTGAACAATTGGTACGGTTTACAACGGAAAGAAATAAATAATGTCGAGCGAATTTATTTTCATATCAGGGTTCATCGCTTTTATCGTGGCTATGATGGCCGTAGACCTGGGCCTGTTCGGCAAGTCGGCAAAACCGGTGAGTATGCAACAGGCAGCCATTATGAGTGGGGTTTGGGTATCGTTTGCATTAATTTTTTACGCGCTTATCCTCCACTACGGGCACCTTTTACATCATATCGACTCGTTCGCGGCATTGCAGCAAATAAACGCCAAAAATTTTCACAACCTTAAGCTTAGTCCTGATGATTTCGCTGGCGATTTGGCCCGTTATCGCCAAAACCTTGGGTTGGAATTCATCACAGGTTACCTCGTTGAATATGCGCTGTCTGTAGATAATATTTTTGTTATGGTCCTGATATTTACTGCTTTTGCTGTAAGTCCGAAATATTATCACAAAGTGCTGCTATGGGGAATTATTGGCGCAGTTATCATGCGTTTTGTCTTTATTTTCGTAGGTGCAGCGCTGATCGCGCAGTTTCATTGGGTTTTGTACCTCTTCGGAGCATCCCTCGTTTATACCGGAATTATGATGTTTATTAACCGGAATGAGGAACAGGAAATAGATACTGAACAGCATCGGGTAGTACGTTTCGCATCAAAATATTTTGCTGTGCACCCCAAGTTTGAAGGAGGTAAATTTTTTGTAAAAATAAACGCCAGAAAGTTGATTACCCCTTTGCTTCTGGTGCTTGTTATCATAGAGGTAACCGACCTGGTTTTTGCTGTAGACTCAATACCCGCTATTTTCTCGGTTACACGCGACCCTTATATTGTTTTCTTCTCCAATATATTTGCAATACTTGGATTGCGCTCGATGTTCTTTTTGTTAGTAAATATCATTGATAAATTTCACTATCTCAAAACAGGGCTTGCTGTTTTGCTTGCCTTTATTGGTTTGAAAATGCTCGCTGGTGAATATGCTGCAAAGGCGGGGCTCACTACCGGCGTCTCTCTGCTGGTAATATTGGCAATTTTGGGCGTCAGTGTTATTGCTTCATTGCTATTCCCTCGGCAGGAAATTGATTAAAATCTTCCGCAAACAGATTTGTGTAATCGGCAGGTAAGGAAAACGAATAAGTTCCAGTCTGGCTATATTGGCGTTTGCTGACTTTCCGACTAAAACATTAACTTCGCTTCATGCATTGGTTTGATCTCAGCGGCTTTAAATTAACAGTATTCTCTGTACTGGATATTTTTCTGCTGGCTATTATCATCTACCAGTTATATAACCTGATACGGGGTACTATTGCTGCCAATATCTTTATCGGCCTGGCGCTGATATACATCCTGTACTTTATTGTACCCGAATCCAAAATGCCGCTGCTGGCTGGCATTCTCAAAAAAGTAGCTGATGTAGGGATCATTGCCGTCATTATCTTGTTCCAACAGGAGATCAGGCGATTTTTATTGCTGGTAGGTAAAAATGCTTCCCTGCAACGCAACAAAGCCTGGTGGCGGTATTTTTTTGGTAAATCGGAAGCCGAAAAGGATAACTATGCGCGCATTAAGCCCATAATTGATGCCTGTAAAAGTCTCAAACAAACACGTACCGGCGCACTGATCGTTTTCGCTAAATATTACGATGAACAATTTTATCAGAACAGTTGCGAAGTATTGGATTCTAAAATATCAAAGCGCCTGCTCGAAAGCATATTTCAAAAGAACAGCCCCCTGCATGACGGCGCAGTAGTGATATCAGAAAATAAGATCAAAGCTGCCAGTTGTATTTTGCCGCTCACCGATAAGACTGATCTGCCGCTGCAATTTGGCCTCCGCCATCGTGCCGGCATTGGCGTTACCGAAAATAATGAAGCCACAGCGATCATCGTATCCGAGGAAACCGGCGAGATCTCGTACGCCCGACAAGGCCGGGTTAAAATGAATATCGGGTTTGCTGAATTGGAGAAATTGTTGAATAAGGATTTTTAGATCAGGGAGTAAACCAATTCTCTTTATCCGCCGGATCAACCACCTCAATCTTTTTCAACAGCATCGTATATCTGGTATTCCCTTCGGTAAGTTTAGCAATCGGCATCCTGTCACTGCTTTTTAGTTTTACAACGGGCATATTGCTCATAAATGGTTCGGCAATAACTGTTTTATTCAACTTGATATGTTTTAATTGGCTATTTATATCAGGCATCAGAAAAAATTTGCCGTAATCTGTTGTATCACTCTTTTTGAAACCGTTGAATGGATTAAAAAAGCCTGAATTGATTGAGTCGACAGGTTTCAGTAATAATGCTTGCGCCCGAGCCTGACTCACGCTTGCAATTATAATCGTTATCAATAGAAACTTTTTCATCTTCGGATTGTGGTGTACTAAGTTAAGCAGCCCATCTGTAAAAAAATGTTAAAAAATTTGGTTGGACTGTTAAATAACATTTTCTGCACGCTTCTGGTCTGTTTCCAGTCATCTTTTTAAGTATTGCATTTTCTGTGACCATCATCATTTTTTGCATGGTGCAACATCATTTTATGCCTCGGCTTTACCCAATATTTTTACCCTAACAAAACAATATAGCATTATGAAAAAGATTTCCACTCCAAATTACTCCGCTACTGCAATAAAGCGGATCGTTATGACAGCGTTTATTATGCTTTCATTCATCGTTATAAACTCTAAATGCCTGGCTCAGGCAAAAGCGCCCTGGGTTTCTCCTAAGGCAGCTCAGGAAGTTAAAAACCCTATTGCCGGCGATAAGGCCAGTCTGGTTGACGGCAAAAAATTGTATGCAACTAATTGCGCCCCATGCCATGGTGATAAGGGCCGTGGTGACGGACCTGCAGCAGCAGCTTTAAATCCTAAACCTGCCGACCATTCTTCAGCAGTTGTACAAAGTGAAAGTGATGGTTCACTTTACTGGAAACTTGCTGAAGGCCGGAACCCAATGCCAGCCTACAAAGCAATCCTGAATGAACATCAGCGTTGGTCATTGGTAAACTATATCAGAACTCTGGCCAAAGCCAAAAAGTAAATTCCATCATATTATCGTTCACTTAAACAATAAATCAATGAAACGGATAAATAAAATCGGCCATTGCCTGCTTGCAATTGCGCTGATTTTGCTTTCGATCAACTCAGTAAAAGCACAGCAGACGACCGCTGACTCAGCTTTGTTAGGCAGGATAGCAATTCTCGAACAGCAAGTTGCTGATCAAAAACCAGGCGAGAGCCATTTTATGGTTGCTGGTTTGACAACCTTTGGATTTGTAAGCAGCAAAACAACGTTTACAGCCCCAGGTTCTATGGGCCAAATCACACGCGCTAACAGCCTTGGCGATGCCGACCATTATGAACTTAGCCCAATGTTTTTATTCCGCCACGGCGACAACCTTTTGGTTGAATTTGAGCCCTCATTTGACGGCACCAACATTGGTGTTAACTGGGCCAACATTTCTTATTTCGCTGCACCTGGTCTGGTTGTACATGCCGGTTATTTTGTGGTGCCATTTGGTATTTACAGTAAAAAACTGGCAGCAGGCTGGATTGATAAACTTGCCGGAGACCCTGCCGGACTAGATTTGCCGGGTACTGATTTTGGCATAGGCTTTAGTGGTGGTTTTCCGCTGGGTGATATGAAATGGAGCTACGACGTAAGCCTGACCAACGGCTTGCAGTTATTGCCAGATGGCGAACTGCAAAATGCTGGAATTGTAGATAATAACAAAGGCAAAATGCTTAGTGGCCGTGTTTCCCTGTTGCCATTTTCAAATTCAAGCCTCGAGATCGGCGTATCAGCTTTGCACAGTAATGCTGGGGATGCCGGGTCGAATTTTACCAGCGCCAATGTAACTATGTATGGTGCCGACATCAATTTTGTAAAAACTTTCAGTCCCTTCCTCGTTAACATCAAAGGCCAATACAATAAGATCAACGTAACTCCGCAAACTTATACCAGTCCGGTCGATTCTTCATTATTTTCATATAACAATGTCACTTCTTCCGCATTTGCGCAAATTTCGGTGCGCCCGGTTGGATCTGATAGCTTTCTGAAGAATTTTGAGTTAGCTTATCGCTATTCAAATTACACCACACCAGCAGGCTCTGCATGGGGTCAAAACTTTCATGAGAATGATTTTGGTCTCGACTATTGGTTAAGCTGGAGGACGGTACTTAAGTTTACTTACGCACAATCCCGTTCATTGAGTACCACGTCGGTAACAGCTGGTGGAACACCTGGCTTAACGAATATTAACAGTTTATACCTGCAATTTTCGGTAGAATTTTAAAAAGCATAGTCATGAAAAAGATAAAGACAAGAACCCGCGGTTGGATAATGATCATAGGAATGATCGCTGTCATAGCGCTGATATTTACCAGCTGTGCTGAAAATGAAAAAATCGCAGCCAAAAGTGGTGCACAGCTTTGGGCCGAGAATTGCCAGCGCTGTCATAACACGCCATCGCCTTCAGCATTTTCGCACGAGCAATGGAAAACTGTTGGCTTGCACATGCAAACCCGTGCCCAGCTTACCGACAAAGAACGCGATAAAATCATTGCATTTTTACAGCAATAACACGCTTAACCCTAATTAAAAATAATAATGGCTCCGAGTGATCGGGGCCATTTTTTTGTCTGAACCAGGATTCGTAGGTCCAGATAGCTACCGGGATCAAGGATTACCATGATGCCTAAATATCAAAACCCCGATGCGTCAATGCGGGCAACCAGCAGGGCTCAAGTGCTGGGGGCGACAAATCAATCTACAGACTATGCTTTGGGGGCAATTGTCTGAACCAGGATTCGCCGGTGCCGATAGCTATCGGGTTTAGTGATTGCGCTGATGCCTAAAAAATGGCATTGCGAGGAGTCAGCATTGGGTTGCGCTTTTAGGGGCGACGTGGCAATCGCAAGGAGGTAGGAACGTGCTACAGTCTGAATCAGAATTTACAGAATTAAATAATAGTTAGAATTCAGGCAATTCCTTAAATCCTACTCCCGTATGAACGGAGGCAGAATTTAAGAATTAGTGGATTTGAAGTAATGTTTATCCTTAAATTACGATCATTGATCTGCTATGATTTTATATGTGCCATTATCAGCTATAATTAGCGACATAGCAATACCTAAATCCGTAGTGGGAATTGAGAAAGAAAAATTTATTATAATCCGGCTTTTATCTTTGTTATACTGGGAAAGGGATATGTCGTCAACAATACTACCGTATTTTTTTAAATTACCAACAAATGGGTCTTTATAGAAATGGTTAAAATCACTGCCTTGAAATTGTTTGCGCAGGATAAAGCTACCATTTCGGTTCAATGAAATATCTGCGACAAATGGATGCGTGACAAAGTCTTTTGGGGGATTTTCGTCAAATTCATAAAACTTTGGAATTACCAAATTGCTATCTCTCAAACAATAGTACTTAAGGTGAAATTTGAGGGTGTCTTTGTTAACAATAAAGGTCGAATCAATTACCTTAACCTGGTCATATGTCTTGCTTAATCGTTCCCTTTCTTCGTGCTGCGTTGGTGACAATTCGCTCTGATCCATAAAATCTGTCCGAGTCAAAAAATCTGAAGCTTTTTTACTATTCCTGGAGTCCGATTTTTTGTTGTTTTCCCGTTTATTAACTGATTTTGCTTCGTTAGTTTTTGTTTCCGCTGGCAGCTATAAAACGCAACCAACAAAAATATTATGGTCAGGTTTAGAGCGTCTTTTATTTTCATACTTTCAAGTTTGTGATACGGATTTGCCTAGGCATGCCGAATGTTTTGTATTTCAAAAGCAAAATAACGAAATAAACGAGAATGACGACAAACGCAATTGCCTGAATCAGAATTTACAGAATTAAATAATAGGTAGAATTCAGGCAATTCCTTAAATCCTACTCCCGTACGTACCGTATTACAAAATTAAAGAATAAGCGAAATTGCCCTGAGCTATTTTTCTTAAATGCTGTGCGCGGGATGTCACCCTGAGCCTGTCGAAGGTGCGTGTGTAAGGCCATAAAAGGCAATTTAGAACACCCAACAAAAAAGTCTCGAGACTACCGATAATTTTCGGGGTGACTCGAGACTTAAGACGATAATTAACCTGCGGCTTTTATTCTGTTTCCTGCCCTAGTTTTTTGATCCGGAATATATTCTGCACCAACAGGATAAGCGTTAGCCAAACAGCAATGATGATACCTCCTGAAACAATAATCAACCAGATCGGTGCCTTATCCCGGGTAGCAAAGAGTGTCCGCTCATTGAAGTTACTTACAGGAATGAATTTAGCACCCCAGGGCACCGTTTTTTCTACAGCAATATTACCAAACTGATCATTATCTTCAACCTTGGCAACCAGTACAATATTGCCTTTTGAGTCGCCCGGAATACTGTCGCGTTTAAAGTCGGCAGCAGCCTGGCCGGTTGAATCGGTTGTAAAAGTTGGGGTCTCATTAACGGGCAGATCAGCACCCAGACGTTTTACGCCAAATTTTACGTCGACGCCTTTCACCGGTACCCAGGTAGTATCATTTAACTGAAATACCTTGGCGGTGATCGTTTTATCGCTTGTGCTGATCTCGATCTTCGCTTTTGCTACAGTAAGATCCGCTTTGGCCGATTCATATTTCTTGTTGCCATCAAAGGTGGCCAAAAATGTATGGGTTTTTGAGCTCTTCCATTCGGATTTTAACGAAGGCGGGATAAAAGCAAAACCCTGGCCATTTTCGTCGGTAATTATGTTCCCGATCACTGTTCCTGAAGAGTCTTTGCTCAAAAACAACTTCAAAGGTATTCCCGCTGCGGGCTTGAACCTTCCATCAACCTTGGTTTTTACCATCGCCGAAATATGCGGCAGCTGATTATTTACTTCAAAATAGCTAAGTGTTATACTTAAGCTGGCTTTTTCCGCACCTTGCGAAAAGCCTTTATTGGCCGATAGCAACAACATAACCGCTATTGAGCCGGCAAGTAGTTTATTTAACAGTTTCATGGTGTTCATCTAAAGTTTCCTGGATAGGGATTATTGGGAATATCCTGCAAAGAATGGTTATGATCAGCATAGTTCCGGCAAGAGATGCCATCGAAATTGCCCATTCTTCCCAGCTTGGGAAATAATGCTTGTACATTTGCGGAACATCATGCATTGGCATAAACGGATGCAGTAGGGTAGGGGTAACAATTAAATAACGTTTAAACCAGGCACCTACAACAACCATAATACCCACTATAAACATTGGCAGGGGCTTTCGTCCCGATTTAAACAGTAATATGATGATAGGCAATATGATGCCGGTTAAAATTGCGAACCAGAAGGTAAGCGCAAATGAACCTGAGAAAAGGTCATTCAGATATCCGGCTTCTGATTCTTTCATTTTAAAGAACGGAGTCAAAAATTCATTGACATTGAAGTAGAGGTACAGGAGACACAGAAGCACCAGTACGCGTCCCATTTTGTCGAAGTGATCTGGTGTGATATATTTTTCGAGGTGATACCAGGTCCGGAATATATACATTGCGACAACAACGCTTCCAGCACCAACCAGAAATGCACCGGCAATAAAATAGGCGCCAAAGTTGGTGCTGTCCCAGCCTGGGCGGTAGGTTGTTGCAAACAACCAGGAAGTTACGGTGTGAATTGTAAAAGCAACGGGTATAATCGCCACGCATAGCGCGTTGATAGCCTTTTTGCTTAATAAATACTGTTTGTGGCTACCTTTCCAGAACGAGCCGAGAAAGCTATAAAATTTATGTAGCCCCGGTCCTGATTTTTCTTTGAAGCGCAATAAGATTTTGATATCGGGCAATAAAGGATAGTAAAGCAATAACAGACTTATAAAGAAATAGGTTGTGATTACGATCACGTCCCAGATAATAGGCGACTGGATGCGGCCATAGAGAAATAAATTATAAAATCTTTCCGGGCTACCCATGTCGACGATGATGATCACTGATGCAAAAATGATCGCTCCAACAGCTATCATTTCGGCAATTCGCGTTAATGGGGCACCCCATTTAACGCCCGCCAGCCTGAATACCGCTGTGATCAATGAGCCTACAAGGCTGATAGCAACGAAGAATACGAAATTTGATATATAAATACCCCAGGAAACATAGTCTCTCATATTGGTTACTACCAGACCATATCTTAACTGCCGATAGTAGGCATAAACACCAACGAGGCAGATGGCTACTAAAATTCCCACCCATATCCTGCCACTGGTTTTAAATTTCCTCGGAAGCAGGTCTTGAATAATTTGCTCCCCTTTTATTGAATTTTCCACCGTTAATTATTTAAGGTTAACTATTTTGTGTCTTGTCATTCTCCAGCCCCGATTCAAACGGGAAGTTCCGGCCTGCAGGCGGCAGGTAATAAACACTTGGTTTGGTGCCCAGGTCTTCCATCAGGCGATAGCCGGCTTTATCTTTTATCAGATCACTGAATCTAAAGGTATCGGCACCATTGGTAACCGAATCTTCGTTCAGATCGCCGTAAAAGAAGGTCCCGTTAGGACAGGCTGAAACGCAATGCGGCAACATTCCCATCCTGGTCATGTCGGCACAGAAATCGCATTTACCTACTGTTCCTTTTTTCTGCGGGATACTGGTTTCGGCAGAGTAAGGCTGATTGGCAACTGCTGCAGGAAGATCAGGTTCACCCCAATTAAATACCCGGGTTGAATAAGGACAAGCGGCCATACAAAAGCGGCAACCAATACACCTGTCGCTATCTATTAGCACTATTCCATCTTGTCTTTTAAATGTGGCATCCACCGGGCAAACTTTTACGCAAGGTGGCTCATCGCAATGCATACAGGTGGTTGGTTCCCAATAGGGAGCCGTGTGCTCTGCTCCTTTCATGGGGTTAACCTTTATCCAGTTATGTCCCGGGTTGAGATCGTGGGCAAAGTTGCAGGCTGATTGGCATTTTTTAAGGTTTTTGCACCTGGAAAGGTCTATCACCATTACAAACTTTTTGCCGGGGATACCGATCCTTGCTTCCGCATTAGATACATCAGGTAAATGAGGTACTGGTTTAAGAAACGCTTCGTCCACCTCGATCACATCACCATCTACAGAAAGCAGTTTAACTTTTTTCCCCGATGCCTGTACGCCATTCGCGCCGGCTTCAAAAGGATCTTTTTTAGGGTTACATCCCGTTGCAAGACCGGCTGCCACCAGGCCTGCTAACAGAAAGTCCCTTCTTGAATTATTTTCTGGTTCCATTTCTTTTCAATTGATAATATTAATCAGGCTATTTTTTGATCCAGTTTTGCAGATCAGTATTGGATGCTTTTTTCCGGTTTACATTTATCAGCGACTCGTCGATCTCAACTAGCCTGCCATCCTGGGTAAGCATTTTTACTGTTTTATTTTTACCGATATTTTTTGTCTTTTTGCTGGAAAAAAGTGACCAGCCACGGTAGCCAGCTATCGCTGCGAACGCCGATGCTATGCCGATCCTGGCAACAAACTTTCGGCGCGAAGCGAGTACAACGGGCACTATTTTTTTATCGCTTTCCATATACTTTATTTTTCTAATTTGTGTAAATCTATGCCTCTGACGGTTCCTAAACCATGATTTAAACCACCATAAATAGTGATTAAGATCACACAAGCTAGTCGGGTTTGATTGGAAACGAGAAGAAAAAAAAAGGCCCGAACTTTATCGGGCCATTAAACTTATTTTTTGAGGGTTCTTATAAAATTTACAAGGTTCCAGATATCCTCTGAATCCGGTATTTTCTTCTTGAAGCTTGGCATATCATCGCGACCCTCGGATATTTTATAGTATAACGATCCGTCGGATTGTGCTTGCAGTGAAGCTTTTGTCATATCCTGAGGTTGCGTTTTTAACTGGGCTGCTTTGCTGCCATCTCCCAAACCAGTTTTTCCATGGCATGAAGCACAATGCAGGTTCCAGAGAGATTTGCCCGCAGCAAGAGATTCTTTGTCTGATTTTACCGGGTTTGTAGTTTTGGCATTTTTATCAGGCACTGGCCATGGCTTGGTTTGTTGTACGAGCGTAAATGCGAAGCTTGCCATACTAACTGTTAGTACAGAAGTTGCCATTAATAGTTTACTTTTCATTTTTTTTAATATTTGTGTTTATTGTTAAGTTGATTATTGAGGAATTAGTTTTAATTTAAATTTAGCGTTTTAGAAGTTCCATAATCTGGAGATGTTAAATCCTAACACGAATTGTCCGGTCCTGAAGTTATTTTGATTGAACAAAACATTATTCTGAGGCATGAGCGAGCTGTAGTTGCCAAAGAATATTTCGAAATCGTGTCCGCTGGTTCTCATTTCTATCCCAAAGCTGATATCGGGACGCGGATTGTTGGCAGGATTTTGTGTAATTGGCTGATCATAGTTAACTATAATAGATGAACCCTCTGATATTTTATACCTGGCAGATGTTGCGATCAAAAAGTTATCGTTTTTGTAGATCTGCTGTACAGTTCCGGCAGCGTCCAAATATCCTGGCAGGTTATTAAAATGTGCCAGAGAAGGAGCTATCTGAAGTGAAAAATTTTCGCTGAACTTACGCGCCACTATTAACTGGTAAAAATAGCTAAAGCGATCACTTGTGCTTACAAACAGTGTCGTGTTGTCTTTAGCACGGGTATCCATCATCGCATTACCATAAAGTGTTACACTAACCGGCAATGTATTGTCGCGCGTTTGTTTTAGCAAGGCATATTTCAGATTCCAGTCAACCTCCATCTTTTCATTGGTGGCATCAAAACCGACCTGCAGGTTATTGACAGGTGTATAACTAAAGCCTAGTTTCATGGTTGCAGAGGCGAAAAGGCCGAACAGGTCTTTAAAGCCATGATCCACAGCTCCAAATCGGTGTTGAATATCAAATTCGAGTGTTCCTTTAAGAGGCACCATTACGGTTTGGTTATCAATAATATAGTTGCCATCAAAAGTATTCTTCGTGAATGATTTCTTTTTTACTACAGGTGCAGCTGAAGTTGTATCTTGTGCTATGGAAGGACGTTTTACCGTGGTGTCTTTAGTAGACAAGCTTTGGGCCATCAAATTCCCAGCACTTACACAAAAAACAACAACCATGCATGCCCTGAATATGCGGGTATTTGCCATGATGCATTTATTTATTTTTTTCATGAGTCTCAATTTTTAATTGTTTTTAGCACCCTGTTTTATCCAGGCAAGCATCAGACCGTTAATATTTGACGGATTGTTTGCACTGCCGGCGGGCATGCTAATTGCTTCTTTTCCGGTAAGCCATAAATACACTATACTGCTCTCAGGAGTGGCTTTGTTGACAAAATTGCCCCCTATTAGTGTTGTATATGCATTTGCTGCGGTTAGGTCGGGCGCTATGGCTCCGTTATGGCAACCACTAATGGCGCAGCTTTTTGTAAGTATTGGCTGGAGGTCCTTGGCGAAGCTTACTGTTTTAGTTTCTGCAGGCGAGTTGTCAATAACAACTGTTGTGTCCTTGGTGCAACTATATAACAGAAGCATTGACTGGGTAACCAGTATCAACCCTACTATAATTATTTTCTTTGACATGATCTTTTTTTTTAGTGACAGAACAGGCCAATTGCTTATTTCTTAAAGTGCAATGTTAAACCGGGCATTACTGCGTGTGCAGTATTAGCTTTATTAAATACAGCTATCCCAAAATCTACATCTGTTAACTGTGAGAAATCAACGTCCTGTTTGGTTGCAACATCGGCGGTAGTTAAGGCCCTTTTAAGTTCCATAACCCATCCTTTGCCATTGTAAACTGCTTTGAAAGGTATATCGCTACGACCGTTCTGGTATTTTTGCAAGATGATGCCCGGGATAGCTTTTGGACCAACTCCAGTGATGTTTCCGTTTCCGTCTAAAGTTGTAGTGTAGTCGCTGCTGCTTGTGGGATCTATAGTATTACCGTCAGACAGAGTTAGTACGCCGTTAGCATCCACTGCTTTTACTAAAACTGCAGCTGTTGTGCCATCCTCTGCTGTAACACTGGTTAATGCGGCAACTTTTACACCGGCAGTAATACTGGGTGTTAGTAAAACATAGCCATTAGATTGACCTTCAACTACCCAGGCAGGTACTGTGACACTTGTATTTGTACCTGTAATTTTTAAAGTTTGAGTATTTGTAATAGATCCCGGAACGGCAGAATAGGTTGGGATTCCTGCAGTAATACTTGTAATAAGTGCTCCGTCAGAGTGCCGTCCGTTTGCATTCAATTGTCCGTTTGCCCAGTCTATGTAATCGTCATCCGCAAACCCATAGGCTTGATCTTGCATTAAATGTATATGCCATAAGTCGGCTTTTTCTTCTGGTCCGTTAGTAAAGTGATTGCCACCTGCTCTTGCGGGCACAGTAACCAGTACCGGTGGATTTACGTGGTTGTTGATAGAGTCGGAAGCCGGATTTAAGTGGCAGGTTGCATAACAACTTTGTGAAGCAAACAGGGCGATTGAATTGTCAATATTCCATTGAAAACCAAATTTGTCTTCATTAAACGGTATACTTGAAATGTTACCGTTGTTATCAAAAGTATAATTACTTGATTGTCTGGCCCACAATTTGGTCGTTGGATTGTAAGCAACTGGTGTGTTTAGCAAACTTTCGTCCGGGTCGTCCCATTCAACCAGAAAGTAGATGTTGTTTGCATCATACATTGAACGCATAGTTACATTGTAACTCAGCCCTATATAACCCGCAAAAGTTCCGTTGCCTGGGTTCGGCACTGTAGCGGTTACCTCTAATTTTGGAACATTGTTCCACGACGGGTCAATTACGCCGTCAATGGTCGGCGCAGTGCTTGTTTTAACAGATGTTAAAATTGAAGATGTACTGCCGGTTGATCCAGTTGGGATTATAACCTGATCTTTTTTGGTACAGCTTACAACATATCCCAGTAAACATACCAGAGTTGTAATGACCCATATTTTTTTTCCTTGTAAAAGTTTCATAACTAAAAAATTTGTTGAGTAATAATGTTTGATAATAAATCGTATAAAATTGTTGCGGTGAGTCTGGAAGAATTTAAAATGAAAAGGATATTTTTTTTGATTTGATACAACAACAATTACTTGGATCCATTGTGATTTTTGCCGTGGTAGATGCTTTATCTTTATCGAGATGCCGACCGCTTTTCCTCGGCATTTTAAATTCCAGGGCATGGATTTTCGTTGTAAAAACCCCTTAGCCAGTTATTTCTCTTATGGAGGTGAATGGGTAGAAAATACCAGGCCGCTAGCGAATTTCCATCCTGATGGGGGTTTTTCAGGTAATGTTTGTTCATTCGTATCCATAAATATAGTTCCTTTGTTTTGGGGGTGAAATTAAAACTAAGGCTGTTTATGGAACATGATACAAGACAAGTAAAATAGTGACATGAATCACAACCTAATGGATGACTATATTGTTGAATGTTAGATATTTAAATCTAAAAATAGTCTGATTTTAGAGCAATCAGACCGTATTTCCGGAAGGTTTTAGGTTATTTCAGTTGGGTTTTTAATAACCCAATATCGTCGATAAATAGTGGCTTGGATCCACCAATTAAAAAGGCATTTTTGATTTGAAGGAATATTGGTCCATCGGGATTTTTAAAATACTTTTTAAAATGGATCAAAATTTTATCACCCTTGTCAATGCGCCCAGTCTCTTTGTGCGAACCAATTACCTTTTCGATCACAACTTTTTTGGTTAAGTCAGATGGTCCGTTATTTTTTTCACCAATATTAATTGTATTAGCCATAAGGTTAATCGCGAAATCATCATGGTTAACAATTAATAGGTCAGCATAAAGTGTGTCGTTTTCGCAATAGCTGGTCATCCAGATGTTTAATCCGGTAAGGGCTAGCTCATGCGGTGCAATAAACACAAATGGGGTTTTAGTTAATTTAAGTGTTTCAAGATATTTGCGTTCTTGTTGATCGAATGCTGATGCTGTATTGAAAGCATAGCCAATAAAAGAACCTGGGTGTTTGCTAATATAGGACTTAAAAATATCGGGGGGTAATTGAGCTATCATGTCCACTGAAAATGCTTTGTTATTACCCTGTTGCCTGTAAAAAACAGAAACCTTGTATTTCGCTTTAATAGGACCTTGTTTGCCGGTCAATTGGAATACTTTGATATCGTTGACAGGCTTAAAGCTTGAAGAAAGCATTATATCTTGTCCCGGTTTAAGGCTCACTTGTTTAATATTTCCTTTAATAGGAAAGGTTTGTAAGCCACCATCGGCGTAGATGGTAATTCCGGTAATTTCGATAATTTTCGAACCAGTATTAATCAGTTTAAGATCTGCATTTACCTCTTGAGTGTTGACGTCTGCGGAAAGTAAAAGGTTGGCAATAATATAATCGGAATTTTGATTTACCGGAAGGTATTTTAGTAAACTATGGCTTTCACCAGGTTTTTGGCCAAATGTCGACCAAGCAGTAATGCCGACCAGGAGTATAGCGGAAAAAGTTTTAAATACTGCTTTCAAAAAGATATTCATGATATTATTGGCCAATAGAATTTATAAAACCAAAGGCTTGATTTGTCAAGCCTTTGGTTTAAGCGTTCCAATTATGATTTTTTTAAGGTACGCATATAGTTAACTACACTCCATAGGTCTTCAGGATCTGAGATCTTTTTCTTAAAACTAGGCATGTCATCGCGACCTTCTGATATTTTATAAAAAAGTGAGCCGTCTGATTGCGATTGCAATGATGAAGTAGTCAAATCCTGGGGTTGAGTCTTCAATTGTGCAGCTTTACTACCGTCACCTAAACCTGTTTTACCATGACACGAAGCACAGTGTAAATTCCATAATGACTTTCCAGTAGCCAAAGATTCTTTGTCGGCCTTTACTGGATTTGGTGTTTTAGCATTTTTTTCTGGTACAGGCCAGGGTTTTGTTTTTTGAACAATACTTGTAAACGCGAAGCTCATAATGCTCAAGGCAATTAGAGAGGTCGCTAGAGTTAGTTTACTTTTCATTTTAATGTGTTTTTTGGTTTTCATTTTAGTTCTATCTAAAAAATAAGTATATCACTATTTTGATACCATAATATCAATTCCACAATCTTGTGATATTGAATCCTATCAGAAATTTCCCTCCCTTAACCTTCGTGCCACCAGTTTGGGTATAATCAAAAGGATTATTGGTATTGAAAAGGGCGTTCTTGCCAGGATTCAACAACGAATAGTTACCCATGAATAGTTGGAAAGTGTGGCCGCTTGTACTAAATTCAAAACCGAATGAAAGATTAGGATTAGGATTGTTTGTAGGCTCTTTTGTAAGTGGCTGATCATAATCGATCAACAAAGCTGTAGCGTCACCTAATTTGTATCTTCCTGCAACAGATATTGCAAAATGATCGTGCTTCATTTCTTCAAAGATAGTTCTGCCTGTACTGTCATTTTTTGTCAGGTAACCCGGTACAGCATTTTGGTGCGTGATACTTGGGGAAATCTGAACTGAGAATTTGTCGGAAAACTTCCGTGCAATAATGATCTCATTAAATGAAAGGATACGATCGGTATAATGGGTAAACAAACTGTTGGTGGGATCTTTTCTTGTATCAAGGGAAAGGTTACCATAGTAGGTTATACTTACTGGTGATATCCCCCTGGTTTGTTTGATAAGTGCGTATTTAGCACTTCCATCCCATATCTCATTATACTTTTCAAACCCAAGGCCAAGGTATAAGTTATTAATAGGGGCATAGTCCACACCTATCCGAATATTTGACGAAGCGTATAATCCCCAGAAGTCACTGTAGCCGTTATTTACTGTTCCAAACCGGTGTTGAATATCCATTTCAAAGGTTCCTTTTACAGGTACCATAACCGTTTGATTATCAATTATCCAAATACTTTGAAATGTATTTTTTACCGGCTTGGCTTTGGCCGGGATAACTGCATCTTTTGCTGCAGCAGTGGTGTCTTGTGCGAAAGCTGTTGTCTGCATTAGAAACAGGCAGGCTGCAAGGCACACGCTTGTTGTCAGCAAACGTTTTCCAATATTAATTTTTAGTTTCACGTCTTTAGTGTT
Source organism: uncultured Mucilaginibacter sp. (assembly GCA_903866915.1). Classification (GTDB taxonomy): domain Bacteria; phylum Bacteroidota; class Bacteroidia; order Sphingobacteriales; family Sphingobacteriaceae; genus Mucilaginibacter. The sequence continues at coordinate 42,959 of CAIPPO010000144.1, read as the reverse complement.
AAAGTGAATTAATTATTCAAAGCGCCGGTTCTTATCCAGTCGTAAACTTTCTGTCTGTCAGATGCTAATGGGATATGTTCTTCCATGTTTCCGGTGATCATTTGATAAAGTATACTTTGATTTGGGAACAATGTGTTTACATATCCGCCATTGACGAGGCTGTTGAAAGAAACCGCTGTTTCGAGGTCGGGTTTTTGAGCTCCGGCAACATGGCAGCTTGATTTTGCACAATCTGTATTCAACAAGGGAGCAATGTCTGTTTTAAAACTGTATTGTTTAGGAGGGGCGTTTGGATCTGCTCCGGCTACCGGCAGCACAACATCTTTATAACACCCAGTAATGCCAATCCCCATTACCATTAGGAGACCCGCAAATATGATAAGTCGTTTCATCTTAATTTCGTTTTAGGGTTATTTGTTATTAAAGTTTGCATTAATTACAATGTCTATTTTATCAGCAGTTTCTGTGCTTATTATCCCGAAATCGGCTTTATTAATTTGAAACGCCAGTGTTAATCCGAAATCACTATAGGTTCCGGCAGGCACTAAAGCTTTAGGCACATAGGTCAGTTTACCGGTAATTGATTCAGTAATTGGTGCAGCCAAACCTCCCTGCCATGTGAAATTGAATACTACGATATAGTCGTTACCTGCAGGGTCAAATGTAATCGAAGTGGTTTTGATCTGGGCAATATTTGTAACTGTAAGGTTTTGAGTGCCAGGTACAATTTTGGTAGTAGCCAGGGTTGTAACCAAACAACCTCCGTCCCTTCCCGGCTCGCCGGTATTTATTTGGTTTATTTGTACATAACCCGCAAAATGGGATTTTTCTGGTTGACCTTCATAAAAAGCCCATGAAGTATCGGGTAATGGCTGCCCTGCAACTACGTAATTCTGCAACTTGGTATTATTGCTAAGGTCAGCTACTCCAAATTGGTTAAACTTTCCTGTCAGGGCGGCACCAACTTCCAGAAATGGTGTTGACCAATTAACAGCACTGTGCACTTTATCAAATTTCCATTGCGTAGTGTCGCCGGCCGTTAGTCCGGGTAAGTGAATATGATTACCTCTGGTAATTTTTACTGCGGTTGAAACCGCAGCTGGTAACACCTGGTCTTTGTGGGTGCAACTTGAGATGATACCATATCCGCTAATGATGAGCAGAATGATCATTAGCAATTTGTTGTTAAATCGTTTCATAATGAGTAGTTTAATTTAAAATCCTTTGTTAGATATTTTGCACTAAAGTATCCCGAAGGCCCGGGAGACCACATGATTGCAGGCAGAAAAAATGATGACAGTTGTCAGACAAAAATCTGCCTGCAAACACATTTATGAAATGCGTTTGTGCTAGAAAGGGGTGCCAGAAATTAGCTGGATAAAAAAATGGAAAATGCAACAATCAGGCTTTTTGAATTTTTGCAAAACTTGCACATAGCGAAGTTCAGCTTGCCGGCGTTTTTTGGGAAAGCTTAAATAAGTAACCGATAGTTGTGACTACTAGTAGTGTGCACATGTTGAATATTAAGCTGAATGCGTAAACTTTCATATCGTTTTGTACGATACCATTACTGTTGGAGAAATGCTTCAACAGATCGATTAATATAAGAGCGAAAAACGCAAAGCTATGGATTAGCGGAAGTTGTTTTTTTTTCCTTAAACCGGGTATAAAAAAAAGTATCGCCAACAAACCCCAAATTACTAAATAGGGATGTTGCAGATGGCTATTGATATTCGCGGAGCTATAGTCCGGGTACAAATTTTTTAATTGTAGACCAAGGAAAAGAATTCCAAGCAGTCCGTAACTAAATGGTAAGCTGGGCAATATAAAACTGATGAAACCTTTGTTGATTTTTGCATTTTCGGCGATAGCATAACTTATTGCAAATACCAATGGGTACCCTGAAAAAAAAGCAATCATTTCAAGTTGTTGCAGATAGGATAAAAAGCCATCGTTCATGTAAAAAAGACTAAAATATTATCGAGATTAAATATCGGTAATTACAACCATTCTGAAGTATTGGGATTATTTTGAGCAACAATTGTATCTATTTTACCATTTGTTACCGAAGCAAAAAAAAAGGCTTACCGAATGACTATCGATAAACCTTTTTCATCTTTAATTATTTATATCACTTCCCGTCTGTAACTGCTTTAGCAGCAGCATCAGCCAACTTCGCAGAAGCATCGTCGTTGAGTTTGGTACGGTCTTCTTTGATGTTATTTAGCAAACTGATTATAAAGGGTCCTACTCCACCAAAAGCCTTGTATTTAATGCCTGCTTGTTTCAGTTGTTCAATACCCTGTTGGGCATAAGCGGCATTTTTAACCTTGCCAGTCAGGTTAGCAAAATTTCTGATCATGGCAAATTTCCCATTAACATCGGCGTTGGTAAATTTATCATAAACAAATGGCCATGCATCGGCACTTCCGTTGCTTGCAAATACCGAGATCATTGATTGCGTAAGTGGTCCTGCATTGTCTTCTTCAAAACCAATAGCAAGTTTAACTGCCTGTGCCGAATCGAGCTGATTAATGCCGATCAAGGCTGCGCCCTGAACCGCATAAGATTGACTGCCAATGGCTTCTTTAAATAAGCTTAAATTAGCTGGGTCTTTCAATTTGGCCAGTATGTTGATTGCAGCTGCGCGAGCAAGCGTATTTTTGTCTGTTTTGGCTATTTCGGTCAAAACAGGCAAAGCAGCGTCATGCACTTGTTTATTGTTAAGCCGTAGCGCCCTCATTGCCTTAATACGCAGCCCATAATATGGATCTTTTAACGCAGCAAGCAAAATATTTTGAGCAACTTGATCCGATTGTTTCGATTGGGCAGCTTCAATGGCCTCGAAACGGTCCAGATATAAGCCAGCGTGGGCCTGTTGAAAGGCAAACTCATCTAAAGTTTTATTGTCGGTTTTTTTGACGAGTAAAATTTTATCGCCATCAAAGTTCACCAGATCGGGTTTTGCATTTAATTTAAAGGTTAACGTATCGAATTTATTATTTACCCAAACTTGGTGGCGCTCTTTTTTGCCACTTGTATAGATATCGACTGCCACTGGCAATTTAAATATTTGCCCGCCTTGCTTTTGCTTTACAAACAAACTTTCAGTTTTTGAGGCATCATCCCATTTATAGCTGATATCTAATACCGGATGTCCTGCTCCATAATACCATTGGTTAAAGAACCAGTTGAGATCGCGTCCACTCGCTTCTTCCAATGCCAGTCTGAGCTGTTGCGCTTCGCCATTTTTGAATGCATTAGTTTTAAGGTAAATATTTAAGCCTTTGTAAAAAGCCTCTTTACCAAGGTAGTTGCGTAGCATGCCTAAAATGCGGCCACCTTTTTGATAGGTTACCACGTCGAAAACATCTTCTTTATCAGTATAGTGAAACCTTACCAGGTTTTTTTCAGCTGCTTGCGGGTCGCCGAGGTAAGCACTCATATCCTGGTAATTTTGATCCGCAGCAACATCGGCACCATATTTATGTTCGGCCCAAAGGGTTTCGCTGTAATTAGCGAAGGACTCATTAACAGTCAAATTGCTCCAACTTTCGCAGGTCACATAATCGCCAAACCATTGGTGAAACAGCTCATGTGCTATGGTGCTTGCAGCAAAATCATAATAGTTATCAATCAGTTGGCGCTTGGTTAGGTTCTCAAACTCGCCATGCAGAGTTGCTGTTGTATTTTCCATTGCGCCACTAACATAGTCACGCACTACGATCTGAGCATATTTATTCCATGGATAATCTACGCCAGTGATTTTCGAATAGAATTCAATCATTTCGGGTGTTAATCCAAAAATATCTTTAGCGTATGGCGCAAATTTGGGTTCCATATAATAATCAACCGGTTTGTTACGCCAGTGGTCGTGATATACCTTAAAATCACCAACAGCCATCATAAACAGGTATACAGAATGCGGCAGCTCCATTTTCCAGGTATCGGTACGTGTGCCATCGCCATTGTTCTTTTGTGATGCCAGTCGGCCATTCGAAAGCGTAAGGTATTTGGATGGGACGGTCATGCTGATCTCGTCCGTCGATTTCTGTTCTGGTTTATCAATGGTTGGGAACCATGCTGACGAACTCTCAGATTCACCTTGGGTCCATATTTGGGTAGGTTTATCTTTTTCGGTACCATCAGGATTTATAAAGTATAATCCTTTGGCATCGTTGATTGCAGCGCTACCCTTTACTTTCAGTTGATTCGGTTTTGAAGTGTAATCTATATAAACGGTATAAGGTTCGTTCCTTTGGTAGATTTTATCCAGTTTTATTGCCAGGCTCAGGCTATCCTGATACTGGTATTTAAGTGGGGTAGTTTTGCCATTTTTTACAATCGAAATTTCTTTGATATCCATTCCCTTGGCGTCGAGATGTAATGAATCGGTAGGGTAAAAATGCGGTTTAAGCGTAACCCATTCCTTTCCGTTTAGGTAACGCTTTTTGTAATCAAAACGAACATCCAGCTTAGTGTGGATAATGTCGTTAATCTTAGGCGGTGTTTCCCGGTAGATTTTAAGAAGAGTGCTATCCTGCTTGTCCTGTCCCTGGGCATGCGAGGAATTTAGGCCCGCAACAAAAATGCCGGTAAGCATTAACGTCGAGAGTGTTTTAAAATTAATCATATGTTGTAATTATTGGTTTTTATAGATTTTCCCATCTTTCATTACGAAAGCTATTTTTTGCAATATTTTAATATCAATCAATGGATCAGCATCAACAGCAACCAGGTCGGCAAATTTTCCTTTCGAGATACTACCTATTTTATCGCTAAGCCCAAGTAAATCCGCCGCATTTATGGTGGCAGCCTTTATAGCTTCCAGAGGTGGCATGCCTGCTTCCACCATATATTGAAATTCAAGTGCATTCTTTCCGTGAGCGTATACTCCTGCATCTGTTCCAAAAGCGATCTTGACACCTGCCTTGTAAGCCTTGCTAAAGGTGGCCTGTATTTGCGAACCCACTTCCGTAGCTTTACGTGCGATAACCGGAGGAAAAAATCCCGGAATTTTTGCCGAGTCGGCTACCGATTTGCCTGCGATAATTGTGGGTACCAAATAGGTGCCATGCTGTTTTGCGAGTTCAAAGTCTTCAGCATTCATAAAACTGCCATGTTCTATCGATGCTACTCCGCCGATAATTGCACGTTTGATACCCTCGGCACCGTGGGCATGACAGGCCACTTTAAGACCATAGTCTTTCGCGGTTTCTACAACTGCTTTAATCTCTTCCAGCGACATTTCAGCCCCAGAACTATTTTCGCTAAGGTCGAGCACGCCGCCAGTTGAGGCGATCTTGATCACATCCGAGCCGCGCTTAAATTGAAGGCGAACTGCTTTGATCATCTCGGCAGCGCCATCTGCCACACCATCATCAGGCCCCATTTTGTGGTTAAAGGCATCGTCCCGTAATCCGTTCGAATTATCCATGTGCCCGCCCGAACCGGATATTGCTCTGCCGGCTGTAAGGATGCGGGGCCCATCGGTAAGGCCCTGGTTGATTGCCTTGCGTAAACTAATATTTACACCACTGCCACCAAGGTCGCGCACGGTAGTAAATCCTGCAAGCAAAGTGCGTTTAGCAAATATTGCTGCCTGGTAGGCTATATCTGCATCCGTTAGCGTAAAACCTTCTAACAACGTATTTTTGTTTTGCTGACTTTCTAAATGAACGTGGCAATCGATCAAACCAGGTAAAACTGTTTTGTTCCGGAGGTCGATAACCCGATCTGTTGGCCCTCCGCTTGTATAGCCTTTCTGGATATCGGCTATAATGTTGCCTTCAACTATAATAGTGATCTCTGACTGAACCCGGTTAGCTGTTCCATCAATTATTTTGCCGCATTGTATATAGGTTTTCTGTGCAAAAGCCGATAGGCTGATCATTGCCAGCAATGCCGTAAATATTTTGTTCATGAAGGAGCCAATTAAACTTTAGCTAATTTATAAAGTTTTTTGATTTATTGGTTAAGATGTAACGCTCGGGGCCTTGTTCAATGCTTTAGCCCTAAGGTAAAATTTGCATTTCAAACTAAAAGGCAAGCCAGTATTTAAAAGCCGCTTATTCCCCGGGCAACCCTTAAACAAAAAGCTGAAAAGAATTAACTTTTCAGCTTTAACAGTTTGCCTTTCACCGCAATACTAGCAATACTGCTCAAATGCGTTTATCAAATTATCTGCGATCAATTGAGCCGGGCGACCTTCAATCTGGTGACGCTCGATCATATGAACTAATTTACCGTCTTTAAACAATGCCATTGCAGGGCTGGAGGGAGGATAGGGCATCATGTAGGCACGTGCTTTGTTTACAGCCTCAGTTTCCATGCCTGCAAATACTGTCACAAATTTATCGGGATGTTTTTCGTTTTGAGCCGCAAGGCGGGCAGCCGGACGGGCCATGGCTGCGGCACAACCGCAAACCGAATTCACCATAATAAATACAGTACCTTCGCTTTCGATCGCTTTGGTAACCGATTCGGCATCTTTTAACTCTTCAAAACCAACTTTGGTCAGCTCTTCCCTCATGGGGGCCACCAAATACTCAGGATACATCATATCTGTTCATTAATGTTTTTGCAAAGTTAAAAAATCATTTTTATCCAAAAATCTTAATCGTGTAATAAAAACAATTAACTGACTTAAAATTAAAAACCTGGTCCTGTTTACTTGAAGAGGGGATAGTGGTTATTAATGTTAAATTTCGAAATATTTTAGGTTTTTGTACGTCTATATCATATCTTGCAATCCCCAATTAAAACGGAAAACGACGTATGAATCTAAAACTGACAAATTTTAGTACCATCATTATTGTCAATAAAAACCAGGAGCAAACCAAGGCAATCCGGGTCAAAACAAAACATTTAGACCGAATTAAACACTATATCACAGGCACCGCCGGTTTAATTATTGTACTTGCCCTTTCTATTGTCTACCTCGCGACTAAAGATAACAAACAAGAACAAGAGAAACAGCAATTGTTGTCGCAGATCAACCTACTGAAAAGCAAATTGCCTGCGGCCGAAGCTGCGGCTTTAACCAGCAATTTAAGCAATAATACAGCTAAGAATTATATTGAGTCGATACAGGGGAAACTCCAAAAGATCAATGATTATTTGCGAAAACGAGGATTGAAAGGTTTCACGACAAATGATATCGGCGGCGAAAAAAATGCCGACGCCAAGCTTAGCGATAACGAAAAATATTCACTCTATGACGAATACCTTGGTCGGCTGCTGAACAGCGTTGCCTTTACTCCAATGGGGTATCCGCGCTTAAGTTCGATCACATCGGCATTTGGCTATCGTTCAGACCCTTTCGAATCCGGAAGCGCTGAATTGCATCCTGGTATAGATTTCAGGGGTGCCAAAGGCGACCCGGTTCACGTTACAGCCGATGGCAGGGTAGTATTTACCGGCTGGAAGGGCGGCTATGGTAATTGTATTGTTGTGGAGCATAAAAATGATTTTCAAACGCTGTATGGTCATTTGTCTCATATCGACGTGCGTGACGGTCAGGACGTGAAAACAGGAGATGTCATCGGCAAGGTTGGCTCGACGGGCCGATCTACCGGAACCCACCTTCATTATGAAGTGAGGAAAAATGGCCGGCCGGTTAACCCTGTCAAATTTTTGACGCTTAATAATTAATGTCTCTTTTTGCTCACCAATGAATTGTTAATAGGGTAAATTGGGTTGGTAACGAGGTATTTGAGTTTAAAAAATTCAAAATTATGTTTTCAAGGAAAAACAAGGTCGAGTTGGACCAACAGGTGATTACAACCTTTCTAAGCGAGGGTTGCGTGTTTGATGGGAATTTGAAAGCGCCCGCTTACGTGCGCATTGAAGGTCAGATCAAAGGCGATGTAACCATCGATGAGGGATTGATTCTTGGAGAAAAGGGGAGCATAACTGGAAATATCATTACTAAAGAAATTATTGTTTACGGCACGGTAAACGGAAATATTAATACGCACTCCCTTGAGATCAGAAGTACCGGCCGAATTACAGGCGATGTTAAAACCCAGGTATTGCAGGTAGAAACAGGCGGTAATCATAACGGGAAACTCTCTATGTCAGCGCAGAGTAATACTGCTGCATCCAAACACGCAAAAGCTGAACCTGTAACTGTCTGATTTCGTTTAGAAGTTTCTATTGCGTAATTTTGCGCAAAAATCAGAAACATTATGTCGTCATCAGTAGAGACAATTTTCGTTAAATCAAAGGTAAAAGATTTGTCGCTGGCCGAGTGGGGCCGGAAAGAAATAGGCCTTGCCGAGGCAGAAATGCCTGGCTTAATGGCCTTGCGTGCAGAATATGGCCCATCGCAACCCTTAAAAGGAGCGCGTATTGCCGGCTGTCTGCACATGACCATCCAAACCGCTGTATTGATCGAAACCTTACAGGCACTAGGTGCCGAGGTTACCTGGTCATCTTGTAATATCTTTTCAACACAGGACCATGCTGCTTCAGCAATTGCTGCAGCCGGTACTTCGGTTTATGCCTGGAAAGGAATGAACGCAGAAGAGTTTGACTGGTGTATCGAGCAAACGCTGTTCTTTGGCGAAGATCGCAAACCATTGAATATGATCCTTGATGATGGGGGCGACCTTACCAATATGGTTTTGGATAAATATCCTGAACTGGTTGCCGGTATCAAAGGTCTTTCGGAAGAAACTACTACTGGTGTACACCGTTTGTACGACCGTGTTAAAGCTGGTACCCTGCCAATGCCAGCAATCAATGTGAATGATTCGGTTACCAAATCGAAATTTGATAATAAATATGGTTGCCGTGAGTCGCTGGTAGATGCTATCCGCCGCGCTACTGATATTATGCTGGCTGGTAAAGTTGCAGTAGTATGCGGTTATGGCGATGTGGGCAAAGGATCAGCTGATTCATTGAGCAGTGCCGGTGTGCGGGTGATTGTGACCGAGATCGACCCTATCTGTGCATTGCAGGCAGCTATGGAAGGTTACGAAGTTAAAAAACTAACTACCGCTATCGCTGAAGCTGATATCGTAGTAACTGCTACTGGTAACTGTGATATAGTACGTGAGCAACACTTCCGTGCTTTGAAAGATAAAGCCATCGTATGTAATATCGGTCACTTCGACAACGAGATCGATATGGCATGGTTAAATACCAATTATGGTGATACCAAAGTGGAGATCAAACCGCAGGTAGATAAATATACTGTCGACGGCAAAGATCTGATCGTATTGGCAGAAGGCCGTTTGGTTAATCTGGGTTGCGCTACTGGTCACCCAAGCTTTGTGATGAGTAACTCCTTCACCAATCAAACTCTGGCTCAGTTAGAGCTTTGGTTAAATGCTGATAAATACGAAAACAAGGTATATACCTTACCAAAGCATCTTGACGAAAAGGTAGCCCGTTTGCACCTGGAAAAAATTGGTGTTGAATTGGAAGAATTAGATCCGCACCAGGCTGAATATATCGGCGTATCGGTTCAGGGTCCGTTTAAGCCGGAATACTACCGTTACTAAGGTTAAAGGCAAAAGGTCTTTGCTTTGAGCTTGATAGAAAAAGGCATGGTCGGGAGGCTGTGCCTTTTTTGTTAAAGGAATTATCTATGCTGAGTATTTCCAAAAAACAGGTTTGAGAAAACTAAAAATTCTCCTTAGTCGCCCTACTTCTCCTCATCCTCAACCGTACTACTCAAATCATACAGAAGCCATTGTTTTTGAGCAATCTGTCGTTTTTTTGAGCGGAGTAGTTGGATGAAATCATTAACACCTACAGGCTCATTGCCATTGCCATGGATGAGCACGATACTTCCGTTTTGCGCCTGTTGGCCTTTGGCCAGCCAGGCATCTGATCCAATAGGAATCAGGCCATAGTCGGTGACTTTAAAAACCACCTGCTGATCGGATACCAGGCCGGGGAAACGAAAAAAGGCTGACGGGGTTAACCCATTCTTCAGCATCAATTTTTCAGTGGCAAGTACCTCGTAATCCATGTCAGTACCAGGCTCCAGTAAAAAATTTTCGCGCAGTGGTGCTTTTGCGCTTACCCGGTGGTTATAGGAATGGTTAACCCAGGTGAAACGTATCTCGCCTGCATCCCGTAATTTCTTCAGCCATTCAATATCCGCTGTATGTTTTAGCATCCATAGACCGCTTACAGAAAGTGCTATAGGCGCAGGTTTCTCCACTTTTTTGAACTCTGTGATCATGTCTGTAAATAGCCGTCTGTCCAGCGGTTTGTGAGAAGGACATAGATCGGCTGTCAGGCTGATGCCAGTTTCGGAAGGCATTCCCCTTTCGATGCCGGCATCTTGTATCGTTATAGATTGTTTTTCGGCCTGTGCAATTGCTTTTTCGTATGGTGTATTTTTGAAGAACACGCGGGTGTCAGCAAGTGACATTTCTTTTACGCTGTAAAAGCTGCTTTCATTAACCCTGGTTTGCAGGGTCTGGGGATTGATCAGCAAAAAATAATCCCGGCCATTGTTCTCAAAACGACGCAGTATAAGCAAGTCTTGCGGAAAATTGTGGGCCCATCCGTAATATACCCGGTAATTGGTGATATTCAGGAAATTCTGCTGTGCTTTGGCTGTTGGTACAAAGGAGTAAGCCAGCATTAAAAGGCCTAAGAATTTAAGTGATTTGATCATAACAGCATCAAAAATAGACTAATCCTAAAATTGTTTCAGTTGTTAATGCAGGAATCATGATATTTACCTCGCTATACGCAACTGTCGCGATACTGAACTTTGCGGTAATATTAGATTTTCCTGGTCTGAAACCCGAATTAAAAATGACTCGTTTATCCGTTAATATCAACAAGATAGCCACCCTGCGCAATTCTCGCGGAGGTAATAATCCCGATCTGATTCAAGTTGCCAAAGACTGCGAGCGATTTGGCGCACAAGGTATCACGGTACACCCCAGGCCCGATGAACGTCATATACGCTATGATGATGTTTTTGAACTCAAGAAAACCGTAACAACCGAATTCAATATCGAAGGCAATTGCCAGGAGCAGAAATTTGTTGACCTGGTTTTGGCCAATCAGCCCGAACAGGTAACACTGGTGCCAGATGTATTAGGACAACTAACCTCTAACCACGGCTGGGATACCGTCAAAAACCAGCAATATCTAAAAAAAATAATTAAAGTATTTAAAGACGCTGGTATCCGGGTTTCCATTTTTGTGGATCCGGTAGTTGAAATGGTGGATGCAGCGGCTACAATTGGCACTGAACGTATAGAATTATATACCGAAGCCTACGCTTCCTATTACCACCAAAACCGGGAGGATGCAATTGCGCCTTATGTAATTGCGGCAGAAACTGCACAAAAAGCAGGCCTGGGTATTAACGCCGGACATGATCTTGATCTGCACAACCTGCAGTATTTTGCTAAACATATACCCGGCTTGGATGAAGTTAGTATTGGCCATGCTTTGATCAGCGATGCCTTATATTATGGGCTCGAGAATACGATACAGTTATATTTACGGCAATTAAACTGACTCTGGTTTAATGGCATATTAATGTTGCAATCCCTAACAATTAAAGGTTTCAAAATTCTTGTAAAACCATTGTCACGATCAGGTTAGGTAATTGTTACTCATCGATCAAAATTGTACCTTTGCGCGATAAATAAAGGGGCAACAAATACATGAAGCTGAACGCAGACTACCAGGAGAAATTTGAGAATAGGCATATCGCACCAAATGACGCAGATACTGCTGAAATGTTGAAAATTGTTGGCGTAGATTCACTGGATGAATTGATCGCACAGACTGTTCCGGCGAGTATCCGGCTAAAGCAACCACTTAACCTGCCCTCTGCAAAAAGCGAGTTCGATTACCTGAACACGCTGAAACAAACTGCTTCAAAAAACAAAGTATTCAAGTCATTTATTGGTCAGGGATATTATGATGTGATCGTACCTGGAGTTATCCAACGGAATATCCTCGAGAACCCGGGATGGTATACCCAATACACACCTTACCAGGCCGAGATCGCACAGGGACGTTTGCAAGCGCTACTCAATTTCCAGACTATGATCATTGATCTGACAGGGATGGAAATTGCCAATGCTTCACTGCTCGACGAAGGAACAGCAGCCGCAGAGGCCATGTTTATGCAATATAGTTTGCGAAAAAATCAGCAGGCTAAAACATTCTTTGTTTCGGAGGAAGTATTCCCGCAAACTATTGATATTTTAAAAACGCGCTCCGAGCCTTATGGCATTGAGCTTCACATAGGCAATCACCGTACGGTAGAACTCAACGATAATTATTTTGGTGCTATCGTACAATACCCTGCAGGTACTGGAGAGGTATATGACTATTCGGGTTTTGCTGCCTTGGCACACGGAAAAGGAATCAAATTAACTGTTGTAGCCGATTTGTTTAGCCTGGTACTATTAACGCCTCCGGGCGAATGGGGTGCCGATATCGTAGTAGGTTCGGCACAGCGATTTGGTGTGCCGATGGGTTTTGGAGGCCCGCATGCTGCGTTCTTTGCCACAAGGGAGGAATATAAACGTTCTATTCCAGGCCGAATCATTGGTGTAACTATTGACAGTGCCGGCAATTATGCTTTGCGTATGGCGCTGCAAACCCGCGAACAGCATATCCGTCGCGATAAAGCTACTTCAAATATCTGCACTGCTCAGGCATTGCTGGCTATTATGGCTGGCATGTACGGTGTATATCACGGCTCCAAAGGTTTGAAGCTAATAGCAGAACGTATCCATGCGCTGGCTATTCTGCTGTCTGAAGCATTGGGCGAACTTGGCTACAGGCAGCTCAACGCTGTTTACTTCGATACGTTGAAATTCGATTTAGGCGAGCTTGTTGGCGCTATCCATGCCGAAGCTTTAAATAACGAAATGAATTTCCATTATACCGGGTCGGAAGTTACTATTTCAATTGACGAAACTACCTCTCCTGAAGATATCAAAACTATAGTCCGCTTTTTTGCTAAGGTAAAAGGTAGATCGCTGAGCGATGTGAATTTTGACGGACTAAAAACAAATATCACCTCGGTTATTCCAGTTAATCAGCAAAGAACTACGGCTTACCTGACACATACGATATTTAATTCGCATCATTCAGAACATGAGATGCTGCGTTATATCAAATCATTGGAAACGCGCGATCTGTCGCTCTGTCATTCCATGATTGCTTTAGGTTCATGTACAATGAAGCTTAACGCTACCACTGAAATGGTTCCTGTTACCTGGGCCGAGTTCAGCAAGATACACCCATTTGCACCAACCGATCAGGTGGGGGGCTATATGCAGTTGTTTGATGAATTGAATAACTGGCTCTCTGAGATCACCGGTTTTGCGGCCATGAGCCTGCAGCCTAATGCGGGTGCCCAGGGAGAATACGCAGGGTTAATGGTTATCCGTGCGTATCATCTGGATAGGGGCGACCACCATCGTAACATTGTATTGATCCCTTCTTCAGCACATGGAACTAACCCGGCTTCGGCGGCAATGGCTGGTATGAAGATCGTGGTAGTTAAATGCGATGAAAATGGCAACATTGATGTGGCCGACCTGAAACAAAAAGCTGAAGAGCATAAGCATGATCTGTCTTGTCTCATGGTAACCTACCCATCTACACACGGTGTGTTTGAAGAAGCTATTATCGAGATATGTGATATCATTCACCAGAACGGTGGGCAGGTTTATATGGATGGTGCCAACATGAATGCGCAGGTTGGCCTAACCAGCCCGGCAACAATTGGTGCCGATGTTTGTCACCTTAACCTGCACAAAACATTTTGCATACCGCATGGCGGCGGTGGTCCGGGTATGGGGCCAATAGGCGTTGCTAAACACCTGGTACCTTATTTGCCGGGCCATGCCGTTGTAGATATCGAGCGCGGTAAATCGATTCACGCTATTTCTGCTGCTCCATGGGGTTCGGCCTCCATATTGATCATCTCTCACGCCTATATTGCTCTGATGGGAGGTAATGGCCTGACTAATGCTACAAAATTTGCGATCCTGAACGCTAATTATATCAAAACCCGCCTGAATCTTCATTACCCGATATTATATACCGGTAATAATGGACGTTGCGCTCATGAAATGATATTGGATTGCCGGGCATTCAAAAACTTTGGTATCGAAGTGAGCGATATCGCCAAACGTTTGATGGATTATGGCTTCCACGCACCTACGGTATCTTTCCCGGTTGCAGGTACGGTAATGGTTGAGCCAACCGAGTCGGAACCAAAACACGAACTAGATCGTTTTTGTGATGCCATGATCTCTATCCGTTACGAAATTGACGACGTAGAAAAAGGGCTATCGGATAAAGTTGCCAATCTGCTAAAAAATGCCCCGCATACGGTTGCGGTTATTACAGCAAATAATTGGGAGCATACCTATACCCGGCAAAAGGCAGCCTTTCCGCTTCCTTACGTTGCAGCTTATAAATTCTGGCCATCAGTTGGTCGGGTAAATGATACCTATGGTGATCGTACCTTAGTGTGTTCATGTCCGCCGCTTGAAAGTTATGTTTTTGAAGAAAGCGCGATTGAATAAGCAAAGAAAAATGATTTTTGACAATGGGTAAATCAATACTGGTTTTTAAATAAAGGTTAATTTAAGCAACATTGTCGCCGCGCACTTAATCAATAGGCAATAATTTGATCCTATATCGAAAAGCCACCCCTGCGTTTTGTAACAAGTTTTTTATTGTGTCAATAATTCGGTATTTAGTGTAAGGCTTGCATAACCTTTTGAAAATTGATGCCGTATAAAGCAGCATATGATGACTAACAACGGCCCCGTAAGTATTTTGCTTGTAGACGATGACGAAATAAATAACTTTATTTCAATCAAATTGATCAAGAAAGCTCTGGCAAATACGGATATCATGGCTTGCCTGCATGGCAAGTATGCTATTGATTTATTATTAGATATCCAGCGCGAAAACCCTTCAAATCTACCAGATTATATCCTGTTAGATATCAATATGCCGATCATGAACGGTTGGGAGTTTTTGGATGAATATACCCGTCTTAATATTGACCCGCTGGGTAAGTGCAAAGTTTATATCATATCATCATCGGTTTTCAGTAACGATATCAACAAGGCCCGTTCATACCCTATTGTTAAAGACTTTGTTTCAAAACCGCTAAACGTAGATAAAATAAAAGAGCTTTTCGCTGTAGAAAATCATGCCTGAATTTTGTTAGAAAGTTGCAACGTTGAGGCTTTCAGAACAAAAAAAAAATTTCAATGCTGCAACATACCAGCATAGAAGCAATCAGTTTTTCGCTGATATAGAAAATACTTCCCCATCATATTTCACGTTACCAACCGGATTTGATTTGGCGTGATAAAATAAACAGGTATACCCTTCTTCAGCAGCAATCTTTCCGTATTCCTCTCTCAATTGCATGGCTTTACGGCCATCAAAATCATATTTAGCAATAAACTTGCGAATAAGTTGCTCTGGTTCAGGTAGTTCGTCGCCACCAAAAAAGCATTTTTCACCATGATCATCGATCCAGAAAACCTGGTGTTTGGGGCAATGTCCACCCGATAATTCATACCGGATGCCCGGCTTCAACTCACCGGAATCTTCAACAAAGATGATATTAACCGCGCCATTTAATGCTTCGAATATCTCCTTGTGGTAAGAGGATGACCTGCCAGTGATGGCAAACTCCCATTCTCCTTTTTGGATTACGTGCGTAGCCATTGGAAAGCTGGGAACCAGTGTACCCCCGCGCTCCACAACAAGCCCGCCGGAGTGGTCGTAATGCAAATGTGACATCAGCACCAACGTTACTTCGTCAGGATCAAATCCGGCGTTGCGGATATGCTGGTGGATAAAGAGCTCATCGCGTGTGTCTTTGTAACCAAGCCCAGTATCGAAAACAATCAGGTCGTCGGCAGTTTTGACCAGAAATGGATTCACATGGATGAAAAGTGATCCCGGCCTGTCGCGAAAATTATCGATCTGGGGGTCAAAGGGTATAAATTTTTTAGAAGAATCCACCGAATATGATCCTTCTCCTAATGCGTAAATCTCCATTTATCAGTTTGCGGCTATGTTTCAGTGCAAATGTGTGCCGTTATAAATCAAAGTAGACAATCAATTTGAATCCGGCGCTTCAGCACATCTGCACATTTCTCTATATCTTTGCTGTTTTAAAGGGTTAAAGATATGAATAAACGCTGGTCGGTAAGTCCAAGGCCTGATAATGCAGATGTAATTAAACTGGCTTCGGAATTAAATATCGATCCTATATTAAGTTCATTACTCATACAGCGCGGTATTAATACCTTTGAAGAAGCTAAATATTTTTTCCGGCCCGACCTTCGTCACCTGCATGATCCCTTCCTAATGGCCGGCATGGAGCAGGCGATTGATCGTATCGAAAAGGCTATCGCCGACAAAGAAAAAATATTGGTTTACGGTGACTATGATGTGGATGGAACTACAGCTGTATCGCTGGTTTATAGTTTTTTTAAAAACCTTTATGATGCTATCGCTTATTATATACCCGACCGATATAACGAGGGATATGGTATTTCAACCCAGGGCATTGACTATGCAGCTGATCATAGTTTTACGCTAATCATTGCACTCGATTGCGGGATCAAATCAGTTGATAAGATCGCTTATGCCAATAGCAAAGGTGTGGATTTTATCATATGCGACCACCATTTGCCTGGTGCAGAACTTCCTGAAGCCATAGCGGTACTCGACCCGAAGCGAAGCGATTGTCCCTATCCCTACAAAGAGCTTTCAGGCTGCGGTATAGGATTTAAGCTGATTCAGGCCTACGCCGAAAAAAATGACCTGGGTTTCGATACAGTTGCGAATTATCTAGATCTGGTAGCGATTAGTATTGCATCAGATATTGTTCACATTACTGGCGAAAACCGAACCCTTGCCTATTTCGGCCTTCAAAAGATCAATAGTGATCCCTGTATCGGTGTTAAAGCATTAATGGGTGTAGCCGGGCGAACGGGTAATTATACCATTACCGATGTAGTATTTGGACTAGGTCCCCGCATCAACGCAGCGGGTCGTATCGACGATGCAAAGCATGCCGTTGAGTTACTTATCGCTACGGATGAAGAGTCCGCTAACGAAAAAGGCCTGCTTATCAACGGCAAAAATACCGAACGTAAAGGGCACGATCAGCAAATAACTGATGAGGCATTGAGCCTGATCGATAACGATGAGTTTTTGATCGGAAAAAAATCAACTGTCGTTTATAACGAAAACTGGCATAAAGGGGTGATAGGAATCGTCGCTTCACGTCTTACCGAAAAATATTATCGGCCTACCATCGTTTTAACCCGGTCGAACGGGCATTTAGCAGGCTCGGCCAGATCAGTAATAGGATATGATTTGTATGAGGCTTTGTATGATTGTAAAGACTTGCTGATCCAGTTCGGCGGTCACAAATACGCTGCCGGATTGACCCTGGACCCTGAGCAGCTGCAGGCTTTTACTGACAGATTCGAAGAGGTAGTGTGTGCTACTATTACAGAAGAACAACTGGTGCAGGAAATCAGGATAGATGCAGAACTGGAATTAAAACAAATAGATTCGAAATTTTTCAGGATATTGAACCAGTTTGCACCCTTTGGCCCGGAGAATATGGCCCCGGTATTTTTAACTAAGGGGGTGCGCATTAATGGATATGCCAGCCTCGCCGGCGAATTACACTTAAAAATGGCAGTAAAACAGGAAGGTTCGCCCCTGTTTGATTGTATAGGGTTTGGTCTGGGTAATTACCTGGCTGACGTAAGTGAAGGAAATCCTTTTGATATTTGCTATACGATAGAGGAAAACGTTTGGCGGGAAAGAAGATCGATACAGTTGAATATTAAAGGAATAAGGTTTTAGACTGAAGATCGGCGCATATCCGGATTCGGGAAGCATAAAAAAATACGTTGGGATATCGCCGTCAGGGCAATACCTTAACCCGTTCAATCAAAGTTCAAAATGATTTTAAGAGCAGAAGACTTAGTAAAAAAATACAAGCAACGCGCGGTGGTTAACCATGTATCGTTTGAGGTTGCGCAAGGCGAGATTGTAGGATTGCTTGGGCCGAATGGTGCAGGAAAAACCACTTCTTTTTATATGATTGTAGGGCTGATCAAGCCTAATGAAGGAACTATATACCTCGATAATCAGAATATTACAACCGATCCTATGTACCGGCGGGCGCAAAAGGGTATTGGCTACCTGGCACAGGAAGCATCGGTATTCCGAAAGCTTTCAGTTGAAGATAATATCAAAGCGGTACTTGAAATGGGTGCCATGAGCAAAGAGCGCCAGCACGAAAAGTTGGAGGAACTGATCGATGAATTTAGTTTGCACAAGGTTCGCAGGAACCGCGGCGACTTGCTTTCGGGTGGGGAGCGCAGGCGTACCGAAATTGCACGGGCATTGGCGGCTGAACCAAATTTTATCCTGCTTGATGAGCCTTTTGCCGGTGTCGATCCGATAGCGGTTGAAGAGATACAAGGTATGGTGGCTAAATTAAGAACACGTAATATTGGCATTTTGATCACTGATCATAATGTACAGGAAACGCTCTCGATTACCGATAGGGCATACCTCCTGTTCGAAGGAAAGATATTGGAATCGGGCGAACCTGAGGTTCTGGCCGAGAATGAAATGGTCAGAAAAGTGTATCTTGGATCAAACTTTGTGTTGAAACGGAAGACCTTTGTTTAATAAAGTCATTTGCTGCGCTGTCGTTTGCTGCGCGGGCATCAGGTAATTAACCATTTAATGACCCAATGGACCCGAAGCAAATGACCAATGACCAATGACAGCGTAGTGAAATGACCCAATGACCTAATTAAAGGAAAATGCCCATCATTAACTCTGTATTTACCTGGTTCATCAAAAAGCGTATCCACCAGATAGAGCTTTTTATGAAATATCCCAATGAGGTGCAGGAAGAATGGTTTGAGCAGCTGATCTCGGAGGCGGAGAATACCGAATGGGGTAGAAAGTATCAGTACAAGGACATCAACAATATCCGGCAGTTTAAGGAGCGGGTTCCAATTCAGCAATATGATAGCCTGAAGCCCTATATCGAAAGAATGCTGAAGGGCGAGCAAAACGTTTTATGGCCAAGCGAAATCAGGTGGTTTGCCAAATCTTCGGGAACGACCAGCGATCGCAGCAAATTTATCCCAGTAAGTGAAGAATCCCTGGAGGAATGCCATTTTAAGGGAGGCAAAGATATGCTGACCTTATATTTTAATAACCGTCCAAATGCACGCATATTTACAGGCAAGGCTCTAACCCTGGGTGGAAGTCATCAGGTGAGCCAGTTAAATGCAGATACTTTTTTTGGCGATTTATCGGCGGTAATCATGAAGAATCTGCCGCTATGGGCTGAATTTTATCGTACCCCGCACCTCGATATCGCGCTTCTCGATAACTTTGAAGAGAAGATAGAAAAGATGGCGCTAGCCACCAAAGATGTTAATGTAACCTGCATTAGCGGTGTGCCTACCTGGAATATTTTGTTATTCAGGCGAATACTCGAGATAACGGGGAAAAGGAACCTGCTCGAAGTTTGGCCAAACCTGGAGCTCTATTTCCACGGCGCTGTTAATTTTACACCCTATCGCGACCAGTTTAGCAAACTGATACCTAAATCCGACATGTATTACCTCGAGACCTATAATGCTTCGGAAGGTTTCTTCGGTTTGCAGGATCAATTGGGTTCTAACGATATGTTACTGATGCTGGATTATGGCATCTATTACGAATTTTTGCCTTTAGAAAAATTAAATGACGATAACCCGGATACCCTTGGTTTGAGCGAAGTGGAAGTGCATAAAAACTATGCCATTATTATCACCACGAATGCGGGCCTCTGGCGATATATGATAGGGGATACAGTTAGATTTACGTCATTGTCACCATATCGAATTCAGATCACAGGTCGCACCAAACACTTTATCAACGCTTTCGGGGAGGAACTGATCATTGATAATGCCGAGCGCGCCCTGGCCGAAGCATGTAGCCAAACCGGGGCCAGCATCAGAGAATATACGGCAGCACCGGTTTATTTTGGTGATGATAAAGGCGGTGCGCATGAATGGGTGATTGAATTTGATAAAAAGCCTGCTGAATTTGAACGTTTTGTTGATCTGCTTGATGAAACCCTCCGCCGCATCAACTCCGACTATGATGCTAAACGTTTTAAAGATATGGCACTCAGGAGGCCCATTGTACATAAGGCGCCCAACGGCACTTTTTTCAACTGGATGAAAGAAAGGGGTAAACTTGGTGGTCAGCATAAAGTACCGAGGCTTGCCAACGATCGCGAATATATTGACTCGATATTGTTGTTGATGGAGTTGGTGGGATAATTTTCAAAATACTTTTTAACCTTGTTCTTTTCGCTTAAACTTGTAGCTTTCAAACTTCAATAAAAAAAGAATTCTTATTTCTTTTGTAAGCTCAACACACGTTTTAAGCCTCAATCCAATAAATTCATTCCCGCCTGTTTCATTTATTTTCCAATTCCCGTAATAGACTATGAATATGCACAAGAAAAAACTATTGGTTATTTTATTAGCTATCATCAGCCTGGCTTCCTGTAAAAAAACTTCGATAACACCAGGGCTAATAGGCAAATGGGAACTACGTAAAAAGATGGGGTCGATCCTGGGATTTGATTCGGTTTTTGCTGCCGGAAACGGGCGGGTTTTAGAATTCAGAAGCGATAGCGGCTACTTGCAATACAGTAAAGGAACATTGCAGGTGCAAGGGAAGTATCATATCCGTTCGACAAACTATCCCGCGGCAAATTCTCAGAGTATTTCCTTTGATAATAGTGATTATCAACAGTACTTCAATTTAAATGGTACCAACTTGCAGATAGGGAGGGACGACAATGATGGTGTAGAAACAGACTACCAAAAAATAGCAAACTGAGTAATATGAAAAGCATGAAAAACTATTTATTGATGATTATGGTTGCAGGCATGTTTGCCGCCTGTACCAAAAGCGGCGATCTTTCGCCTGTCAACCTGATCGGGAAATGGGAGCTTAGCCACAGGTTTGGAGGAAATATTTTACCACAGGATACTACATATAAGGCTGGAAATGGAAATATACTTCAATTTAATGCCGATAGCAGTTTTAAGCAATATGAAAACGGCACAATCATCAATAGCGGATCCTTTCATATCTATAATGGCCAGCTGTATTTTAATACCAATGCCTACAATGCCCAACAATTTTACAGCCTGGTGAGTATTTCTGGCAACCTGCTTACCTTAAAACCCATTCTCGGCGATATTGCTACCACACAATATCTAAAAATAGGAAATTAGTCTGCTTGCGCGATTAGCGTTTGAACTAATTTAACTGTTTCAACCGCCTCTTTTACATCGTGCACACGCAGGATATTGGCTCCCTTAAGCAATGCAACCGTATTTAATACGGTTGTGCCATTTAGCGCCTCCTGCGAGCTTGTACCCAAAATATGATAAATCATCCGTTTGCGTGAAACGCCTGCAAGTATTGGCAGTTGGAAAATATCCAGCTCCTGCATCCGGTTTAATAAAGCGTAGCTATGCTGCTGTAATTTGGCAAAGCCGAAGCCGGGGTCGAGGATCACATCTTTTACACCTAAGCTTGTCAATTGTTGTATTCGCTCTGCAAAATAACCAATTACTTCTGGTACAATATCCTTATAATCAGCTAATTG
This sequence comes from uncultured Mucilaginibacter sp., assembly GCA_903866915.1. GTDB lineage: Bacteria > Bacteroidota > Bacteroidia > Sphingobacteriales > Sphingobacteriaceae > Mucilaginibacter. Next base: position 21,247 of record CAIPPO010000144.1, on the reverse strand, counting down.
GTTCATATTCTGTGGCGTTCCTTTCATGTGCATCAGGATATAGGGCACTTGTAACCTGGCAACGGTTGAAAACATATCATTATCGAGTTGCCCGCCCGAGATATCATTGATGATGTGCGCCCCGGCTTTAATACCTGCTTCTGCAATTTTGGCACGAAAAGTATCCACCGATAAAATGGCATCAGGATGGTTCTTTGCGATCGCTTCCACTACGGGCAATAAGCGTTCGGTTTCTTCCTGCTCCGAAATATCAACCGCACCCGGGCGTGAGGAATAAGCGCCAATATCCAAAATGTCGGCACCCTCCGCCAGCATTTTAGCTGCCCTTGCCAAAGCATCAGAAACGCCTGTTGTCCGGCTGCCGGCATAGAACGAGTCGGGAGTAATATTGAGGATACCCATCACCTTTGGTTCCGATAGATCGATCAATTTCCCACCGGCATTGATGGTTCCTTTTTTGCGAAAAAATGTATCTTTAGCCACTTGTTTTAGTTGAAATGTTTGTCCCGATCAAACCGGGATTGAAAGCTCGTAAAGTTACCTTAACTTTTGCCAATCTCAGATTTTGCCCGTCCAACATTTCAACATTAAAACTTTCATCATTTCAACAAAATAAATTGAGCAATACCGCAGCAGAATACAGCGCCGTCATTAAAACGTGTAAGGACCTTTTTATGAAAAAAACGCGCGACTATGGCACGGCCTGGAGAATTTTACGTATCGAGTCTATCACCGATCAGCTATTTATAAAGGCGCAACGTATCCGTACGCTGGAAGAAAAAAAGGTATCTAAAGTAGATGAGGATATTACCAGCGAATATATTGGCATTGTAAATTATTGCATCATTGCGATGCTGCAGTTGGATGCTGGCAATGATACCCCGACCGAACTTTCGGTTGAATTGGTAAGTAAGCTTTTTGACGAAAAAGCAAACGAGACCCGCGATCTGATGTTTGCGAAGAATCACGATTATGGTGAAGCGTGGCGTGATATGCGCATAAGCTCCATGACTGACCTGATCCTGATGAAATTACTTCGCGTAAAACAAATTGAAGATAATAAAGGCTTAACCCTGGCCTCGGAAGGTGTAAACGCCAACTATCAGGATATGCTCAACTATGCTGTGTTTGCGCTTATTAAGCTCGGTGTAAAATGAAAGCAAAATTGATTTGGGTTTGCAGGATACTAGTGGGGCTGTTGTTTATCTTCTCCGGCCTCATCAAGATCAATGATCCGCTTGGATTTTCCTATAAACTACAAGAGTATTTCGAGGTGTTTCACCTTGAGTTTTTCAATGGGATCACGCTTATTCTGGCCATTTTTTTATGTACGCTGGAAATTGTTTTGGGATTTGCATTGCTCATTGGCGTAAGGGCTGTAAAGGTTTCATGGGGGTTACTGCTGCTGATTATTTTCTTTGGCTTTCTTACTTTTTATTCGGCCTGGTTTAAAGTGGTGCAAACCTGCGGATGTTTTGGCGATGCCATTCCGCTTACACCATGGCAGTCGTTCAGTAAAGATATGGCGCTGCTTGGGCTTACGCTGGTGATTTTTTTTAACCGAAAAACCATTCAACCTTTATCTGGCAAAAAGACTGGTGATAACCTCGCCATCGGTTCAGTGGTAGTGGCGCTCGGTTTTGGCTTTTATACCTACAGCTTTTTACCGGTGATTGATTTCTTGGCCTATCAAGTTGGTGCCAATATCCCCGGTGAGATGATAACTCCGCCGGGAGCAAAGCCAGACGAATTTGAAGTTACCTATCACCTGAAAAACACTAAAACCGGTGCTACGAAGGTGATGAATGATAAAGAATATACGGCAAGCGGCATCTGGAAAGATAATAGCTGGCAGGTATTTGGCCCATCAGAAAGTGTTTTGGTCAAACGTGGATTTACACCCAAAATCATCGACCTGAATATTAAAGATGCTCAGGGGAACGATTATACTAAAGAGCTTTTGTCGAACCCGTTCAATAACCTGATAATTGTTGCCTATGATTTGCAGAAAACTAATCTGGATGCTATTGGCAACCTAAATGCATTAGCCATTAACCTGCACGATAACTTTAACACGCGTACGGTGTTACTTACTTCTAATTCGGCGCAGGATGCAGAGGCATTTGCCAAAAAGAATCATTTGGTGGTTGAAATTTTTTATGTTGATGCTGTGCCACTGAAGGAAATGGTACGAGCCAACCCGGGTTTGCTATTGCTGAAAAATGGCACCATCATCAATAAATGGCACTACCATTCTATACCTAAATATGATGATATGGTAAAGCAATATTTCCAAAAGTAAAAAGCAATGCTCGGTTACTTTATCCGCAAAATAGGTTACGGACTGGCAGTAATGCTAGGGATTGTTGTCGTTGTGTTTTTTTTGTTCAATATTTTGCCGGTCGATCCGGCTCGTATGACGCAGGGCCAGCGTGCTGATGTGCAATCTCTGCAGACCGTACGAAAAGAGTTCGGACTTGATAAATCTGTGCCGGTTCAATTTGCCTATTATATCAATGATTTGTCGCCGATTGGCTACCAGGAACGCACTATAGAAGCGCAGCAGAAATATCATTATGTGGCATTGATCCCACTTTCGGCCAATAGCGTTATTGCGTTGAAATGGCCCTACCTTCGCCGTTCATACCAAACGCATAAGGAAGTTGGACCAATGTTGATGAGCGTTATTCCAAACACGCTGATACTGGCGACTTCGGCCATGATATTTGCTATAGTGATTGGGATATTTTTGGGTACTTTAAGTGCAGTACATCAAAATACCTGGATAGACCGTGCTTCTATTGCCTTTTCAACTTTGGGTATATCGGCTCCATCTTTTTTTGCGGGTATACTAATAGCCTGGATATTCGGTTTTGTGTTGGCAAAATATACCGGACTTAATATGTCTGGTAGCTTGTATACATACGACCCTTTCCGAGGCGAGGTAATCACCTGGAAAAATCTTATTTTGCCAATGCTCACCCTCGGATTACGTCCGCTGGCTATCATTGTTCAGCTTACGCGAAGCGCTATGTTGGATGTTTTGGGTCAGGACTATATCCGAACTGCCCGCGCAAAGGGTTTAAGCGAACGTGCTATCATATACAAGCATGCATTAAAAAATGCATTGAACCCGGTCATAACTGCTATCGCTAACTGGTTTGCTTCATTGCTGGCAGGGTCATTCTTTGTTGAATATGTGTTTGGTTATAATGGTTTAGGCAAAACAACTGTTGATGCTCTGGAGATGTCTGACTTTCCGGTGGTAATGGGCTCCATTTTGTTTATAACATTTATATTTGTCGTGATCAACATCCTGGTCGACCTGCTTTATGTATGGATCGACCCGCGGGTAAAGTTGAGCTGAAGAATTATGAAGGTGTTTCTAATTGGTTTTATGGGCAGCGGAAAAACCACACTTGGCCGCAAACTGGCAGCCCGTTTAAATTATGAGTTTATCGATCTCGACCATAAACTTGAACAGCAGGTAGAACTAAGTATAGCCGAATATTTTACACTTTTTGGCGAAGCCTCATTTCGTAAACTAGAGGCTGAAGTGCTTCGCAAAACGCCTTACCCCGAAAATGCTGTGATATCGACAGGCGGTGGATTACCCTGCTATTATGACAATATGGACTGGATAGGCGCAAACGGTAGAAGTGTTTATATTAAACTTTCGCCCAAAACGCTTGCTGATAGGCTGGAGGCGGGTAGGGAAGAGCGTCCACTGTTGCAGGACAAGCATGGCGATTCGCTGATCGCATTTATCGAAGAGAAGCTGCGGGAAAGAGAATCTTACTACGCGCAAGCCAATATTATAGCTGATGGACTTGGTTTAACTGCTGAAAAGGTGGAGCAACTGCTGAAAATAGATTGATCTAAATAAATTTATTTGACGGGATATCGCTTATGTCAGGTACACGGCATCATCCTTGCCGTCCTCATCCAGAATAACCTCAACGTGCTCTTTCAATAAAGTTGATAATGCAATGCCTGCATAATCTGTAGTAACCGGGAAATTTTTGTGATTGCGGTCTATTAAAACTACCGTGCGTAATTTTTTGAGAGGCACATCCAGGAAAACACCAAAACCATACGCTAGTGTTTTGCCGCTGTTCAGTACGTCATCAACCAATATTACTGCTTTATTATGGCATATGCTGATGTCGGCATCAGTAGTGGCCTTCAGGCTGGTGCTTTGCTTGTCTATTTCGATGGTCATTAAAACACTTTTGAAAGGCGCAATTTTATCAAGTATATTCTTCAGGCGCAATGCCAGATGATCGCCTCTTGGCAGAATGCCAGCAATGATGATTTCCTCCTCATCGTAATTGTCTTCCAGTAATTGGTAGGCAATACGGTCTAGCTTTTGTTCGATCTGGTGTTTGTCGAGTATGAGGAGACGTTTCTCTTTCATGGCAAATGGTTGTATTAGTTGTCCCGTTAGCTACCGGGATAGTTGTAGTGTTTTTGATTAGTAAATATACAGGTAAGTTTCAACCTTCCAACATCCCGATAGCTATCGGGACAGCGTATCAACAAAAAATAACGTTCAACAAAAAATATCAATCCTTCGGGTAAGGGTAATAAACAAAATTGGCACCTTCCGGCACAATGACGAACATGCACATAAAATCGTGCGGGGTTTTGTAAGTTTTGATGAAGCGCTCTTTTAATTCCTTTTTTATGATGCCGCGTTCGATGAATTCCTCTAGCGTAGATGCCTGAATGGTCCACTCAGTATTCAAGTCGTGCCGGTCGAGTATCATTTCGCCCAACTTTACTTCATGCTGGTGTGCCACAAAAATAGGGTACAGGGAAAGGCCTTCAACCATGATCTCAATAGCTACTTCATGTATCGACTCACTGTATAACTTGAGATCATTTTCTAAACTAACCAGCGGACTCTCTTTTTTTTGCTCTTCGCCGGTGTTTTCATTTAATAATTCTTCGGGATCCATTGTATTGTGCTTGTTGCCGGGCGCATGGCGCCGGGCCATATCAATTAATTATCGCCAACCCGTCGCGCTTTGAGCTCAGCCCAAGTAGTACTACGTTTTCTACGTGCTGGGTATGCGGGAACATATCAACCGGTCGTATTTTAATTACTTCGTATTTTTCTTTGAGTGATGCCAGATCGCGAGCTTGTGTGGCAGGGTTGCAGCTTACATAAACTATCCTTTCAGCTTCAATTTCCAGCAGGCGGGCAACCACGTCCGGGTGCATGCCTGCCCGCGGCGGGTCGCTGATGATCACATCCGGTTTACCATGGGTATTTACGAATTCCACGTTCAATACGTCTTTCATATCGCCAGCGTAGAATTTAGTATTGCTGATGCTATTGATCTCAGAGTTGATCTTTGCATCTTCTATCGCCGAAGGTACATACTCCACCCCGATCACTTCATTCACCTGTCCGGCGATAAAATTTGCGATTGTACCTGCTCCGGTATAAAGATCGTACACTAGCTCATCGCCTTTAAACCCGGCAAAATCGCGGGCAACTTCATAAAGTTTTGCTGCCTGGATTGAGTTGGTTTGATAGAACGATTTTGGCCCGATACGGAAGCGGATCGTTTTGCCATTGCCGTCCACCATTTCTTCATAAATATATTCCGGTCCCCGCCAGGCAATCACTTCCTGATCAAAAATAGTATCATTTTTCTTTTGGTTGAGGATATAAAGCAGCGATGTGATCTGCGGAAAGGTTTGGCCGATGAAATTCATCAGGCTGTTCACTTCTTCTTCCGAAGCATAGGCAAAAACAACGATCACCATGAGCTCGCCGGTTGAGGAAGTGCGGATAATAAGGTTGCGCAATGCCCCTTCGTGTTGTTTTAAGTTATAAAAACTTATGCCCTGTTGCTTAGCGAAGTCGCGGATGCTGTTGCGCAATTCATTGGAGGGATCTGCCTGCAAATAACAATGATCTACATCCAGTATCTTATCAAACCTGCCTGGAATATGAAAACCCAGGGCATCCATATTGGGGGTATCTTCAGTACGATTCTCGCCGTCATTCAGCCAGCGTTTGTTAGAGAAGGTATATTCAAGTTTATTGCGGTAATAACGGTCGGCAGCAGATGGCAGGATAGGTAATATGCCGCTCACATCTATTTTAGCCAGGTGTGTAAACGCACCTTCAACTGTTTTTTGTTTAAACAGTAATTGTGCATCATAACTCATGTGCTGCCACTTGCAGCCGCCACAGGTGCCAAAATGCTCACAGAACGGACTGGCTCGATACTCCGATGCCTTTTTTAACTCAGCGATCTTTCCCTCAGCAAAGTTTTTCTTTTTCCGGTAAACCCTCACATCAGCAATATCACCCGGTACGGCTTTTTCGACAAACAAAACAAGCTCGTTGGTTTTACCCACGCCCTTGCCTTCTTCGGCGATATCAATAATGCTTACATTCTCGAACAGGAGATCAATCGGCGCCTTCTTTTTCATGCGGCAGCAAAGGTACGGTTTTTAGTCATTTTGCTGCGCTGGCATTTGCTGCGCTGTCATTAGAATTTGTCGAATCTAATGCCAAATAACGCGAAGCAAATGACCCATTGACCAATTGCTATATAAACAGGTTCAAAACCGACTGCCAGAATTCATCATCAGTGAGGTTGATCTCTTCTATCTCAAACTGTTCTTCTATTTGTTCGGTGATTTCAATTAACTCGCGGCTCATAGGATGTTTTCTTAGTTTAAAAGCTAAAGTAATGGTATTTATACTAAATACCAAATTGGTATATAGAATGTTTTAAATTTTAACAATTAAATGATAAGTACTTAACAGCAGCGGGTTTATTTACTCAGGTTTTGTTGCCGGTTCAGCAACAACGCGGTATTGGCGGCGAGTAAGCCTATAAGTATCGTCATTGATATACTGGTTTGCTTACATCAAAATACCAGCAGCCACCAACGATACAGACGCAGTTACCCAGGGGGATTGTAAAAAACAGGTCGTCCATTGAACCCTGAGGGTTAGCTTCTAGTAAGCATATTGTGGCAGCAATGGCCAGACCTGATGCAGTGGCGACCCGTCTCACCCAAATATCTTCCCTGAAAAAATTACTGCTTGTTTCGGTAAAAACCCAGTATAGTGCCCATAGCGGGCTTGTAAATATCAATTCAAACGTTAATATCAGTGGGTATCCGGGTAGCCAGTCGAGTTTTGAAGTGTCGCCATCGTCGTTATAAAACTGAAGTAAAGCAGCTACGCCCGGTGATAAAATTGAACTGCATAACCATATTTTGAGCGTGTATCTTATAATCTGTCTTTTCATTGTAATAATTAAGGGCGAAGCCTATGCTCCGCCCATAGACAAGGTTTAGCGGTTATCCCAATTGATTTTTCGTGAAGAATACATTAGCGCTGCGGTGATAACAAATAGTGCAATACTTCCGATAAGCAAAGCAAGGTCTTCCAGCTGGATAATAACATATATAAACGCGTAGAAAATACTAAGTATAAAGGCAAATATGCTTGCCGCCTTTCGGTTTTTGAGTACTGAGGCCAGGAACACAGCAATAAGCATCACCGTAGCAGTAGAGGCGACCAGGTAAGCCCAGCTGTAACCAATTTGTTCTGAAAAAGACAACAACAGGGTATAATATATAACCATAGCTGCTCCAATCAGGATGTAGTTAAAAATGTGAACTTTTTGCTTTCCGATCATTTCGGTGAAAAAAAGTGATACAAAAGTGAGCAGGATGATAAGTATAGCATATTTACTTGTGCGTGTAATTTGCTGGTATTGATCTACAGGCAACATCAGTTTTACCCCGAATATTGCATCATCTATTTTTTTGGAATTGCTGATCAAATTAAGGTCGTGTACCCATTGCTGAGGGAATAGCCTGTTATAATACAACATGCGCCATTTGGCATGAAAGCCTTCGTGATTAACAACACGTGTATCCGGCAGAAAACGCCCGTCGAAACTTGGATCGGGCCAGTTGCCCTTTAGCTCCACATCGGTAGTTTTGCCCAGGTGCAGGAAACGCAGTTCCTGGCTACCTTTCAGATCGAGGCTAAAGCTAAAGGCAATGGGTTTGTCGTACTTGTTAAAAAGGTTTACCGGTACCTGCAAGCCATTAGGAAAAAGGCTCTCTCCGGCGATAGGAGTTGCAGCTAAAGTCTGACCGGCTATGCTTACTTGCGGATTTGTTCGCAGCCCCTTTAGGTCACTGATACTGAATAGCAGATAGGCCTTTTCGAGCATCAACTTACCAGGATCGACCGAAAGTGAGCCGAGGTCGGCTTTTGTAAAATTACCCGAGACATTAAGGAGACTGTTATAAACCGGAACCTTGTAGATGCCCCGGTAAAGTACTTCCGTATTTACATTGCCTTTAAAATGTAATTCGTTTGGCAGAATGAAAAGATTTTCAATTACCTCTCCGGTGCTTTTTTTTCCCTTTTCGTCGGTTTCTGTGGTTTGCTCGAGATAGGGGATCACCAGTACCGGGCCCTGCACAACCTGATCGCCGGAGTATTGGTCGGACACCTGTTTAACGGCGCCTTCCTGTCGGCTGGCGCGTTCGTTGATCAGCCCGTCGACAAGGGCCTGGGGGATCAATAATACCAGGATCAATACGGCGATAAAGCCGAGTTTAACCGTTACCGACTCTTTGAGCCATTGCGTAAAGCCCTGCGGTTGTTGTGGTTGTTCTTTAGTTGTCATTGTGTGTTAATAAAAGTACTTTGAAATGCAAAGTATAAGTGTAAAAAAAATATTAATTTATTTTCTGTTGTTTGATCAATTGTTCCAATGTGTCGAGGTGATCTTTGAAAGCTTTTTTTCCTTTGTCGGTAGCCTCATAATTGGTATTAGGTTTTCGACCAAGGAAACTTTTGTGCACCATAATATATTCTTCTTTTTCTAAACCCTTTAGGTGCGAAGCCAGGTTACCATCGGTAATGTTCAACAGTTCTTTGAGCGAGTTGAAATCGTACCGGCTATTAACCGATAGTACACTCATGATCTGCAACCTAACCCGGTTCTCAAACGCCTTATCAAGTTTATCAAAAGCTATTTTCACTTATCGTATTTTAAGTAAATGCGGGCGCCATATATAATATGCAGCACACCAAAACCAAGGGCCCAAAATAGTAAACCGTGGCCGGGTAAACAAGCGGCAATAAGTCCAATTAATATTTCTAATAGCCCCAGGTATTTAACGTCGGCAAAGGTAAAATTACTGGCGCTTACTAAAGCGATACCATAAAATATAAGTGAAACAGCTGAAATAAAGCCATAGTGGTGATGTGAAATAAAAATTAATACCAGAGAACCGCCTGCTAAAAGTGGTACAGCCATATGAAATAAAAGCGATTGGCTGATAGTCCCCCAAATAGGAACTTCTTTTAGTTTTGCCTGGCGCATGCTAAGAATTATAGCTGTTGAAATTGAAGCAAAAAGCACCAAAACAGCTATTAGTATTAATTTATAAACGAGGTTTGAATAATCGCCAGGTTCGATTTCCACTGGCCCGAATTTTTGACTTTGCGTTAGCGCATCAGGCAAGTTACGAAGCAATGCATATGCCGGGTCATCGTTGATTACTTTATACGCCGCTCCTGCTCCGATCAGCGCATAAACCCCCGCTAAAATTCCCGAGAAGCCACTGAGCGAGATAAATTTCGATGAGCGTTCCATGATACTGCGGATGGATGCAAGTTCGTTTTCGAGTTCTTTTTCTTTCATGTAAAAGCACTTTGATTTTCAAAGTAAATAATTATATATTTGATATCAAAATTAATTTGGAAAAAAATCATGTCAACTAATAAAGTGCTGCTTATTCTTGTCGCCGCTGTGCTTGGCTTTGTTTCAAGCCGTTTTGTTGTCGGCTGGTACACAACGGTTCCCTGGATGCTTTCAACACTTTGTGTGGGTTACATTGCCCTTGATCGTCGTAAGGCTATCATAAATGGTGCGATTTTTGGCTACGTTATTTTTACGTTTTATATGCCCTCGGTTTACCGCGGTGCCACCGATACCAAAAGCATTTTATTGTTTATGGGTTTTGTACTTGCCTTTAGCCTTATCGGAGGCATGGCAGGTATAGTGGGTGGGTTCGTCGGAAATTTACTCAGCAGAAAGGGAAGGGGTCTTAAAGGTTAAGGGGAAGGGTGATCGATAAGCTATCGCCAACCCTATGCCTCGGTAGTGCATCCAATAAAATCAATTCAATGAGTATTAGAGCTTCAACAAATACAACCAATCCCAACCAATCACAACCAAATTCCCTAACTTTGCCTGCTCAATAAACTCACACCATGTACAACACATTAAAACCAGTCCTGGAACAGGAACTTGCTGCCATTGCGGAAGCAGGGCTGTTCAAACGGGAACGTATAATTACCTCGCCACAAAGTGCAGATATTACTGTACAGGGCGGTAGCCACGTAATTAATTTTTGTGCCAATAATTATCTTGGTCTATCCAGTCACCCCAGGGTAATTGCTGCTGCAAAGGACACCCTCGATACGCATGGTTATGGCATGTCTTCTGTCCGCTTTATTTGCGGAACTCAAGATATTCATAAACAACTCGAAGCTAAGCTATCCGAGTTTTTGGGTACAGAAGATACTATTTTGTACGCGGCGGCTTTTGATGCTAATGGCGGAGTTTTTGAGCCGCTTTTCAACGAACAGGATGCCATTATTTCTGACGAACTCAATCACGCTTCAATTATTGATGGAGTACGTTTGTGCAAAGCCCAACGTCAACGTTATAAACACGACGATATGGCCGACCTTGAAGAGAAGCTAAAGCTTACGCAGGAATGTCGTCACCGAATTATTGTAACTGATGGTGCCTTCAGCATGGATGGTACTATTGCGCAATTGGATAAAATATGTGCTTTGGCCGAGAAATACAATTCCCTGGTGATGATCGACGAAAGTCACTGTTCAGGTTTTCTGGGCAAAACAGGTCGCGGAACGCATGAGCACCATGGGGTAATGGATAAGATCGATATCATCACGGGAACCCTAGGTAAGGCATTGGGTGGTGCCTCGGGTGGTTTTACCTCCGGCAGGAAAGAGATCATCGATATGTTGCGCCAACGCTCAAGGCCTTATTTGTTCAGTAATACGTTGGCGCCTTCAATCACAGGCGCATCTATTGCAGTATTGAACCTTCTTAGTGAAAACACAGACCTTCGCGACAAACTGGAACGCAATACTTTGTATTTCCGCAGTAAAATGACAGCGGCAGGTTTCGACATCAGGCCGGGCGTGCACCCAATAGTACCGGTGATGTTGTATGATGCCAAACTATCGCAGGAATTTGCCGGAAAGATGCTGGAAGAAGGCATTTATGTGATCGGTTTTTATCATCCCGTGGTGCCGCAGGGTAAAGCCCGGATCAGGGTACAGATATCAGCCGGGCACGAAACAGAACATTTGGATAAAGCCATTGCAGCGTTTACAAAGGTGGGTAAGGAGCTGGGGGTTATTAAATAACCGAATAAGCGCAATAATTATACGTACGATTTTGATATATTTGTACGTAAGAACAGGCTAAAATGAAATTGACTTTAAATATAGAGCCAGCTTTGATAGGACAGATCAAAGAGCTTGCGAAAAAGAAAAATGCAAGCCTTTCGAAAGTAACTGAAGCACTCTATAAAAAAGCTGTAGAAAATGAAAAGGAGCCCTTCAGGGTGAAAAGCCTGGAAGAGTTGTCGGATTTTGTAGCTAACATTACCATTTCGGGCGATCCGGTACTTGATTTCGACCACAAAGCCGAGTATCATAAGCATTTGGAGGAGAAGTACGGGTATTGAGAACAATTTTCTTTGATAGCGACGTGATCCTGGATGCCCTGTTAAAGAGACCCGGATTTGAGTTGGCCGCCATTAATTTACTGGCTTTGGGTTCCGAAGGCAATATAAAAGCAGTCACTTCTTCCATAGCTTTTGTCAACATTAGTTATTTTCTTGATAGATTTGACCGGCCAAGGAAGCCGCTTTTATTAAATGTACTCCGATCAATTGTAGGTATAGTTGAAGTAGGGGAGGAAATTATCGACTTGGCATTAAAAAGTAATTTCAGCGATTTTGAAGATGCCGTTCAATATTACGCTGCGGTAAGTGCCAAAGCCGAAGTTATTATTACACGAAACGCAAAAGACTATAAACAAGCAAGTATCCCGGTTTTAACAGCCGTTCAATTTTTAAAGATATTATAATGCAGGATATCATTAACCAATACACCGCCGAGATCAATGCTGCCAATCCGGCTAATGCTGATGAACTTGAAGTTTTCCGTATCAAATACCTTGGTACAAAGGGTATTTTAAAGGATCTTTTCGAACAATTCAAAAGCGTAGGCTCCGAAGAAAAGCGCGTATTGGGTAAGGTATTGAACGAATTTAAGCAAAACGCCGAAGCTAAATTCAACCATTTAAAAGAGACTTTGGATTCAGGACTCAATACGCAGGACTCCGATACCGATCTAACGCTGCCAGGTGATGGCTTTGCCCTCGGCTCGCGTCATCCTTTATCCTTAACCCGTATCGAGATTGTTGATATATTCAAACGCCTGGGATTCGTAGTTGCCGAAGGTCCGGAGATCGAAGACGATTGGCATAATTTTTCGGCTCTTAATTTCCCGGAAGAACACCCTGCCCGTGATATGCAGGATACTTTCTTTATCAAGAAGAATAGCGGCCAGGACGACATAGCCCTGCGCACCCATACCTCGTCTGTACAGGTACGCATGATGGAGAATGGCCAACCGCCTTTCCGTGCTATTATGCCCGGCAGGGTTTACCGTAACGAGGCAATTTCGGCACGTGCCCATTGCTTCTTCCACCAGGTTGAAGGCTTGTATGTTGACGAAAATGTAAGCTTTGCCGATCTTAAACAAACACTTTACCACTTTGTGCAGGAACTTTATGGCGAAGGCACCAAAGTTCGTTTCCGTCCTTCGTATTTCCCTTTTACAGAGCCATCTGCCGAAATGGATGTAAGCTGTACCATTTGCGGTGGTTCGGGATGTAATATGTGTAAATATAGTGGCTGGGTTGAGATACTGGGTTGTGGTATGGTGGATCCGAATGTTTTGGAGAACTGCGGCATCGACAGTAAAAAATACACGGGCTTTGCCTTTGGCATGGGTATAGAAAGAATTACTAATTTGAAATATGTGATACGCGATCTGCGTTTATTCTCTGAGAACGATGTGCGTTTTTTGAAGCAGTTTAAAACAGAGATCATATGATTCGCAAACTTTGCCTGCTGACCCTGCTTGCACTGGCATTTTTTTCATGCGGTAAAAGTGGTGCGGTAGTGCCAAACGTTGCAGTTAGTTTTGAGGCCGACGTTAACGATCCGCGGTTGACAGCATTGCATAGCCCGGGTGGTGCAGTAATTATACCGGGTTATGGTGTAGCGGGAATCATCCTCTACCGTGAAGCCGACCTTACCTATGCAGCCTACGATGCATGCAGTAGCTTCAATCCGGCTGCACATTGTGCTGTAGTACTCGATAACAACACCCTTACCTGTACCGACCCCTGCAGTGGAGCGAAATTTTCACTGATTGACGGCACGCCCGTTAAAGCGCCGGCAACGCGTTCCTTGCGCGCTTATAGTGTAAATGTGAGTAATTTTGAGATATTTGTATCAAACTGATACATGGAAGCCGATAAGATCAAAGAAAGCATTAAACGTGCCGCACAGGAGCTGTTCCGCAAATTCGGGTATCACAAGACCAGCGTCAACGAAATTGCTAAACGCGCTAAAATTGCTAAAGCAACCATTTACAAATATTTCGACAGTAAGGAAGCAGTGCTTCATGCCTTGTTGATGGACTATATTCGTGTCAACGTTGACGAATTGGTGCATGTTAACACCAACGAGATCGACGAAGAAAAACAGCTCAACAACCTCATCATGAAAACTTGCCGGTTGAGTTATACAGTTTGCAACGAGTTCATAGGCTGGGACTTTATCCGTGAATCGGCTAACTCACAGGAGTTTTTACGCAACCTATCTAACGAGCTGGAAGATCTGCTTGTCAGCTCTTTTATGCATCTGGGGGGCATCCGAAAAACCGAAAATTATGCCCAGAGGATACGTTTCCTGATCAAGTGCAGTAAAAGTATTGTGTTCAGTTTTGCTTTTACCTCTGTCAGCGACTCCGATGTGCGCAAAAACTTCGTCTCCTTTCAGAAAGAGATTTTGCCCTATTTGGTTAAAGCAGCTTTAACTGTTTAATTGAATTGCCAACAAATGGCCTCCAGCCGAGGTGCTTTCCTGATGCTATTTTGTTAAGAATCAAATATTTGCTCGCCCTTTATTGTTGGTCATCGGTCTCAATTGCGACAATCTTAAAAGCTTTTTTACCATCGGGAGTGCTTGTTTCCTGGTAATAGATGCCATCATCAGAAACAAACAACGTTTGGCCATTTAACTTAACTTTGCGGCTATCGGCTGGTAGGTTCGAAGTAATATCGCCTATTTTAGGTATTACCGCATCAGCACCTGTTCCCGCATTGGTATTTAATTCGCCGTCTTTGCCGGCAACCTCGTAAACGGAAGTGCCATCGTCTTTAGTTACAGCCTGGTAATAGACGCCGTTCAACTCGTAATACTGCTGCCCGTCAATAACGATTGACTGTGCCTTGACTGGTAATTTGTCTACTTGCGCACCCAGTGGTGGTTCAACAACCGTGTATTCTTGGTTATTATATTGATAAAATAGACCATCGCTGTAGTAAAAATTAGTTCCACCCCACCAGAAGGGATAATAGCCCCAGGGTAAATAACCGAAACTCAGTCCTAACCAGGGATAGTATAAGCTTCCATAATATCCGTGTGAGTAAAAGAATCCGCCGTGATTCCTCCAGCCATAAGGGCGCGCATATACACCACCCGCGGCATAACTATGCCCGTAACTGCCTTTCACAAAACCACGGTTGGCAAGCGTATGAGCACCGCTGGCATTAACTGAGCGAATATAACCACGTGGTGCAATTCCGCTATTTCGTACACCCACCGATGGACGTACTGAATAACTGCGAACCCCTGGATTATTGCTACCACGTGCTATCCCAACATTGTTGCTATGGGAAATTGAAAAGCCGCTGTTTCCATGGCTGCCACCTCCTCCAACAGCACCGCCACCACTACTATGACCGCCACCTGAATGGCCACCACGCTGCGCCATGCCCTGCACAGTTAAAAAGACACACAAAACTGCTATCATGCCGGCTTGTTTTGCATTTTGAAATATCGATTTCATGGTTTTGTTATTATTATTTCGCCGCCCGAAAATGGACCTCAGTCCGTAGGCAACTTTTCTGGTTATTTCCTATCCTTTATTAACGGATTTCTTAGCTATTTATTGGGTAATTAAATATACGAAATACCATGCCACACCTATTTCATTTCGACGGATACTGACGTATAAGTAAGCATTTCAGCTATTATCGGTCATGGTGAAGTGGCTGGTTTTTTGAAGTTTGAGATTGATTTTGGTGAAAGATATGTTCCTTACTGATTTCTGCTTCGAATAGGAAAATCACTAAATAAAAAGTAATTTTAAGATACCGATTATGAACCATCCGTCAATTGTTGTTATAGGCAGCACCAATACCGATATGGTAATCCGTGCCCCGCATTTGCCATTGCCCGGCGAAACGTTGTTGGGCGGTAGCTTTTTTATGAATCCGGGTGGCAAAGGCGCCAACCAGGCTGTAGCAGCCAAACGACTTGGTGGTGTGGTAGTCTTTATCGCCAAAACAGGTAATGATGTGTTTGGTGAAACTGCTATAAAGCAGTTCAGAGACGAAGGTATTAACATCGATTTTATACGCCGGGACATCCAAAACCCTTCGGGCGTAGCGCTTATTACCGTTGACGATCATGCCGAAAATACGATTGTGGTTGCACCAGGTGCTAATGGAACGCTTTCTCCTGAGGACCTTTTGCCAGCCGAAACATTGATCAATAACAAAGCTATTGTTTTGGTCCAGCTCGAGATTCCCTTAGAGACCGTCCAATTTGCGGCATCATTAACTGCAATGGGCGGCGCAATGCTCATCCTGAATCCTGCTCCTGCAAGGATTTTGCCGGATGAATTGCTAAATCAGGTCAGTATCATTACGCCAAATGAGACAGAAGCTGAAATGCTTAGCGGGCGAACCATTACTGATTTGGATAGTGTTCAAGCCGCAGCTTATGCTATCCGTTCCAGAGGTGTAAAGACAGTGATCATCACGCTTGGATCCAAAGGCGCCTGGATTAGCAGTGCCGATACTGAACTACTGGTCGAGGCCCCCTTAGTTGATGCGGTAGATACTACAGCTGCTGGCGATGTTTTCAATGGCGCGCTCGCCGTTGCATTGAGCGAAGGGCAATCCCTGCAAGATGCGGTTGCTTTCGGCTGCCGCGCTGCCGCGATCAGTGTAACCCGCTTTGGTGCGCAAGCCGCCGCTCCTTATCGCAATGAACTGGAAAATAAACATTTTAAATTTTTATAGATCAGCACCATGTACGTTGTTCATGCTTACGCTACCGCGGTTTTATTTTGTGTAGTTACCATGCTTTGCTGGGGCTCATGGGCCAATACGCAAAAACTTGCTGGCAAAACGCTCCGCTTCGAGTTGTTTTACTGGGATTATGTGCTCGGAATTTTACTATTCTCTCTGGTTTCTGCGTTAACACTCGGAAGCATAGGCAGCGAAGGGCGTAGCTTTAGCACAGATTTGCAACAGGCTTCTGCCAGTAATATTTTGAGTGCCCTAATTGGCGGTGTGGTATTTAACGCGGCAAATATCCTTTTCTCAGCTGCAATCGCTATTGCCGGTATGGCGGTTGCCTTTCCGGTAGGTATTGGCTTAGCTTTAATCCTGGGGGTTCTTATTAATTATTTCGCCGCACAAAAGGGCGACCCGGTTTTATTATTTGTAGGCGTAGCTTGCGTCACTTTGGCCATTATCCTGAACGCATTGGCCTATCTCAGGGCAGGTGGCTCCGGGAAAAAAGTATCCCCCAGAGGCGTAATCATTTCACTGATTGCCGGATTGTTAATGTCATTCTTCTATCGTTTTATTGCCGGTGCTATGGACCTGGATAATTTCGCGCATCCGGCTGCGGGTAAAATGACACCTTACACTGCCGTTTTTGTTTTTTCTGTTGGAATTTTTCTATCCAATTTTTTATTCAATACCCTACTGATGAAAAGGCCCATAGAAGGGCCTCCAGTTAACTATAGGCAGTATTTTGCCTGCCGGTTCCGGACCCACCTCGTAGGCGTATTAGGGGGCTTGATATGGGGATTGGGTAACTCACTTAATTTGGTAGCGGCAGGTAAAGCCGGGCCAGCCATTTCTTACGGGCTTGGCCAGGGCGCTACGCTGGTTGCCGCGCTATGGGGCGTTTTTGTCTGGCGTGAATTTGCAAATGTACCTAAAGGCGTCAATGCCCGTTTGGCTGCAATGTTCGTGTTTTTTGTTGCGGGGCTGGGGTTTATTATTTACGCCGGGTCGTAGGTTTGGGTAAATGATTCATTGTTAATAGCTGATGGTCTATATTCATTTGGAGATTGCAACGCCAGTTTTCATTACCTGATAACCAAATCCGATAAATAATCCCCAATCACTTTAATCCCTATAAGCAACTGTTCTTTTTGTTAAACTACTTTCAATTGCGAGTTCGATGATACGAATAGTAGTTCGGGCCTCTTCGGGTTTTACAATGAGTTCATCTACGCCTAGTATCGCTTCACGAACATTGCTGAACAGGTCCTGATAACGACCAGGTTCACTAGGTATTGTCTCGCTGATGGTTTTACCGCCCTTGTCGTAAGTAACATGGCCCCAGATATTTTCAGGCTCAATTCCCCAACCGGGCTCGTCTGGTGTACGACCGGCTTTCAGGGCTTCTTCCTGCACATCCATCCCGTATTTGATAAAGGTGCCGTTATAGCCAAAAGCCGTGTAAACCGGTCCCGGTTCTTTCACAAGCATGCCCCCTTTAAGCGTTACTTTTAAACCGGGATACCATAATATCAGCTCGAAATTGTCTTCTACCTGCAGCCCTCCCGGACGTTGGGTGATCAAAAAACAGGTAATCTCTATCGGTTTACCAAATAGATCCAATGTAGAGTCAATGAGGTGAGCGCCTAGATCGTAAAAAGTCCCTGATCCTGGTAATGGCTTCTCGCGCCAGGCTTCCGGACGCAAGTTAAGCCGGTATCGGTCATAATGCACCTCCAACTCAACCAAATGCCCCAATAGTCCACTTGTCAGAACTTTTTTTAAGGTTTTAGTTCCGCTATCAAAACGCCTGTTGTGGTGTACGCTTAATACCAGGTTTTGTTTTTTAGCCAATGCAATAAGTTCATCAGCCTCGGCGCTGGTAACGGTAAAAGGCTTTTCTACCAGCACATGCTTTCCGGCCTGTAGGGCTTTTTGGGTCCATTCAAAATGGCTTGTATTGGGAGAGCCTATTAATACCAGGTCGATACTGGGGTCGTTAATAATCTCATCTGCCGAATTTACAACTACGACATCCGGGTAGATCGACACGGCTAGTTGCGCCCTGCCGGCATCCGAAGTGCTGATCTTTGCCAGATTAAAACCAGGATCGGCTGCAATAAAAGGGGCAAAGAATGTTTGCCCCGAATTACCGAACCCAATTAGCCCGGTATTGAGAATTTTTTTCATAATCATTGCGTCAGTATAACCCCAATATTTTACTCGGGTAATTCCTTCAAATAAATATCCCGGTAATAAACATGGGTACCGTGGGCCTGCAATTCGATCTGTTCTTTCGGGAAAATAGGTAACTTGCGGTCCCAGTAATTATCAAGCACCACATTATCAACCACCAAAACTCCATTGAAATAAACGGTGACTTTATCATCTTTCATGATAATATGGAAACTATTCCATTCGCCTATCGCGTTATCAGCCAGCTTTGAAGGCTTGCTTTCATGCGCCTGGTTGTTGTATAAGCCACCCGAACCTACCTGTGCACCCACATCTACGCGTGAAGTATCCCAGATCTGCACTTGAGGCGAACCACGTAAATAAATACCGGCATCGCCTTTAGGCTCTATTTTCCAATCGACGTACATATCGAAATTCCGGTATTGTTTTACTGTACAAATATTGTCGCCATCGCCGCTGAAGTTGAGTACGCTATCTTTCACATACCAGCCTTTGCGCATGACAGAATCGGCTTTTTGCTGGGCTTTTGCCAGTGCGGCAGCATCCATTTTACTGCGGGCGATCGGGTTTTCGACCAAGCCCTTCCAGCCGCTCAGGTCTTTATTGTTAAACAGTGCAACAAATCCTTCTCCAGCCGGCATTTCTGCAACAAACTTTTTAATGGCTTCACGCTCATAATCACCGTCACCACCGCGACGCATTGCGATCACTTTATTTAAAATATTTCTGACATCATTGCCATAAAATTCTTTGCTCGATAGTGCAATACTAACTACGGCTTCAGAGGCCGCGGCCTGCAGTTGGGGGTCGTCCAGGTAATTGGCTACAAATAACAGTGCCACATAGGTTTTGTCATTTACAAGCGACTCCAACACCAGGCTGCGCTGCTCATTATTCTGCGCTATAGCCATAGCTTCGCGAAGGAAGATCACTTTCTCGTCGGCTGAAAAATCTGATTTCCCAATCAGGGTTACTAAACCGCTAAATGCCTTGTTTTGCAGACCGCGGTCATTGGCACTCTTGCTGATTTGCAATAGCTCCCTTACTGCGCTTCCATTAACCCATTGTGATAACGCCGTTACTGCAGCTTTTTTGGAATCCTGATCACCATTATCATAGGCCTTTGATACTGCATTGAGTGAAGCTTTATCGCCTATTCCAGCCAGAATATTAAAATAGAGAGTTTTTTGATTGGCAGGTGCGTTGTTCAATTGCTGCAATGCTAGGCTGTTTTGTGCTTCCGGGTTTTTCAAGCGGCTTATCACTGCATTAATCGCAGCCTGTATATCCGTTGAACTTGCAGGGTCGCTGGCTTTGCTCAAAAGAATAAATAGCTGGGGCAGGTTGCTATCTTCGGCAAGGTATTGAAGCGAACTATAAGCCGCCGATTTTACCTGCGTATCGGTATTGTTCAACAAAGGCAAAACAATGTCGATCTTGTCGTGAGCACGTCTTGCTGCCAGAACGTTTATCAAAGCCACCTTCCCGGTAGCTGGTGCATCTGGCAGGGCATTTGCTACTTTTCCAACCACTGAAGGTCCTTTAACAACCAATAAAGCATTTTGTACTGCAGTAATATAGTCGGCATTGCCGCCTTTTATTATCCTTATCAGGTCGGCGATAGATTTATCCTGACCAATTTGTTGTGCAGACTTTATGGCAGCTAAAACAATTGCCGGGTCCGTATCATTGAGTGATTTAGTAATTGCTGGCAAGGCAGCAACAACGTGGTTGTTACCCAGGAAGGTAATGAGCTCTGCTTTGGTAGTATTATCAACACCCGCCAGTGCCTTCAACCAAAGTTGAACCGAAGCTGGGTTTAAGTACGGCGCAGCATATTTCAACGCAGCAGCACGGTATTGCGGATTTTTGTCGCTGATAGCCTGTACAAGCAGCGGCGTACTTTTTGCACCCCTGATATCAACCAATAATTTCAGCGCTGCGGTTTGGGTTTGCACCTGGCCAGCTTTCGCGGCCTTCGCCTGCAAATTTTTTGCAAGCGTAAAAGCGTTGGTTGCCAATCCCTTTTTAGCAAGGTTACCTATACAAATAACATATGCTGAAGTTGCATTTGATTCATCAAGTGTATACCCGGCTTTTTGGGTGGCTTGTGCCAGCACCCCTGCCGACTTTAAACTGGCAATATGGGCCAGGGCATACAGCGCAACCCTATCTAATTTTTTATCCTGTCCGATTAATCCGGCTATATCACTGGCGGCCAGCGAATATTCACTATCGCCCAAAGCTTCAACCAATGATAAACGGGCCTGGCCTGAAGAACCTTTCAATGCCTGCAATAGAGTACTCTTTGACAAAGGCGTATTAACCTTAACCAGTGCACGCGCGGCAGGGTCGACCAGGCGTTCATCGCTCAGGTATTTCTTTAAAGTTGGTACAGCGTCATCTTCACCAATAATTTGCAACTGGCTGATGATGAATGCCTGGTTGTATTTATCGGTGATCTTTGATAATGCGTTGGTATAAGCTCTAACTGCCATCGCACGTAACTGCTCCTTTCCTTGTTGCGTTACGTAATAAGAGAAACCGTTGATGGCATC
>CAIPPO010000143.1 GCA_903866915.1 uncultured Mucilaginibacter sp. | reverse complement strand
AATTTCGACACCTTTTATATCTTCTGCAGTATGTGACTTCAGGAATTCAGAGATTTGTTTTAAAGGTGGTTCAAATTCAGAGAATCTTATTACCTCGAACAAGCTTGTTCCATCAATAATAAACTTGATTGGTTTGTCCTTCGCAAAATACCAAAGACGAGGTAACTTGGTATCACCACCGTCGGTTAAAAAGGATAACATACTGCCAAGAGTACCGACTCTAAACCCCGGGATCGTTTCTTCCAACAACTGCAGCCATGTTTTCTTCCCCGCCGCCTCCAAATCTTTCTCATCCAATACAATATCTGCATTGCCGGGCCCATTCAGGTTTTCGGAACCTTTTACCACTTTCTTCGCAATAATTTTAACTTCTTTTAAATGGTGGGCTTTAACTCCTGGTATCGAATCAAGGAATTTATTAAACGTGATGATGTTTTTTAATCGCATACCCAGTGTGGTATCAATATTGACATACCAGGGCATCTTTTCGGGAAAGCAGGGTGCATTGAATGCAGGGGGCGTTATTTCATCAACTTTAATATTTACATTAAAGCTTTTGCCATGCCGGTTACGTGCCTGCAACACAAAAACCGGTGTATCTACCCTCGGAAAATGGTCAAAAAGAAATTGGCCCTTATCATCAGTTAAAGTATCCTTCAATATAAAGGGATGGTTGGAGAAAAGTAATATGTCTGTTTTTTTAACCGGTGCATTAAAGACGTTATTCACTGAGCCCGACACTTTGTATTCAGTTTCGGCAACATAAGGCAGGCTGGTTGATTGTGGCTCATAATTCACCCATCCCTGCGTCAATAATAGATCATCCAGCGCCTGCCAGTTAGGTTCATTTCGGATCAAATAATAAGCAGGTGTCTCCACATAGCCTTTCAAATCTGATGTGAGCAATAAGTGAGTTATCAGGTTATTCATGGTATCCGCTTTAACCTGCGCATCATCCGTAACTGCCATCGAAAACAAGCCTTGTACAGGTTGGTTATTATGGTCGGTCACCATTACATGCAAGGCAATACTGTCTTTTGAGGCATATTGCGGTTTGTCAGGTTCGATATGGATATGCAGTTCATCCTGTTGGTCGATATAGGCCAGTCGCTCAGCGACCGGTATTCCAGACTGGCTTAATACAATAAAATGCATTATCCCGGTAGGGAAATGCTCTTTAGCGACCATTTTACTAATGTGCCCGCTTTTGCCGAAATCGAACACCGCTGCATAACAAACTACCCCTCTGTCCTTCCCCAGCAAAAACCAGGATTGGCCCGATTGCTGCAGGTCGGGACTTGCGGATAGCTCCAGTTCCAGCGAATCGCTATGTAATTCATTATTTACCCGCAGCACAATACCCGAAGCTTTGGCTGCCGGCAAAGCGTAGTTTTTGGAGGTACCGCCCGGCAATATGATTCGCGCGGTATATTTATCTCCGGGTTGAGGCACGATGATAAAATGCCCCATGCCATGATAAAACGATTTTAACTCAGCTACCTTTTTCCCTTCTTTATCAACTACAATACCATTTATAGCTAAGCCCCTGCCATCTTCACCTATCGCTTTAAAGCCAATGCGTGATGGCAGGCCAGCTACCATGCTCCCGCCTTCGGGCATAAACTGCACATCGGTATTTTGCGGGCGGTTAAGGCCGACCGGTACTACCGCCCTTTTGCTTTTATCCCTGCTTTCCAGTCTGATCGAGGGCCGGGCATCCGCCGGTAGCTCAAAAGAAAGATCAAGCAGGCCGTTTGCTCCGGCATGAACCGTTTGCTTGTATAATTGCTTTTTGCCATTGTACACCTCAGCCACAAAAGTTGAATCTGTCATCGGTACCTGATCCAGCCTGCTGACTGCCAGTCGTGCCCGCAAATGTCTGCCCTGGTTTGAGGTATCGATCCGCGTTTTAACCAGCCAACCATTCTCATCGGCATCCGCAATACGCAGCTGCTGATAAAAAAAGCCATCCTCACTAAAATTGCGCATCCACTGTGTATAGGCCCTGATGACATAATTACCTGATTTATATTCTT
>CAIPPO010000142.1 GCA_903866915.1 uncultured Mucilaginibacter sp. | reverse complement strand
GGCCGCATTGAATACGGAATTTTTGCTTAATGATACTGTACCGGATTGTAAAAAGTAAATATGCGGATGATCTGAGTGGAACAGGTGCGCGTTTATTTGGGGGCAGATGGAATAGCGAAGGCCAATCTGCGATCTATTTAGCTTCATCAAGGGCATTAGCTGTACTTGAAGTATTGGTTCACTTAGTGCCGTTATCAATACCAAGTAACTACTTTGTAGTGGAGGTTGAAGTGCCTGATAATAGTTTTTTACAAATTTCCATCAAGGATTTACCGAATAACTGGGACAATAATTATCCACCTCCTTCCTTAAAAAAAATAGGAGATGATTTTTTAAAAAAGGGAACTCATTTAATGATGAAAGTTCCATCAGCAATTGTTCCTATGGAATATAATTACCTGGTTAATACCGAGCATCCTGATATGAAGAAGGTGAAAATTTCAAGAAAAGAGCCTTTTCATTTTGATAAAAGGCTCTATAATAATTAAAGATCGCTTAATAATTCCAGTTTCTTTTGGTTGTATTCTTCCTGTGAGATGAGGCCGTTATCAAACAAATTCCTTAATTTTTTTAGTTTTTCGGTTAATTTATCCGGTTTTGGCGCTGCTACTACGGGCTCTTCGTGTACAACTGGCGGAGCTGCAATAGGGGCTTGCTGTTGTACAGGCTGAAATGGTGCAGCAAACGCAGCAGGAGCCTCGAATTGCATGGCGCCTGATTCCGCGCGTTTTTCTTCCAGATCGCGGAGGCGGCGGGCTTCGCGTTCGGCTTCTTTACGTTCCTGTGCGTATTGGTATAGCTTGCGGGCCTGTACCTTTGGCAGGTAGTCGACACCCATTTCGGCACCGCCGGTGGTTTTCACGCTGAATATGGCACCTATTATTTCTTCTTTGGTGTACACATCAACAATGTCTTTCCAAACAAAATCAACAAATTTTATTGATAAGCCTAAGTTAGCAGGCGTGAAGAACAATATACGTTTATTGGTAAGCGCGATACAATCGGGCAGAATGTTTACCAAGGGCTTTTTTTGAACGGCAATGTATAGAATATCCTCGCCGGTTGTAAGCAGGTCGACAAGTCGTAAATAAACTTTTTCAACCGCTTTGGGGTCCTGCTCGTCATTCAAAAATTTCTCAATCATATAAGTATGAATTTTATTTCCAACGCAAAAATAAGAATATTATGTTATTGGCACATTAAGTTTTATGCTATCAGTAAATTACATCCGCGGATGTCGGCATTATCAAAGCGGCCGAGTATCTCGAAAGAGCCATCGGCATAAACTTTGCCCAAATCCTGGGTGGCTATGAATGAGCACGAGTTGATGTTGGCAAGGTCGATAATGTTTACGCCACCTGTTTTGCCATCGGTAATTAAGCTTATGGGGTCGTTGGTGTCGCGGGTGATGATGCGCATCCAGGGTGGGGTGCTGAAAATGCCGTTTCCTTTTGAGTAGGCCTGGGATAATAGTTCCGTCATGCCGTATTCGGAATGTATGGCACTAACGCCAAAACCTTTGCATAATGTTTCGTGCAGTTCCTCGCGTATCATTTCTTTGCGTTTGCCTTTCATACCGCCGGTTTCCATAACTATTAATTCGGGGAAGTTGATGGGATGTTGCTCAACAAAATCAAGCAATGCGAAAGTTACACCAATTAACAGCGTGGGTTTTTTGGCTTGCTGTTGTTTTTTGAGCTGATGGTATAAATCTTCATAGTTATACAAATAGAAGCCGCTATCAGAGTTTTCTGATTGTTTTATCAGGTCATCGGCCATGTAAATCAGGGATGAGCCTTCGCGTTCAAGGTATGATGGGAGCAGGGCTAATAGGGTATAATCCTTTATATCACCATAAAATAACCGGAATGCACGGCGGAAGCTTTCTACGTACCAGCTTACATCGGTAACCAGGTGCCTGCTGGTTGTTATGCCTGTAGTGCCCGAACTGCTGAAGGAAACTTCAACAGGATAATTGTTACTGACTACGGCGTGCGATTTAAAGAATTCGACAGGTAAGAAAGGTATTTGCTCAATTTGGTTAACTTTGGTGGCATCAACTTTCAGGCCTTGAATAAATTTGTTGTAAACGGCGCAGTTTGCTGCCTGGTGCCTGAAAACCCGGAGGGCAGCTGCATTAAATTGGGCGTTGATGGAAATGGAAAATACCTGTTCTTTACTCAAACTCATTATAGAGCAAAGATAGTTATTCAAGGATTTGTAATTACAGGATATTTAAGCAAACAAGTGTGGATTTGATGGGTTAAATAAGAAAACATTAACAATTAAAATAACATCACCCATGAAACTATTAAAATTTTTGAAGTTGCCGCTTTTATTAAGCGTCTTCATTGTACTGGCATCTGCTACTGATGCCAGTAAAGAAACAGAACGTATACATAACGCTGCCAATGTGCTTAAGGACTTTGGTAAGATGAAAGAAAGTATACCGCATGAATTGCTGAAGGAATACAACGGCATAGTGATCATTCCGCATATGATAAATGCCGGGCTGGGCATAGGCGGCAAGCATGGTAATGGCGTTGCCATGGTAAAACTGGATAACGGTAAATGGAGCGACCCGGTTTTTGTTACGCTTAATGGCGGCAGCTTTGGGTTGCAGATTGGTGTACAATCGGTAGACCTGGTGTTGGTATTTCGTCATAAGGGAGTGTTGACCAAAGTTAAAAACGGCGACTTTACCATTGGTGGCGATATATCCGCCGCGGCCGGCCCTGTTGGGCGTAGCTCGACCGCAAGTACAGATTATAAGCTACAGGCCGAAGTGTATTCATACTCGCGCAGCCGTGGGTTGTTTGCCGGTATAACTATTAATGGTTCGAACCTTGGTATTGATAAAAAAGCAAACGCGCATTTTTATGGC
>CAIPPO010000141.1 GCA_903866915.1 uncultured Mucilaginibacter sp. | reverse complement strand
CCCCGGAGATCCATTCTCCGGGCCAGGAATTGGCACCTTCTCATTCTGAGGGTTGCCAGCGGGTCATTGAGCCTGATCTCTCGCCGCTTCTTTATAAATCAAAACCTGTTTTGGAGGTATTGATCGAAAGGTATTGCTACCAAATATTGTTGCGAAGATAATGCATAGCAAAGTAAATCTCCAAATTAAATTTGTTTTTTGTGGGAAGGGCAGGGCGGAGGGTGGTTGGCGCGAGGCGGTTAGCGGAGGATGCGAGCAGAGTTGGTGGAAACGGTGAATTTATTCTTTGTATGTACTTAGGTCCTTTACAACTTTGCCTATTTCGGCTAAAGCCGTTTTGTTGAAATTCTTATTCCGTTGGCTGAAGCCAACGGCAATGAAATTTACAAAGCTATTGCTGCTACTTTTAGGTTACGGATAAAGGATATAATATAAATGCTTTAGCCAAATCAATTAGGTTGCTGTTTAATACAGGGCGTTTCAATATCTCCGCATTCGACAATTTGCCTTAAGCCAACGGTAATGAAATTTAGAAACCTATTGCCGTCACATTTATTTGACGGATAAAGGATAAAGGATGAGGGCTTTAGCCAAACAGACAGACGCCTGGTTAATAAATAGTATTTTGAAGGAAGATCGTCTCCATTTCCGGCAATCGCATGGCGGATATTTACTTACCTGGCCCCAAACAAATTTCGCTTCAATTCATCCGAGATAACTTTGGTTACTTCGATAATATCATCAGCTACTTGGGTATTGTTGGCTACGTGCCGGTGCGATTGATCGCGATAGGGCAGCAGGTATTGCTGGTAGGCCGGCATCACATGGTTATGCCATCGGTACATCACATCTTCGTGGTCATAACCACGCTCGTGCAGGTCACGTTTAAGGCGCCGGGATAGGGCAATGGGTTCATCAGCTTCGATGAAAATTTTCAGATCGAGCTTTTGCGCTATTTCTTCAAAGTGGAAGATGAACAGTCCTTCAATGATCAGTATCGGAGCGGGTTTGATCTCCAGCATTTTAGGAACGGCATCAGGGTTATTGAACGTATATTCCTTTTTATAAACCGTATTGCCAGCAATAAGGTGTTCGATGTCGGCCATAAACTGCTTACGGTCTATAGTCTCCGGTAGATCGAAATTGTACAGGGTATTTTCTTCCCGTGTCATCCCTGCTGCAACCGGAAAATAGTAATCATCCTGCGAAAGGAGGCAAATTTCATCAGCTGCAAAATGTTCCTGAAAACACTTCAGAAAAAAAGTTTTTCCGGAACCACTTCCGCCTGCTATACCTATGATGAAGGGAGCCTTAACCATTAAAACCTATTGTTCGTTAGGGACGCCGTAGCTTAAATTTACCTGGAAACGTTTATCTAGAGCACCCAAAGCCTGGGCTACGTTTTTGGTCATTACGATGATCACGTCTTTCGTTTGTTCGTTATCCGTAAAGCGACCAACAACTTTTGCAAAAGTGGTGCGGTTGGTCATGATATTGGTTATTTTGATCACCGTACCAATTGGAGCTGTACGATGCAGTACCAGTTTTTTATTGGGGTCCAGACTTTCGTCTTCGATCCATGTTCCTACACCATGTTCATCCTTTTCAAAAATTCCAAACTTGTTCGAATTCGCATGAAAAACGGTCGCATTAGCGCTATCCTGGTGAGAAACTACCATAGCTGAATCCCGTTTCATAACGGGGGTTTCAGTCGGACTATCAACCACTTTGGCGGGTGCTTGCACAGGCTCTGCAGGTACATTAGCGCTGATATTCAATAACTGACCGGGTTGAATTGTATTTGAGGGCAAGTTATTTTGCTTAACTATATTTTCGACTGTGGTATTGAACCGTTTGGCGATCGAATAAAGGGTTTCGCCTGCCGAAACTTTATATTGAGTTGGAGGACCGGATGGCTGAACAACGGCTTGTTTCGGTGCCGGTTGTTGTTGGATGCTTTGTTTTGATTCGGTTTTTTGCCCGGGTTCCGGATTGTTTTGCTGCACTTCTTCTACCGGCTGATCTTTTTCACCCTTATGTTTTTTCTTGCTTTTTTTATCCGACGCGCTTACTTTTTCTTTCTTTTTGGGCTCAGCGGCAGATGCGCCAGCAGGTATTTTTATGGTTTTACCGATAGTCATTTTAGCATTGTCATTAAAACTCTGCAGTTCGCTAACCGGTATATGGTATTTATGGGCGATTGAATAATAGGTATCTTTCTTTTTGATCTTATAAATGACAACTTTTTTGCCTTTATGGTCTTCCTGAAACACCGCTGCGGCAGCAGAACGGGCGAAAGACTGTAGTGAGATCGTAATTATGGTCAGCGTCAGTAATAGAATTTTAAATTTCATTGCTTTTAGAAGTATTGTAAGTTTAAAACTTTCAACTGCGAATAGTTCTTTAGGTAGATCAACTGATCTTTAAAGATCAAGAACGACTCAGGCTGCATTTTTTGTATCCCGCTGTGTAATAAATCGTGGTAGATGATGTTATTCTCGTCCAGGAGGTACAGCAATTGCTGCAATTCGTCTTCCTTTTTCGCGTGCAAAGATACAATTCTCCACTTATTGCGTTCAAGATAAT
>CAIPPO010000140.1 GCA_903866915.1 uncultured Mucilaginibacter sp. | reverse complement strand
ATATCTTCGTTCCATGTCATTCGAAGAAGCAAAGAACCGAATCGCGGCACTATCTGCCGAACTGAAAATGCATAGCTACAGGTATTATGTACTGGCCATGCCCTCGATATCTGATTTTGAATTCGACAAATTACTGGAGGAACTGGTAGCACTGGAAACACAGTTTCCGGAACTGGTTGATCCGGATTCGCCTACACAAAATGTGGGTGGTTATATCACTAAAGAATTTCGAACGGTTAAACACCGCTGGGCCATGCTATCCTTAGGCAATACCTATAATGAACAGGAATTGCTTGATTTCGACCAGCGCATCAAAAAAGCCATAGGCGATAATTTTGAATACGTAGTAGAGCTGAAGTTCGACGGACTTTCGATGAGCCTGACCTATGAGAATGGACATCTGGTTCGCGCTGTGACGCGCGGCGATGGCACCCAGGGCGATGTGGTAACCGAGAACGTTAAAACCATACGCAGCATACCCAAACACTTGCACGCAGGCGATTACCCGGCCGACTTCGAAATACGCGGCGAAGTATTTATGCACCGCAAAGCCTTCGACCGGCTGAATGAGGAGCGACTGGAAAACGGCGAACCCGCCTATGCCAATCCACGCAATTTTGCTTCCGGTACCATCAAACTGCAGGACTCAGCCGAAGTTGCCAAACGGCCGCTGGATAGTTTTATGTATTTCCTTTATACCGAGCGACGATTATTTGATACCCATTGGGAGAGCCTGCAGGCAGTTAAGCGCTGGGGCTTTCCGGTGAATGACGAAAGCAGGCTTTGTGGCAATATAGAACAGGTTATGCAATTTATTGCCGAATGGGAGAGCAAGCGATTCCATTTGAGCTATGATATTGACGGAATTGTAATCAAAGTAAATAGCTACAGCCAGCAGGAAGAGTTGGGTTTCACCGCCAAATCGCCCCGCTGGGCCATTGCTTATAAATACAAGGCACAACAGGTAGAAACTGAATTGCAAAGTGTCAGCTACCAGGTAGGCCGCACGGGTGCCGTTACGCCGGTTGCCAATTTGAAGCCGATATTACTGGCGGGAACAACGGTAAAACGGGCCACCCTGCATAATGCAAACGAGATCGTACGGCTCGACCTGCACGAGGGCGATTGGGTTTTTGTTGAGAAAGGTGGCGAGATCATTCCCAAGATCATCGGCGTCAACCTGCAAAAACGGCAAGCCGGAGCAAATCCGGTTCACTATATTACCAATTGCCCGGTATGCGGCACTACGCTTGAACGTAAAGAAGGGGAGGCAGCGTTTTACTGCCCTAACGACGAGGGATGTGCACCGCAGATTGTAGGTAAAATGCAGCACTTTACCGGGCGCAAAGTGATGAATATTGATGGGCTGGGCGACGAAACCATCGAGACCCTCTACGAGCGTGGCTTTCTACGGCATATCAGCGATATCTATACGCTGTATAGCAAAGCCGACCAGCTGAAACAGATGGAACGTTTTGGAGAGAAGTCGATCAATAATATGCTGGATGGTATCGAAAAATCGAAACAGCAGCCTTTTGAAAAAGTGTTGTTTGGATTAGGTATCCGTTATGTTGGTGCTACTGTGGCTAAAAAACTGGCAACTTACTTTAAATCGATCGATCATATCATTGCTGCTTCATTTGATGAACTGAATGCTGTTGAAGAGATTGGCGAACGCATCGCCAAAAGTGTAATCGAATATTTTGACAACGCCCGGCATCGCGAGGAAATTGAAAAATTAAAATCCCTGGGCCTGCAGTTTACCGCCGAGGAAAAGGAAGTTATACTTGCCAGCGAAAAACTATCCGGCAAAAGCTTTATCATTTCCGGCACCTTCTCCCGCTCACGCGATGAGTTGAAGGACATTATTGAACAAAACGGGGGCAAAATATTAAGCAGTATTTCGGCCAAATTGGATTATCTGGTTGCAGGGGATAATATGGGTCCGGCCAAACTGGAGAAAGCTACCAAGCTCAATATTCCGATTATTAGTGATGAGGAGTTGCTAGCGATGATTTGACATTCTTTTTTTGTCATTGCGAGGAACGAAGCAATCGCCTTTCCTTTTTTGTCATTGCGAGGAACGAAGCAATCGCAAGGCATGCATTTAGACCAGGGTTCATTTGAAATCAGCATACAAAACCGGCCCGCGTACCGTCCTCCTTGCGATTGCCACGTCGCCCCCATTCTACATACCCATCGCGGCTCCTCGCAACGACATGGGTTTTTCAATGAGTGAATGAGCGAGTAAAGCAATGCCCAATGACGCGCAGCAAATGACCCATTGCCCCAACTTTAACAACAATTAACACTATCCTGACGGTAACTATCTGCAATTAAACTCATCTTAGCAGAATATCCAACGCCATGAGGTTTGCCTTACTCTTTATCCTTTCACTTTTAAGTTTTGGTGCAATCGCACAAGTGACCATCAGCGGCAAAATAAGTGACGATAATGGTAAACCGGTGCCTTTCGCCAGTGTATATGTTAAGGGAACTACTAAAGGTACTTCTGCCAATATTGACGGTGATTACTTATTGAAACTACAGCCCGGACAATATGAGATCCTATACCGCGCGGTTGGCTACAAGCAAATAAGTAAGGCAGTTGATCTTGAAAAAAACACAGCACTCCCTATCACGCTTACAGCCGAAGTATATGAGCTGGGTGGCGTTACCATCAATGCCAGCGGCCAGGACCCGGCCTATGCCATTATCCGAAAAGCGATTCGTCGCCGCAAGGCACATTTAAGCGAAGTGAAGGCCTATACAGCTGAGGTTTATATTAAGGGACTGCAAAAACTGCTGGCTGCTCCGAAAAAATTCATGGGGGCCGATATCAACCAGATCGGACGCGAGATCGGGCTCGATTCCAATCGCAGGGGTATTATTTACCTGTCGGAATCAGAATCAAAGATCAGTTACCAATACCCCGGGCAGCTGCATGAGGAGATGATTTCGTCAAAGTTCTCGGGTAGCAACCGGATGTTCAGCTTTAACCGGGCCAGCGATGCACGGGTCAATTTTTACGAGAACCTGCAGGATTGGGGTGGCTTGAGCAACCGTCCGCTGATATCACCGATTTCGGATAATGCGCTGTTTTATTACAAATACAAGCTTTTAGGTACCACTAATGAGAATGGGGTAACGATCAATAAAATACAGGTTACACCGCGCCGGGGTCACGATCCTTGTTTTGATGGCTTGATCTACATTATTGATGGTAATTGGCGCATTTACGCACTCGATCTTTTTGTTACCAGTAGGGCCAATATCAACTTTGTAGATACCCTGCGCATTAACCAGCAATTCCTGAAGATCGATTCCAACAAATGGATGCAATCGTCGAACAAGTTTGAGTTTAGCGGGGGACTATTTGGATTCAGACTGAAGGGGTATTTTATCTCAGTATATAAGGATTACGACCTTAATCCCACCTTTAAAAAGCATGAGTTCAATGAAATTCTACGTATTCCTCAAAAGGTAAATAAAAATGATTCGTTGTACTGGAACAAGGAGCGGCCCATTCCCCTAACCCTGGAAGAGCAAAAAGACTACAAGAAAAAAGAAAAAATTGCTGCCCGGCTGGAATCGAAAACCTACCTGGATTCGCTTGACAAGGCAACCAATAAAGTAACTTCATCCGGATTATTGTTAACGGGTATCAATATCATTGATCGCTATAAGCATGCTTTTTATCACCTCGATCCATTAGTGAGTTCGATCTTGTTTAATACGGTGGAAGGGCCTGCACTTAATTATGGTTTTACTTACCGCAGGCGGGCAGATAGCCTGAGTAACAAAGTGTTTGGCTATGGTGCGAATGTGCGTTATGGTTTTTCGGACCATTTGTTTGATGTTAACGCGAATACCACTTTGCCCATTGGCGATTTTTACCTGAATCTTGCCGGTGGCTCGAATGTTGAAGATTTGAACGGACTTACACCAATGCCGGCATTTATCAATACTTCGTACACGCTGTTTGACCGGCAGAATTTCGAAAAATTATACCAGAAAAAATTTGCCACGGCTTCGTTATCCGGCAGAGTCTATGGTGGCTGGCAGGCTAATGCTACGATTGAATGGGCCGACAGACGATGGCTGCCCAATACCAATAATTATAGCTTTTTTCAGCCAAAGGGCAATCAGTTTACATCAAACAATCCACTTGACCCGGCAAATGATAAGCCATTATTTCCGGAAAATCAATCGTTCAAACTTACGCTGCGTACAACCTACGATTTCAGCAATAAATACGAAACTTATCCTTTTGGCAGGCGCTATGTTCCATCCGAATATCCAACTATAGGTCTTACTTTCACCAAAGGTTTTAAAAATATACTGGGATCCGATGTTGATTACGATTTACTTAAGGCGGATATCAGCAAAGAAAATATCAACCTGGGCCTTTATGGCCACACATCTTTTTTTATTGGCGCGGGTAAATTTTTGAATGCCAATAAGCTCTACTACCCCGACTATAAGCAATTTGCGGGTAATGAGGTATTGCTCTATAAAAGCGGGCTAAATAGTTTCCTATTGCTGGATTATTACCGTTTCAGCACACCTGATCAATACATAGAGGGGCACCTGGAACATAACTTTTCGGGTTTTATCACCAATAAAATTCCGCTCATCCGGAAGCTTAAATTACAGGAGATCGTAGATATCAACTACCTGAGTACACCTCAGCTCAAAAACTACACGGAACTGGGCGTGGGCGTACAATACCTTGCCTTCCGGCTGTTGTACGGCACTTCGTTCAACAGCGGCAGCAATATTCGTAACGGAATCAGGATAGGACTGAGTTTTTAACCCAACAAGCCGTGAATATAATCGGCGCTATCCTTGTAGGTATCAAAATTCATCTCGACAAAGAAATTCTTAACGCCGGTCATTTTTGCTACCCCGAAGAATTCCTTCCAGTCGATGATTCCCTGCCCTATCGGCACCTGTTTGCCATCGGCTGTCCAGTCGGATAAGTGTGAAGAAATAAATCTTCCCGGGTATATTCTGAAATAATCTGAGGCTTTATAACCTAATTTAATCACTTCAGTTTGGAATTGCATTTTTACCAATTTACCATCAAGGGCCTCTAAAATAGCATCATAGATTAATGTTCCTTCGAGTTTTTTAAATTCCCCTTCATGGTTGTGTAAAGCGGTTATCATGCCTTCAGCTTTGATTTGTGCGGCTATCTTGTTCAGATCAGCGGCAGCTTGCTGAAAATCGGCTATTGTTTTGCCCGGAGTCTCTAATCCCGGTGTTACAATTTGCGTCAAGCCAAGGCCATGTGCAAAATCCATGCACTCCTTAAAATTTGCTTTCAGGTTACCCATCCCGAAATGACAGCTGGGGCAGGTAAGTCCGGCATCTTCGATCATTTTTTTCAGATCGCCAGGTTTAACATCAACTAAAGCTGCAAATCCAGCTCCCGCGTATCCTTTGGGATAACACATCTCGGTATATTGATAACCCAGGCCAGCCATGGTTTTCATGGTGCCTGCAAAGTCTTTGGCCACCATATCCCTGATCGGGAAAGTTTGAAAGCCGATAGGGTGCTTAGATTTAGGTGCCGCTGACAGCAAATTGGGGAGCAGCAGCATTGCTCCTGCCCCCATTGTACTTTGTGTGATAAATTTTCTTCTGTTCATTTGTATATTATTTTTTTGCCTCAGCCCTGCCCGCTCCCGGGGAGAGGGTTTAGATCCAGGTAACAAATTATTTTTGGAAACCTAAATAGTTGCCGGATCCCAGCCTCTCCTGTATTCCCTTTTCAGGTATTTGTTAGCATCGGCCACATTGGTAACCAGCCTGGTTGAAGCATCGTATTTCAACAACTTTTGCGACCTTAATGAAGCTGCGTACAAGTTGACCGCTTCGGTCAATCCCTCTGCTTCAGGGAAGCTGCCGGGGTACTGGGTACCTGCTTTACAGTTTTTAGCAAATAGTGTCAGCGCATCAATCATTTTACTGTGCTCGTATGAATTTATTGCCGGCACAGTTGCCTTTTCTTCTTTATTTTTCTTCGAGAATAGTCTTGGATTCTGAATATTGAAGCCAGTCAATATCTTGCCTTTGTCGCCAATAAACATCATACCTTCAGCAGGCAGGTCCTCTTCGCCGATAGCGATCAATTCTTCCGGCACTGTTGGGCGGATTCCTCCATCCCACCAGTAAAGGTCGACCGGCGGACGGTCGCCATTGGCGGGATATTTGAATTTAACTGTACAGCCCGAAGGGAACGAGAAATCATTGTGTACAAAATTAGGCGTATGGTCGCCCATGCCTACATAATGAGTCAAATTGGGTACAATAATTTCAGGTGAAGTAAGTTTCAGTGCATTAAATACGGTCCAAAGGCTGTAATGTCCCATATCCGCCATCGAGCCACCTCCAAAATCGAACCAGCCACGGAACACCATATTGGTAAAGTTAGGCGAATACGGCCTGTCGGCCTCGGGGCCCAGCCACAACTGCCAGTCGAGCCCATCCGGAATCGGTACATACTCCGTCGGCAACGTTGGGTATTGCGGCCATACCGGGCGATTGGTCCAATTATGAATTTCTTTCAGCTTTCCTATTTTACCATCGTTGATCCACGCCAACACCTGGTCCATCGATCCGTTAGAATCCCATGGCACCAGGTGCGTAACGATATTGGGCTTTTGCCGCGCTAACTCTATAACCGCCTTGCCTTCCAATAATCGGTTTGAAACGGGTTTATGCATTAAAACATGCTTATTCCTTTTCAGGGCTGCAATGGCAAACAAACCGTGCAGGTGGTCGGGCGTCATGATCTTTACGGCATCAAGGTCCTTTTCTTTTTCCAGCAATTCGCGGTAATCGGCATAGGCATTGCAGGCTTTGTAATTGTCGGCCTTGCGGATATTCCCATAAAAACTATCCACTACATTTTTACCCACTTCCCTGCCACCAGGTATAATATTTTCTCCGCCCGGCAGCCAGTCGGGTTGATTGATCGCTTTCCTGATCTCGTTGCGTAAACCCGTTTTGTCCCAGTCGCGGTAGCCTACAGCATCCCGGTTAGGGTCGCAAACAGCTATCACCTGAACGTCGGTAACGGCAAGCAAAGGCAGCAACTCGCGCAGTCCCTGGGTACCGCAGCCCACATAAGCCATAGTTAGTTTATCACTCGGTGCAATAAAACCCCTGCCCCCTAAAACATGCCGTGGCACAATACTAAAAGCCAATGCCCCTGCACCAGCTACTTTAATGAAATTTCGGCGGTCGATCGTCCCGGATTTAGCGGCTGACATTTCCTCAGCATCGGGATCAATCCCATTTTTTGAGATCTCTTTTTTCATATGATTGGTTTATAATTGGCGGGAATGAAAGTACTCTTAAAGTTGCCATTTTTTTTTGGCAAAACATCCAAAATAATTTCAATGGTTTTAAGGCTGATGGTATCTGTAAGCCTGTCTGATATGTCATTGCAGCTTTTTAACCCGCAGAAAAAACAAATTATTATCTTAGCGTCCTTTTTACAACGAACATGAACAAATTTTACGGCACGGGCGTAGCCATGGTAACCCCTTTTGATGCAGATGGAGAAGTAGATTTCGAGGGACTGCGCAGGCTTATTGATTTTTTAATCGAAGGCGGGATCGAATACCTGGTATCACTCGGTACAACAGGTGAGAGTGTTACGCTGAGTAAAGATGAGAAAAAGAAAATCTGGGCCTTTACCGCAGAAGTAAACGCCGGTCGCGTACCACTTGTAGCTGGTATTGCCGGCAATAACACTGCCGAAGTAGTTAACGAAATAAAAACGTTTGATACCAAAGGGTATGATGCTATTTTATCGGCAAGCCCTAATTATAATAAGCCAACCCAGGAAGGCATCTACCAGCATTACAAAGCACTTGCCGGGGCTTCTAAACTACCGCTGCTATTGTACAACGTACCGAGCCGTACGGGCAGCAACGTATCGGCAGAGACAACGGTACGCCTTGCAAATGATTTCAAAAACATTATTGGCATCAAGGAAGCTTCTGGCAACTTTGATCAGCTGAACCAGATTGCCCGGGATAAACCAGCCGACTTTTTACTGATATCGGGTGATGACCCTATTTCTTTACCAATGATCGCTTTGGGCACTGCGGGTGTAATTTCTGTTGTGGGTAATGCCTTGCCGCGCCAGTTTTCTGACATGATCAGGCTTTGTCTTAAAGGCGATTTCAAAGCAGCGCTAACAGGACACTCGTCTTTTATCGATTTTACCCGCATGATGTTTGCCGAAGGCAGCCCGGCTGGTGTAAAAATAGCGCTTAAAAGCAGGGGAATTTGCGGTGATACCGTACGCTTGCCATTGGTACAAGTTAGCGCAGGCCTGGCTGAAAAGATTGTCGCCGAAACACAAAAATTAGCCAAATAAAAAACCCGCACGGTTGAGATGCGGGCTTTCAGTGATAAAGCATGGCTAATACCTTATACTTTGTTTTTTGATTCCTGAATTTCCAGGCGAATTGCTTGAGCTAAATTTTTGAGTTCCTGCAAGCCTTTACGAACACGCGTGCCAGCTGCGCTGTTACCTTTGTTGTAAAATTTGTCAGCATCGCCTTCTAATGACGCAACAAGGTTCTTTACTTCAGTAAATTTTTTCATTTGATTACTCCTTTTAAATATTGAGGTTT